>RFIB01000024.1 GCA_003695625.1 Acidobacteriota bacterium | reverse complement strand
TCGACGCGCTGGTCGCGGCCGAGATCGGACGGATGCGCACCGCAGACAAGGGCCGGACGGCGGGGCAGATCGAGCGCCTCGGCCTCGACCCGACGCGTCACCGCCCCAGCCCCGAGGCGCTGCTCCGGCGCGTCCTGCGCGGCGATCCGTTCCCGCGCGTGCACCCCGCGGTCGATCTCGCCAACCTGTGGGCGCTCGAGCACGGGCTGCCGGTCGGCCTCTACGACGCCGGGCGCATCGAGGGCCGGCGCATCACGCTCCGCCTCGGCCGGCCCGGCGAGGTCTACGCGGGGATCCGCCGGCCCGAGATCCGTCTCGAAGGTCGCCCGGTGCTCGCCGATGCGGCGGGACCGTTCGGCAATCCGACGGCCGACTCGCTGCGCACCGCGGTCGGCGAGCACACGGAGGACGCGCTCGCCGTCCTGTTCGCTCCCGCGGACCATCCGGACGACGAGCTGGCGCGGTGGCTGGCCTGGCTCGAGGAGCGGGCGCGCACGCTGCTCTCCGCGGGCGCGGTGGCCACGGGAATGTCCGCCGGGGGATCGTGACGGCGGACCGACGGCAGGCGGCCCCGTCCCGGGAAGGAACGGGGCCGTCGTCGGCAGCGGAACCCGGAAGCCGGAAGCGTCAGGCGGTCGGCGATCCGCCGCCGCGCTCGATCTCGGCGACGAAGCGCTCGGCCAGCTCGCGATGCGTCGCCGGGTCGAGCCGGGCGCGCAGCAGCCGCCCGGCCACCTCGAGGGACAGTTCGGCGACCTGGGCGCGGATGCGCTCGAGCGCGGCGCGCGTCTCGTTGTCGATCTGCTCGCGACCGCGCTGGACGATCCGCTCGTACTCCTCGCGCGCCTGCTCGAGGATCCGCTGCCGCTCGCGCGAGGCCTCCTGCTGCACGTTCTGGAGCATCTCGGCCGCCTCGCGGCGGGCCGCGTCGAGCGCGGCCTTCTGCTCGGCGAGCAGCGTCTCGGCCTCCTCGCGGGCGCGCTTCGCCTTCTCGATCGCGCCGCGGATCGCCTCGTCGCGGGCGTCGAGCTTGGCGATCATCACCTTCCATCCGCCGCGCCACAGGATCAGCACGACGGCGAGGAAGATGATCAGCGTCCACACCCAGAGGTTGACCTCCAGGCGCATCAGCGCATCGCCACCGCCGGCGGCGAGAATCGCGATCGGGGCGCTCACCGGAGCCACCTCAGCGCATGAACACGATCAGCAGGCCGACGACGAGGCCGATGATCGCGACGCCTTCGAGCAGGAACAGCGGCAGGTTGACCGCACCGGTGATGCTCGCGGCAGCCGAAGGCTGCCGGGAGATGCCCTCGGCGGCAGCCGCCGCCAGGCGCCCGATGCCCATGCCGGCGCCGATGGCGATCAGGCCAGCGCCGAGGCCGGCGCCCAGACCGGCGAGATCGAGACCCATCGCGGCACCGCCGGCCGCCTCGTCGGCGGCGAGCACCGGCGCCGCCGCGAACAGCGCGACCACGATCCCGACGAACGCGAACTTGGCAAGCTTCTTCATCGTTTCCCGTTCCTCCGGCCGCAGTCCCCGCGTCGGGTCGGCGGCCCGTCCTCCGAGCCCTCGGCTCAGTGATGGTGAATGGCCAGTCCGATGAACACTCCGCTGAGCAGAGCGAACACGTACGCCTGCACGAACGCGACGATCAGCTCGAGCAGCATCATGCCCGTCGCCAGCAGCGCGGCGGGAAACCCGCCGACGCTGCCGGGCAGGCCGGCGCTCTGCGCCGCGTAGATGAACCCGAGCAGGACCGCGAGAATGCCCATGTGTCCCGCGGTCATGTTTCCGGCAAGTCGCATCGTCAGGGCGAACGGCTTGACGAACATCGACAGGGTCTCGATCGGCAGCAGCAGCAGGAAGCGCACGGGCCACGCCACGCCCTTCGGGGCGAGGTGCGAGAAGTGGCCGATGACCCCATGCTCGAGGCTGCCGAACAGGATGATCGCGAAGAACGTCACCACGGCGAGCGACGCGGTGACGTTGAAGTTCGCCGTGGCGGTCGATCCGCCCTCGGCGATCAGGCTGATCGCGGCCAGGCCGCGCTGCAGGATCCCGGCGCCCTCCGGGGCCATCCACGGCGGCGACGCGTGCGTCGGCGCATTGCCGGCCAGCCAGTTCGCGAGATGGATCGCATCGGCGATCGGCAGCAGCCCGAGCAGGTTGCACGTCAGGATGAAGAAGAAGAACGTCAGGATCAGCGGCGCGACCTGCCGGGCCCAGCGCTTGCCGGCGTACTGCAGCGCGATGTCGCGGTAGAAGTGCTCGACGAAGGGGTCGATCATCTGGGCCCAGCGCGTCCGCGGCACGCCGTTCTCGTCGTAGCCGCGCACCGCGCGGAGCACGCCGACGACGACCAGCAGGCCGGCGACGGCCATCAGGAACACGAACTTCGACCAGCCGAAGCCCCACGTCCCGGAGTTGGCGACGTGGTGGATGATGAACCCGCCGAGATCGACGGACTCGCCGGCGGCCCCGCCCGCGGCGAGCAGCGGCAGCGTCGACGTCATCGGTGATCTCCCTGCCCGACCACGCGCGCCTGCGCGCGGACCTCGGCGCCCGCCGCCAGCAGCCACCCCGCGATGGCGCCGATCACCACCGCTGCCGGGCGCCCGCCGAGCGGACCGACGCCCGCGCCGACGACGGCGAGCACGACCAGCGCCCGCCCGAGCATCCGCAGCCCGCGGCGGGTCATGTGGCTTCCGAACGGAGCACGCGACAGCGGGACGAGCGCGCCCAGCACGAAGCAGGCCGCCCCCGTGGCGGCGAAGGCCAGCACGCAGTCGATCAGCGGCGCCGTCACCGTCGTCTCCGTTTCCCGTTCCCGTCGTCCGGCCGCTCCGGGCGGCCGGGAAACGCCACGCGTGCCAGTTCGTAGAAGCCGACGAGCAGTCCGAGCACGATCCCCGCGAGCGTCAGCCAGGGGCCCGTCCCGAGCCGTCCGTCGAGCCAGCGTCCGCCGAGGGCTCCGGCCAGCAGCGCCGCGGTCAGCGTCCACGCCGCCCCGAGAAACGGGGCCGCCTGCTTCAGCGCCCGCGCCAGGCGCGCTCCGGCCGTGTCGTCCGTGTCCTCCGCGGAGCGTCGGATGCTAGCAGATCCGCCCCGCCCCGCAACCGGTTCCTCGGGTTCGCTGCCGGCCGGCCGCGGGCCCCGCCGGCGGGAACGCTCAGTGTGCGTCCGCGGCCGGTCGTCCGCCGGCATCCGTCCTCCCCGCGTGCGACGCCGCGGGCGCCTCCGCCGGCTCGTCGGGCAGCCGCGCGGCCGACCCGGTCGCCACGTCCGTCCCTTCCGGGAGCAGCACGTCCAGCTCCGCCTGCTCGAGCGCCGGGACGACCTGTTCGTCGACCAGGCGCCGCACCGGGGCCTCGAGGTAGGCGAAGAACGTCCACGGGTAGACGCCGATCCACACCGCGAGCGCGACGAGCGGGATCAGCGTCCAGCGCTCGCGCCAGCTCATGTCCGGCAGGTTCTCGTTCTTCCGGTTGGTCACCTCGCCGAACATCGTGCGCTGGTAGAGCAGCAGCAGGTAGGCCGCCCCGAGCACGACCCCGGTCGCGCCGAGCACCGTCCACCACAGCGGCGAGGCGCCGAAGAACGAGTAGACCGCCCCGCCGACCTGCGACAGGCCGGCGAGGATCGTCAGCTCGCCGACGAAGCCGTTGAGCAGCGGCAGTCCCGCCGACGAGAGCATCATCACCATGAAGAACACCGCGAACACCGGCATCACGCGGGCCAGGCCGCCGTACTCCGAGATCAGCCGGGTGTGCCGGCGCTCGTAGACGATCCCGACGATCAGGAACAGCGCGCCCGACGAGATGCCGTGGTTGATCATCTGCAGCACGCTGCCCTTGACCCCGGCGATGTTCAGCGCGAACAGGCCGGCCATCGTGATCCCGAGGTGGCTGACCGACGAATAGGCGACGAGCTTCTTCCAGTCCTGCTGCGCGAACGCGACCAGCGCGCCGTAGATCACGCCGACCATGCACAGCCCGAGCAGCCACGGCAGGTTGCGCGCCGTCTCGACCGGGAAGATCGGGACGCTGAGCCGGAAGAAGCCGTAGGTGCCCATCTTGAGCAGCACGCCGGCGAGGATCACCGAGCCGGCCGTCGGCGCCTCGACGTGGGCATCGGGCAGCCAGGTGTGGAACGGGAACATCGGCACCTTGATCGCGAAGCCGACGAACAGCGCCATGAACACCCAGAACGCCCAGCTCCAGTCCGCGGTCAGCGCACCCAGCTCGTGCAGGCGCACGATGTCGAACGTCCGCTCGCCGAGCACCTGGCCGGAGTAGAAGTACAGCGCGATGATCCCGATCAGCATCAGGACCGAGCCGGCCAGCGTGTAGAGGAAGAACTTGACGGCGGCGTAGATGCGGCGCGGGCCGCCCCAGATGCCGATGATGAAGTACATCGGCACGAGCATCACTTCCCAGAAGACGTAGAACAGGAACAGGTCGAGCGCGACGAACACGCCGAGCATCCCGACCTCGAGCAGCAGGAAGTAGACGCAGTACTCCTTGACCCGCGACTCGATCGCGCTCCACGAGCTGAGCAGCGAGATGAACGTCAGCAGGGTCGTGAGCACGACGAGCAGCATCGAGACGCCGTCGACGCCCAGCTTGTACTGGACCCCGAGCGACGGGATCCACGCGTGGGTCTCGACAAACTGGAACCCGCCGTCGGTGAAGTCCCACGCCAGCAGCGGCAGCACCGAGACGACGAACGTCAGCAGGCTGCCCCAGGTGGCGACCTGGTGGATCAGCCGCGGCCGCTCGCGCGGGACGAGCATCACCACGACGGCGACGGCCAGCGGCAGGAAGGTGATCAACGACAGCACGGGAACGCCGGCGAGCGCCTGGTCCATCGGTCCTGTCTCCGATCGGTCGGCCCGCGCGAACGGACGATCCCCGGGAACGTCCGGCGGGCCGGCCGCGAAAGATAACACGTAAACAAGCCGGATCCACGCGCGGCGGTCAGCGCGGCGGGCCGTCGCGGCGGGCGCGCATCGCGGCGCCCTCGACGACGACCTCCCAGCCGCGGCGACGCGCGTCGGCGGCGGCCTCGGCGGCGGCCTCCTCCGTCTCGAAACGGAGCGACACCGCGGTCCCGCCTCCCGCCTCGCGCCGCCACCTGTCCTCGAGCAGCTCGTCGACCCACAGCGGGTCGTCGTCGCCGACGAGCAGCGCCGCGGCGGGCCGGGGGCCGATCCGGCAGCCGCCCTCCGGCAGCGCGGGCCGGCGCGGCGCCCGGCCGGGACCGAGCAGGTCGGACGGACGGACACCGGGACGCTCGATGGCGGCGATCAGTTCGTCGACCCCGCCCCGCAGGAAGTGGAACGCGGCCCAGCGCAGGCCGTCCTCGGCGAACGCGCGCAGCGCGGCGCGGACCACCGGGTCCCGCGCCTGCCCGACGAGCGCCGCGCGGGGCCAGCCCGCCTCGTCGGCGTCCGAGCGCAGGACCTCCTGCCCCAGGTCCGCGAGCGACAGGCCGCTGGCCTGGACGGTCAGCGCGATGCCGGCGAGCCGCGCGACGCCCTCGAGGCGCGCGGCCCGCGCCTGGCGCAGCAGCGGGTCGGCGGGAGGCGGTCCCGCGTGGCGGCGCGCCACGGCGCGGGCCCACTCTCCGGCGAGCATGATCTCGAACGGAATCACGCCGCGCGTCTCGAGCGACTCCACGTCGCGCGCTCCGAGCGCGGGCAGCGTCTCGGGAACCAGGAGCTCGATCGCCCCGTCCGGCGGCGCGACCGGATCGCCCTCCGGCCACGCCGCGGCGAACGCGTCGGCGCCGACCGGCAGCGGCCCGAGCACCTCACGGCATGCCGGCGAGGCCAGCGCGGCGAGCGCCTCGCCGATCCAGCCGGCCGCCGCGGCCCGACGCTCGGCGGGGCCGGCGACGCGCACCGCGACCGGCTCGCGGAACAGTTGCGTGCGCAGCCGCGGCGGGATGCTGCGCGCCAGGTCGAGCGGGCCGGCCGTCGGCAGCGGCGCGCCCGCCTCCGGCGCGTCCTGCGCCCGCGGCGCGTGAAGCGCGACCGCGCAGGCGGCGAGCAGGACGGCGACGCGGCCGCGGGTCACCGGCCGCCCTCGCGCGATCGCTCGGGCACGAGCAGCACGCGCCGGCCCGGTGTCATGCCGAGTCGCGCCGCCTCTCCCGCGCCGACCTCGATCACCAGACGCGCCGGCTGCTGCGGGGCGTAGTTCGGACACGGCAGGCTCGGGCAGGGCGGCGTGTGCGGCGAGACGTCGACGACGGTCCCGTGCTCGTCGAGCCAGACGATGTCGAGCGCCACCCGGCACTGGTACATCCAGAACGGGTGACGGTCGGCACGCTCGAGCACGAACAGCATGCCGGTCCCGCGCGGGACCTCGTCGCGGAACATCATCCCGCGGGCACGCATCGCCGGACTGCGCACCACCTCGAGCACGACCGCCTCGCCGCTGCCGGTCGAGGCGACGACGCGATCGCCGTCGCCGAGGTCGAGAACGGTGCGCGCGCCGCCCGCGTCGGCCGCACAGGCCAGGGCGAGAAGCATGACCGGCACCAGCACCCGCAGCGGGCGGCGTGCCGCCTGCTCACGGCCCGACGACGCGCCCGGAGTCGACGACGTAGTCGCGTGCGGCGCCGGAGCCGCCCGGCAGACCGTCCTGTCCGTAGCTGACGACGACGTATCCGCGACCGCGGCGCGTGTAGACGACCGGACGGCCCCACGGATCCTCGGGAAGCCGGGCGAGGTGCCGCGGCACGAGGTCCTCGATCCGTTCCGGGAGTCGGCCATGTCGCGCCCTGTACTGCTCGACGGCGCGCGCCACCGCCCGCACCGCGTCCCATGCCCGCAGTCCGAGTCCCCGCGCCAGCGCCCTGTCGATCTCGTCGACGGATTGTATCTCCCGCCGTGCCCGCCGCGCCGCTTCGGTCTCCGGCCACGTCTCGACGATCCGCTCGAGTTCGGCGCGCAGCTCGGGCGCCGGACGCCGGTCGTCGGCGAGCGCCTGCTCGAGTGCGCGCTGCGCCTCGCGCTCCGGACTGCGGCATGCCCCCGCGGCGCACAGGGCGCCCGAGACGAGCAGCGCGACGAGCGCACCGCGATGCGTTGCGGACAGTGCGAACATCTCTCGCTGAAGAATCTTGTGACCGGCGCGCCGCGGGACAACCGCGGCAACTCCCGATGTTGCAGCGACCTCGCGGCGTCGATGCGCACGCCGCGGCGTTTTCCTCGAAGAAAATCCCGCGTGACGTCTTGACCGCGGCGGCGATTGTTGAGCAGAATCCTGCGCGCCGGGAGCGAGGGCCGGCGGGGCGACGATCGGATTCGCGATCGCCCGCGAAGCGGGAGGCACGGTTCGACGCGGCGGACGGACCGTGATCGCCTGAAGGACACCACGGACGAACGGATCGATCCGGCGGCGGATGCGTCATCCTGCCGCGCACGGATCCTGTCCGTTCGACGGAGCGGGTCGTCGCGACGTGCTCCGGTACGAGCGGGGTGGGCATGGCGCAGTCGTGGGGACGGAAGCCGGCGTTCCGCAAGCTCGTCGAGCGCCTGGCCGGACGCGATCCCGCCGACGTCGACGCCGCGCGCCAGGCGCTGATTGACCGCGGTACAGAAATCGTCCCCGGCCTCGTCGACGCACTCGACACCGACGACGACAGGCTGCGCGCCCGGATCACCCGGCTGCTCGGGCTGCTCGGCGACCCGCGCGCGACGCAGGCCGTCGCGGCGCTGCTGCACGACGAATCGACCACGGTCCGCCGCGCCGCCGCCGGCGCGCTGGCCCGGCTCGAGCCGCGGCGCGCCATCGCGGCGCTCGTCGCGTACCTGCGCCGCGAGCCGCAGCCGGGACTGCGCCGCGTCGCGGTCCGCTCGCTGGTCATGCTCGTCCAGACCGGCCACGAGCGCGCCGCCGGTCCGCTGCTCGCCGTCATCGGGGATCCGGACGAGGCGGATGTCGTCCGCGAGACGGCGCTCGACGTGCTCCCGTGGCTCGCCGACGGGACCGCCGGTCCCGGCTCGGCGCGCGCGCTGCTCGAACGCCTCGCCGCCGATGCCCGCAGCGCCCGCGTCGCGCGCAAGGCGCGCCGGATGCTCGACGATGCGGCCCCGCCGCGGATCGAGGAGTGGGCTCTCTCGCGCCTGTTCGACGACCTCGCCAGCCGCCGCTTCGCGGTCTGGCAACGGGCCGTCACGCTGATCGCCCGCCTCGGCGGACGGGCCGCCGAGCCCGCCGTCCACGCGATGCTCGCGCGCCCGGAGCAGGCCGAGTACGCGCGGCGGGTCGTGCTCGCGCTGCGCAACCTCTCGCCGCGGCAGATCGCGCGCATCGCACCGCTGCTCGACGAGATCGACGCCCCGGTCGTCCTCGCGGCGCTGGTCGATCTTGCCGCCGCGACCGGAAGCCGCGCGCTGCTCGCGCGGCTTCCCCGGGTGATCGCGCGCTGCGCTCCGCGTGCGGCGGCGCAGCCGGCATGGGCCGACGTCCACGCCCGGGCGCACCGGGCCCTGGCCGAGGCCGGCTCGCGTCTGGCGGCGGCCGATCTCCGGCGCGCGCTGGCCGACGACGGGCATCCGGTGGGCGCCGACCTCGTCATCGCCGCCGGCTGCATCGGAACACGTGACGAGATCCCCGCCCTGCTGCGGGCCTACCTCCGCACGCGCGGCGTCGTGCGTCTCGCCGTGCACGACGCGGTCAACGAGATCGCCCAGCGCGAGCGGATCCGTCGCAATGACGCGGTGATCGCCCGGCTGCCGGACCGCGAGCGCGCCGCCGCGCTGCAGATTCTCGGTCCGCCGCGTCGCAACGGTCGGCCGCAGCGGCGGCGCGGGCGCCTTGCCGGCTCGCTCGAGTCGCCCTGACTTTCAGGCATAATCCGCCCCGACCGCCGGCCCGGCAGGCCACCGCGCGTCGCGGACCGGACGCGGCCGGCGCACTTCCCCCCCACCCGGAGTCCGGTCGACCGGTCTCCGGCGCGGACACGAGATGAGCCTCGCCGTCGGCCTCAACGGTGCCGGACGGATCGGACGGGTCCTGCTGCGGCTGCTGCGCGACGATCCGCAGGTGCGGATCGTCGCGGTCAACGACGTCGCCGATCCGGACCTGCTGGTGCACCTGCTGCGACACGACAGCATCCACGGTCCGTTTCCCGGACGGGTCGAGCGTCCCGACGAAGGCATCCTCGCCATCGACGGCCGCCCGGTGCGACTGACAGCCCGCAACCGCCCGGAGCGGATCCCGTGGGAGGCGGCCGGCGCGGAGGTCGTCGTGGACGCGACGGGTGCGTTCACCGGGCGCGGCGCGGCGCGCGGACACCTCGAGCGGCCCGGCGTGCGGCGCGTGATCGTCTCCGCGGTGTCCGACGAGCCCGACGCCGTCGTCGTGCTCGGCGTGCACGACGGCACCGTCCCCGACGCGGCCCGCGTCGTGTCCACGGGCTCGTGCACGACCCACGCCGCCGCACTGCCGCTGCTGCTGCTCGACCGCGCGTTCGGGATCGTCGCCGCCGAGGTCGGCACCGTGCACTGCACGACCGGCTCGCAGCCGGCGATCGACCTGCCGCACCGCGACCGGCGCCGGGCCCGGTCGGCGCTGCTGTCGATGATCCCGACCACCACCTCGGCGTCGCGCGGCCTCGCCGCCGCGCTGCCCCGGCTCGCGGGACGGCTGACCTGCCACGCGATCCGCGTGCCGGTGGCGACGGTGAGCCTGGTCGACATCGTCGCCCAGACGGAGCGGCCGCTGCCCGACCTGGACGGCCTGCGGCGCCTGTTCGTCGACGCGGCCGCAGGGCCGCTGCGCGGTCTGCTCGGCACGAGCGAGGACGAATTGGTCTCGATCGACTTCCGTGGCGATCCGCGCTCGGCGATCGTCGACCTGCCGCTGATCGCCAGGCCGGGCGATCACCTCGTCCGGGTGATTGCGTGGTACGACAACGAGTGGGGCTACGCCAACCGGCTCGCCGACCTGCTGCGGATCTGGAGCCGGGACGCGCGCCCCGGGGAGAGTTCGCGATGAGCTACCGTTCGGTCAGGGACCTCGATCCGAAGGGCAGGGTCGTCTTCCTGCGGGTGGACTTCAACGTCCCGCTCGACGGCACGTCGATCACCGACGACCGGCGCATCCGGGCCAGCCTGCCCACGATCCGGCTGCTCGCCGAGCGGGGGGCGCGCGTGCTGTGCGCGAGCCACCTCGGTCGGCCGAAGGGCCGGCGCGTCGCCGAGCTGAGCCTCGCGCCGGTGGCGCGCCGGCTCGGCGAGCTGCTCGGCCGCGAGGTGCCGTTCGCCGAGGATTGCATCGGGGCGCCGGCCGCGGATCTCGCTGCGCGCCTCGGCGACGGTAAGGTCGGGCTGCTCGAGAACCTGCGGTTCCACGAGGGCGAGACGAAGGGCGACGAGGCGTTCGCGCGTGCGCTGGCCGCGCCCGCCGACCTGTTCGTCAACGACGCGTTCGGGGCGGCGCACCGCGCCCACGCCAGCGTCGTCGGCGTGCCGAAGGTGCTCGGCGGCGGGTGGGTCGGCCTGCTGATGGAAAAGGAGATCGGGGCGCTGACGCGACTGGTCGACGCGCCGGAGCGGCCCTACGTCGCGATCCTCGGCGGGGCGAAGGTCTCGGACAAGATCCGGCTGATCGAGCGACTGACCGAGCGGGTCGACCGCATCCTGGTCGGCGGTGCGATGGCCTACACGTTTCTTGCGGCCGCCGGCCATCCGGTCGGTGCGTCGCGCATCGAGGAGGACCGGCTCGACCTGGCCCGCGAGCTGGCCGCGCGCGCGGCGGAGCGCGGCGTCGCGCTCGAGCTGCCGCTCGACCACGTGACCGCCGCGCGCGTCGAGGGACACGCCGTCGAGGACCTGCAGACAACCGACGGGGTCGCGATTCCCGACGGCCGCTGCGGCGTCGACATCGGCCCGCGGACCCTCGAGCACTGGCGCTCGCTGCTCGGCACCGACGTGCGCACCGTGCTGTGGAACGGTCCGGTCGGGCTGTTCGAGGCCGCCGGCGCCGAGACCGGCACCCGTGCGCTGGCCGAGCACCTCGCCGGCCTGCCGGCATTCGTGGTCCTCGGCGGAGGCGACACCGCCGCGGCCGCACGGCGCTTCGGACTCGACGACCGGTTCGACCACGTCTCCACCGGGGGCGGCGCGGCGCTCGAGCTGCTGTCGGGGATCGATCTTCCCGGACTGGCCGCGCTGCGTCTCGGGGAGGGCGGCCGATGACGCGCACGCCGCTGGTCGCCGGCAACTGGAAGATGAACCACACGCCGACCCAGGCCGCGGCATGGTGCGATGCGTTGCGCGCCGAGCTGGCCGCCGATGAGCTGCCGGAAGGGATCGAACTCGGCGTGGCGCCGGCGTTCCCCGCCCTGCCCCGCGTCGCGGCGGAGATCGAGCGCGGCCTGCCGCTGACGCTGATCGCCCAGAACGCCCACCGCGAGCTGTCCGGCGCGTTCACCGGCGAGGTGTCGGTGCCGATGCTGCTCGACGTCGGCTGCCGCCGCGTGATCCTCGGCCACTCGGAGCGGCGGCAGCTGTTCGGCGAGACCGACGCGCTGATCGCCCGCAAGGTGCGGACCGCGGTGGACAACCACCTGCCGCCGATCCTGTGCATCGGCGAGACGGAGCAGGAGCGCGAGGCCGGCCGCACCGAGGTCGTGCTCGAACAGCAGCTCCAGCGGGGACTCGCCGAGGTCGCGCCGGAGGCGCTCGACGACCTGGTCGTCGCCTACGAACCGGTATGGGCGATCGGCACCGGGCGCGTGGCCACCTCCGACCAGGTCGCCGCGGCGCACGCGTTCGTGCGCGCGACGTACGCGGCCATCGCCGGTGCCGACCGGGCGGCCGGGCTGCGGATCCTCTACGGCGGATCGGTCAAGCCGGGCAACGCCGCCGAGCTGGCGGCGATCGGCGACGTCGACGGCTTCCTGGTCGGCGGGGCGAGCCTCGAGGCGGAGAGCTTCCTGGCGATCGCCCGGGCGATGGCCCGGACGGCACCGTCCTGACCCGGAGGTTTGCCGGTCCCCGGCGGTGCGTGCTAGCGTTTCGCGGCCTTCCGGGGCGAGGAGACTCCGACCGTGTGGTTCTACGTCGTGCTGCCGATCCACGTGCTGGCGTCGATCTTCCTGATCTTCGTCGTGCTGCTCCAGAGCGGCAAGGGCGGAGACATCGCCGCGGCGTTCGGGGGCGGCGGCTCCCAGTCGGCGTTCGGCCCGCGCGCGTCGGGCAACGTGCTGACCAAGGCGACGGCGATCGCCGCGGCGCTGTTCATGCTCACCTCGCTGCTGCTGGTGATCCTCTCGTCCCACCGGCAGTCCTCGGTGCTCGACGCGCTCGAGCAGCCGCAGGTGCCCCAGGCCGCCGAACCGGCGCCCGCTGCCCCGGAGACCGCTCCGGGCCAGTCCGCGCCGGAAGGTCCGCAGCCTGCCGCCCCGGACGAGCCGGTGGCGCCGGGCGGAGAGTAGGTCTTAAACTCCCGTCCGGTCGAACCCGGAGCGCGGGCAGGATGTTCGACCCCGTTCACGACGTGCCGAAGTGGCGGAATTGGTAGACGCGCATGGTTGAGGGCCATGTGGGGGCAACCCCGTGCGAGTTCGAGTCTCGCCTTCGGCACCACGCACGCATCCCGAGCAACGTCTGACGGGCAAGACTGCTCGCGACCGGGACGGGGCGGTGCGTCCCGGTCGCCGCGGACAGCCGTCCGCCGGAGCCGCGGCCTGTCGGACCTGGGGGGGTCTCCGTTCGGTTCCGCCCACCGCGCTCCCGGGGCAGGAGCCGGGTCCGGCCGTGACCGGGACCGCGACTGACGAGGCGATACGGTGATCCGGCGCTCCGAGCAACCCGCCCTGCTCCGGAATCAGCAAAGGCCGTAGAATCGCGGCCCGTCGCGAACGTCATGTCACCAGCCCCGCGCACCGTGCCGGGGCCGAGGAGCGCCGCCGATGACCGCTTCCGGGCCGCTGCACGAACGGCTCCGCACGCTGACCCCGCTCGAGTTCCATCTCCCGCCGGAATTCTCGCGGCTGCGCGAGCTGGCCTACAACCTGTGGTGGAGCTGGACGCCCGAGGCGAAGCTGCTGTTCTCGAGCGTTCATCCCGAGCTGTGGGCGCGCACCCGCAATCCGGTCGAGCTGCTCGCCCACGTCGAGCCCCATCACTGGGAGTCGCTGCTGGTCTCCGAGGCGTTCCAGGCCGCGTACGAACGCGTGATCGGTGCGTTCGACCGCTACATGAGCCGGCCGGAGACGTGGTGGTTCTGGCGCACGCATCCCGGGTATGACGCCGGGCCGTTCGCGTACGTCTCGACCGAGTACGGCATCCACGAGACGCTGGGGATCTACTCGGGCGGGCTCGGCGTGCTGTCCGGAGACCACTGCAAGGCGGCGTCCGACCTCGGTCTGCCGTTCGTCGCCGTCGGTCTGCTCTACCGCCGCGGCTACTTCCGCCAGACGATCGACGCCGAGGGCCGCCAGCAGCACTTCTACCCCGACTTCGACCTGACGCGTCTGCCGGTGCGCCCCGTCCTCGCGGAGACGGGCCGCCCGCTGGTGGTCGGCGTCCCGCTGCTCGACCGCACCGTGCACCTCCAGGTCCACCTGTGCCAGGTCGGACGCGTCCCGGTGCTGCTGCTCGACTCGGACCTGCCGCAGAACGAGGTCCAGGACCGGCCGATCACCCACATCCTGTACGTGCGCGGCCGGGAGATGCGCTTCTGCCAGGAGATGGTGCTCGGCGCCGGGGCGGTCCGTGCGCTGCGTGCGCTGGGCATCGCGCCGGCGGTATGGCACCTCAACGAGGGGCACTGCGCGATGATGACCCTCGAGCTGCTCGCCGAGCAGCTCGCGGCGGGCGAGCCGCTCGAGCGGGCGCGGGAGAAGATCGCACGCCGGATCGCGTTCACCACGCACACGCCGGTCCCGGCCGGCAACGAGACGTTCGACCCCGAGATCGCCCGGCTCTACCTCGGGAGCTGGGCCGTGCGCCTCGGCGTCCCGCTCGCCGATCTGCTCGGACTCGGACGGATCGAGCCCGCCAACGACGGCGAGCCGTTCAACCTGACGGTGCTCGCGCTGCGCATGTCGTCGTGGCGCAACGGCGTCAGCCGCAAGCACGGCGAGGTCAGCCGCGAGATGTGGCGCCCGCTGTTCCCGGGCCAGGAGCCGCCGATCACGTCGATCACCAACGGCGTGCATGTCCGGACGTGGCTCGGACTCGAGATGGCCGACCTGTTCGATCGCCACGCGGGGCCCGACTGGGAGGAGACCGCTCGCGACCCGGAGGCGTGGGCGCAGGCGGTCGAGCGGATCCCGGACGAGGATCTCTGGACGGCGCACCGGGCGCAGAAGCGCCGGCTGGTCCGGATGGCGCGCGAGAACCTCGTGCGGATGTACGCGCGGCACGGGGCGTCTCCCCGCGCGCTGCACGCCGTCGGCGGGGTGCTCGACCCCCACGCGCTGACGATCGGGTTCGCGCGCCGCGTCGCGCTCTACAAGCGTGCCGGACTGCTGTTCACCGACCTCGCGCGGCTGCGCGCGATCCTCTCGCACGCGAAGGGCCCGGTGCAGTTCCTGTTCGCGGGCAAGGCTCACCCGGCCGACCTGCCCGGCCAGGATCTGATCGCGCAGATCTTCCGGCTGGCGCAGGACGACGCATTCCGCGGCCGCATCGTGTTCCTCGAGGACTACGACATGATGATCGGGCGGCTGATGGTCCAGGGCGTCGACGTCTGGCTGAACAACCCGCGCCGGCCGCTCGAGGCGTCGGGCACGTCGGGCCAGAAGGCGGCGATCAACGGCGGGCTGAACTGCTCCGTCCTCGACGGATGGTGGCTCGAGGGCTACAGCCCCGAGGTCGGCTTCGCCATCGGACGCCCCGAGGTGCTCGACGACCAGGCGGCGCAGGACGCGGAGGACGCCGAGAGCCTCTACGCGGTGCTGGAGAACGAGATCGTCCCGCTGTACTACGAGCGGGACGGGGACGGCCTGCCCAGACAGTGGATCGCGCGGATGCGGGCCTCGATCGCCCGGCTGACGCCGCGGTTCTGCGCGGCGCGGATGGTCCGGGAATACTGCGAGTCGGCCTACCTGCCGCTCGGCCTCGGCCGGTCGGCGACCGTCCCGCCGGCTCACCAGTCGGAGTAGACCGTCCCGTCGAGCGCCGTGTCGTTCGAGCGCGAGAACACGTCGTAGACGTCGTCGCAGCTCGACGAACGCGTGTCGGGATCGTCCTCGTATCCGCGGCAGTCCCACTCGGCCTCGCCGGTGATCGGATCGACCGGGATCCGCCGCAGGAAGCGCACCACCACCGGCGGCTGGTCGGCGCCCGGCTTGACCTCCACGCCCTCGACGAGTTCGTCGAGGCTCTCGGGGTACATGTTCCAGTCCAGGTCGGGCGGCTCGATCTGGCCGAGCACGGCGTACTCGTGGTAGCGGTCGATCGCCTCGCGCAGCATCGCCAGCCGCCGCTTGAGCTCGACCTCCTTGTAGTGGCGGTACTTGTGGTGCAGCAGCGGCAGCGCGACCCCGGCGAGGATCGCCATGATCATCAGCGTGGCGAGGACCTCGACGAACGTCAGCCCGCGCTGGCCGTCCCTCCGCGCCCTCCGGAAACCGTTCATCGCGCCCGGTCCTCCCGTCCGGTCTGCCGGCGTCGCGGGAAGTGCCGCGGTGCGCCGGGCCGCCGGTCCGCCTCGCCCGTCTCTACGCGCGCCACGGGCCGGGCGTTTGGCTCCCGCCGCCCGAACAGCCGGTCCCACAGCGAGCGCGGCCGGCACTCCGGAGGCGGATGCGCCGCCGCGAACACCTCCCGGACCGTGTCCCGGCGCGGGCGCCGGGCCGCGCAGCGGTGCTCCGGATCCCACGGCACGACCAGCACATCCTCCGGTGCGGGAGGCAGCGGCGCGAGCAGCGCCTCGCGCGCTCCGGCCACGAGACGCGCGAGCACCGGCACCGCGTGGCGCGGGGCGACGAGGCTTGCCGGGGCGGCATCGTCGCGGCCGATCCAGACCACCGCCACCGCGCTGCCGGTGACGAGAACCGCCCACGCGTCGCGTCCCCGCTGGCTCGTGCCGGTCTTGGCCGCGACCGGCACGTCCCCGACGACCTCGGCGAGCCGCCGCGCCGTCCCCTCCTCGACGGCGCCGCGCAGCGCGTCGAGCACCTGGTAGCACGCCGCGGACGGCAGCGTGCGCGTCGCGGCCGCGGGCGCGCCGAGGGCCCACGCGGGTCCGGCGTCGTCGCCACTGCGCACGACGCGCACGACGTGCGGCTCGTGGCGGACGCCGAGCGCGGCGATCGTCGCGTAGGCGCGGGCCAGTTCGATCGGGCGCACCTCGCCGGTGCCGAGCGCGATCGAGGGGCCGTCGGGCAGCGGGCTGTCGATCCCCGCCGCGCGCGCCGCCCGGACGATCACCGGCACGCCGAGGTCGTGGCCGAGCCGCGCGAACGGCACGTTGAGACTGTGCGCGAGCGCCTCGCGCAGCGTCACCTCGCCGCGGAAGGCGCCGTCGGGATTCGACGGACGCCACAGGCGCCCGCCGGCGCGGATCTCGAACGGCGTGTCGGCGATCAGCGACGCCGGCGCCCAGCGGCCGCTCGAGAACGCCGCCAGCGCGACGATCGGCTTGAACGACGAGCCGGGCTGCCTCCGGGCGTCGAGGGCGCGGTGGAAGCCGCCGCGGGTCCCGTCGCGGCCCCCGATCAGCGCGATCACCTCCCCCGTTGCCGGACGCATCACGACCAGCGCGCCCTCCAGCGGCCGACGCGACGGCCGTTCGCGCTCGAGCTCGGCCAGGGTCGTCCGCAGCGCGCGACGGGCCGCCGCCTGCACCAGCGGATCGATCGCGGTGTGGACGTGCTGCGCGACGCGGGACGGCCCGGGTCGCACGCCGCGGCGCTCGAGTTCGCGGGCGACGGCGTCGAGCACGTCGCCCGCCGGGTCCACCGGTTCCGGCGGCTCGATCACGCCGAGCGGGGCCGCGGAGGCCGCCTGCGCCTCGACCGGGTCGACGAAGCCCAGCTCGACCATGCGCTCGAGCACCCACGCACGCCGCGCGCGCGCCCGCTCCGGCGCGCGCCGCGGATCGAACCGCCCCGGCGAGGCGATCATCCCGGCGAGCAGCGCGGACTGCGCGAGGTCCAGGTCGCGCACGTCGCGGCCGAACCAGTGCCTTGCGGCCGCGGGGATGCCGACGATCGAGACCGGACCGCGCTGGCCGAGGTAGACCTCGTTGAGATAGATCTCGAGCAGCGCCTTCTTGTCGAGCCGTCGCTCGACCCACGCGGCGAGGAACGCCTCGCGCGCCTTGCGCAGCCACGAGCGCTCGGGCCCGAGCAGCCGGTTCTTGATCACCTGCTGCGTGATCGTCGATCCGCCCTGCAGCAGCGCGCCGCCGCGCAGGTCGGCCCACGCCGCACGTCCGATCGCCCGCAGGTCGAGGCCGCGATGTTCGAAGAACCGCGCGTCCTCGGCGGCGAGCACGGCCTCGACGAGCCGCGGGGGGAACTCGGACAGCGCACGGTGCCGGCGCTCCTCGAGCCGTCGCCCGCGGAATGCGCCGAGACGCAGCGGTTCGAGGGTGAACGCGGCGAGCGAGCGGCCGTCGGCGCCCTCGAGGCGCACGACGCGGCGCCCGTCGAGCCGCGCGCGCACGAAGGCGGCGGGCAGCGGTCCCGACGGCCCGTCGGCGGCCCGCCGGTAGACCTCGAGCAGCCCGGGCACGAGCCGGAACTCTCCCGGCCGGCGCGGGGTCGTGCTCACGGTCCGGTAGGCCGACGCGCGCAGCAGCCGCGCCAGCGCGTCGGGGTCGGCGGCCTGCCACGGGCGCAGCACGACCGGCGCGGCGAGGACGTCGACCGGCGCGGCCGCTGCGCCTTCGCGGAGCTCCGCCACGGCGCGGCGCCCTGCGGCGACCGCGGCGAGCGTGACCCACAGGCACGCGGCGACCAGCACCGCCGCGACGGCGACCAGCCTGGCACGGGGCGTGATGCGGTCCCCGCGGCGCCGGGGCGCCGGGCGCCGCCGGCCGGCCGCCTTGCGGGACGAGCCCCCGCCGCGTCCCCGACGCGTCTTCGTCGATCTCGTTCGCCTGACCAAGCGGGCCCTCCAGCCCGTCTTCCCGTGGTGCATGCTACCCGAGTGCGGAACCGCGGGCATCGTTCCGGTGCGGGAGGAGCGCGACGATGGATCGACTCGAACACGTGCTGCTGATCGGCCCGGGCAACGTCGGCACGCGGCTCGCCGCGGCGCTCGAGGCCGCTGGGGTCCGCGTCGAGCGCGTCACGCGCACGGACGGCTGGCCGCGCGCTGCCGACCCGGGCGTCGCCAGCCCGAGACTCGTCGCCGTCCGCGAGGACGACCTGCCGGACGTGCTCGACCGCCTCGCTCCGGTCGCACGCAGCCGGCTGCTGCTGGTCCAGAACGGCTTCCTCGAGCCGGTGCTCGGCGAGCTCGGCGACGTCTCGCGCGGGCTGATCTGGTTCACGGCCAAGGGCGAGTTCTTCGCCGAACTCCGGCCGAGCGTGTTCTCCGGTCCGCTCGCGGACCCGCTCGTCCGCGCGCTCGTCGCCGGCGGGCTCGCCGCCGAGGTGCAGACGGACCGGCGCGCGTTCATGCGCGAGATGATCATCAAGGGCGCGTGGAACGGCGTCGTCGGGCTGCCGCTCGCGGTCCACGGTCTCGCCCTCGGCGAGTACCTCGAGCGGTGCGCGGACGAGGCCCGCGCGCTGGTCGACGAGACCTGCGCCGCGGCCGGGGCCTGGTACGGCGTGGAGGTCGATCCCGAGGCGGCCTGGCGGCGCCTGCTCGAGACGACCCCGCCGATCCGCTGGGTCCGCGCCTCGTCGGCCAGGGCGCTGCGCTGGCGCAACGGCGCGGTCGTGGCGATGGGACGCGCCCGCGGCGTGCCGACGCCCGTCAACGAGCGGCTCGTCGAGGCGGTCGCGCAGCCGTGACGCGACGCGATGCGACGCGACCGGCCAGGACTACTCGGTCGCCCGCTCGCGGTGACGCGCGCGCAGTTCCTCGGCCTCGGTGCGGATCTCGGTCAGGTCGCGCAGCATCTCGGACCAGCCGTACCACAGCGCGTAGTCCGGGTTGGCGTGGAACGTGCCCTGGAAGGCGCGCATCCGGTGCTTGAGGTGCATCTCGAACAGGCGCTGCTCGATCGTCGTCGGCGCGTCATGGAACGTCAGCAGATCCGGAAACGGATGGGCGTAGCTCTCCGGCTTGGCGAGGATCCCGTCGCGGTAGAGTCCGGCGACGATCCGGATCGCCTCGGCGAGCAGCCGGTCGGTCTCGCGGATCATCGCGTCGCCCTTCTCGAGTTCGGCGCGCGCGAAGTTCTCCGAATGGCACTCGCTGCAGACCGCGAGCATCCGGCTCCGCTCGGCCTGGAACGCCTCCTCGGTCAGGCGCGCGACGTCGGCCGCCTTGACGACCTCGAGCCGCGCCGTCGGCTTGCCCTCCGGATCGAGCACGCCGAGCGCCTGGAGGATCGTGATCTGGTCGGCCTTCCACTGCGGATCCTCGGAAAGCGGCAGGCGCACGGCCAGGAAGCCCCACGCGGTGCGGACC
>RFIB01000162.1 GCA_003695625.1 Acidobacteriota bacterium | reverse complement strand
GTCCTCCCCGTGTCGCCGGGCGGCGGGGTGTCCCCGCCGCCCGGCGATTACGGAACTGAAATCGGGCTTCCGGTCAACGTCCGCCCCCGTGGGGGCGGCGGTGGTCAGTGAATGCAACAAGCTGAAAACACGAGACATGGAGTTCCAGGATTCCGGACCGGAGCCGACGCGGGCTTGGTACACGGATTGCAGCTCTGCCGCCTCCGGGGGAGGAACCGGGAGCGGGTCTCCTTCTTCGAGGGGGTGTCGATGTCGGCGATCGCGCGGAGAATCCACGGAACGATCGGCGGTGCGGGGCGCCCGGTCGCGGCGGCGCTGGTCGCCGTCGCGCTGCTCGGCGTCGGCCCCGCATGGGCCGGCACGATGTCCCTCGCCTGGGACCCGGTCTCCGACAGCGACCTCGCCGGCTACCGCGTGTACTACGGCACGGCGCCGACGCAGCTCGACCAGCAGAAGGACGCCGGGCTGGCCACCTCGACGACACTGAGCGGGCTGGCCAACTGCACAATGTGGTACGCGGTCGTCCGGGCCTACGACCAGGGCGGCCTCGAGAGCCCGTCGGACCCGACGACGATCAAGGGCTGGCCGCGGCCGGTGGTGCAGACGGTCGTTCCGGGCGAGATCGAGCAGGGCCAGACCGTCACGTTCACCGTCAGCGGCACCAACTTCGACCCCGGCGATCCGCTCGATCCCGGCCACCCGGCCGCCGACGTCGAACTCTCGCACGGGGGGCTGGTCGTCGAGAGCGTCCAGGTCAACGCCTGCGGCGAGCTGCTCGTCACCGTGCGCGCGCTGGCCAGCGCCGCGCCGGGCACGTCGGACCTGACGGTGCTCAACCCCGACCTGACGTTCGGCGACCCCGGGCCGCACCCGAAGGTGTTCGGCACGCTGGCCGACGCGATCCGCGTCACCTCCTCGGGGCCCGGCGACCAGACGCCGCCGGCCGTCGCCGGGACGAGCCCGGCCGCCGGTGCGGTCGACGTGGCGCCGTCGGTGCGTCCGACGGTGACGTTCTCCGAGGCCGTCGATCCCGCTACCGTGACGCCGCAGACCGTCCAGCTGCTCGACGCGAAGGGGGCGGTCGTCCCGCAGGCGGCGGGCTGGCCGACGACCTCCGGCGCGGTGGTGACGATCCGTCCGCAGAGCGCGCTCGCCGACGGGGCGAGCTACCGGATCTTCGTGCGCGGCGGGACGTCGGGCGTCAGGGACCTTGCCGGCAACCCGCTGGCGGCCGACTGGCGCCAGGACCCGCCGTTCACCGTGGCGTCCGGCGGTTCGCAGGGCGGCGGCTCCGGTCCGTCGGTCGACTCCGCCTCGCCGGCGCCGGGTGCGCGCGACGTCGCGCTGACGCTCGACACGGTGACCCTCGGCTTCGACCGCGACATGAGCCGCCTGCAGCAGGTGATGGACCAGGCCGAGCTGCGCGAGCGGTTCTACGTCACCGGCCCGCGCGGCCGGCTGGCGCAGACGGCCGGCTCGCCGAGCTTCGCCGACGCCGGGCGCACCGTCGTGATCACCCTCGCGCGTCCGCTCGAGGCCGGCGCCGCGCATGTCAGCCATGCCGATCTGTCCGGCCCGGCGCTGCGCGACCGGCTCGAGCAGGCCGGCCTCGGCGAGCTGTGGATGAGCGCGCCGTACGCCTCCGCGCCGTGGTTCGCCGAGACGGCCGTCGACCGCGTCGACTACCAGTCGTCCAGCGGCGGCCAGCAGGGCACGCTGACGATGCCGGACGGCAATGCCGTGCCGGACGGCAACTCGGGCGTGCCGACCGAGCCGGAGTTCGAGGTCCGGTTCGCCTACCCGCTGTCGCCCGAGAGCGTCGATCAGGCGGGGATCACCGTCGTGCGCGTGGTGAACCAGCGCGCGGCGCGCCTGCTGACCCGCCTGCGCAGCGGGATCGGCGGCAAGCGCAACGCCGACGTGCCGTGGCGCCGTGACGACCTCGCCGACGAGGTGCGCCAGAGCATGCTCGGCCTGGACGAGATCGTCGACGACGATCCGCAGACCCAGGTCGTGCCGTACGGCGGCCGTCCGGTTCCGATCGACAAGCCGTTCCTGCGCGACGCGAACCGCACGCTGGTGATCCGTCCGTCCGAGCCGCTCGAGCCGGGCCGGATGTACGAGATCCGCATCGAGGGCGGCGTCGGCGGCGTGCTGCTCGTGACCGCCGACGGGCCGACGTCGATCGCGCAGCCGCCGGTGATCGTCGTGCCGTTCTACACCGAGATCTCCGCCGCGGCGCAGTCGCTGTCGCTCGGCGTGGCCGAGTGACGGCCCGATGGGAGGAGCGATCGTGAACACCGCATCCGGGACGCGACACCTCGCGCGGCTCGCCCTCCTCGCGCTCGCCGGCGCCCTGGCCGGCGGGGTCGCGACGGCGGGGGAGATCACTCTCGCCTGGGCGCCGTCGAGTGACGAGGCGACGATCGGCTACGACGTCGAGGTGCTCGACGCCTTCGACCAGGTGCTCGAGGTCATCGACGCCGGCGTGGCGACGAGTCACACCGTGACCGGACTCGACGACGGCGTGCGCTACCGGTTCCGGATCCGCCCCTACGACGTCAACGGCCGTCGTGCCCGCGAGGCGAGCGCGGCGATCGAGACGCTGCCGGCGCCGCGGATCGAAGCCCTCGAAGGCATCCCGGTGCCGGGCGAGCCGACGACGGTCACGCTCTCCGGCGTCAACTTCGATCCCGCGGCGCGGATCCTCTCGCGTCGTGCCGGGCTCAAGGTCGGCGACGCGAGCGTGCTGTCGACCGGGGCGGCCGAGGTCACGCTGCTCTGGGACGGCCGCGGCGAGCCGCCGGCGGCCGGCGACCTGACGGTGGTCAACCCCGTGCGCAAGGCCGAGCCGTACTTCGCGGCCCATCCGGAGGTGCTCGACGTGGACGCGTCGGGGGCGGTCGACGCGGCGGACCTCGCCCAGGTCCAGGCCGCGTTCGGCGCGCGGCGCGGCGAGCCCGGGTACGAGGACCGGCTCGACGTCAACGGCGACGGCGTGATCGGCGGCGAGGACGTCGCGCCGATCCGCGCCCGGCTGACCGGACGCCCCGGCGCGGCGGAGCCGGGATCGAGGAGGAGCGGACGCGCCGACCGCTTCTGAGCCGGCGCGTCCGGCGCGACGGGGGGAGGGACGGACTTGAGCGACACCGGACACAGCGGACCCGGCGCAGGGGGCGATCCCCTGCGCTTGACCGTGCCGGGGGCGGCCCCGAGATTCGACCCCGTGGTGCGGGATCCCCGGGCGAGCGACGACCGAGCGGACACCGTCTGCGCGTCGCGCGACGAGTTCTTCCGCCGTGTCGTCGAGGGGATGCGCTGCGGAATCGTCACCGTCGACGTGCGCGGCCACGTGGTGACCGTCAACGAGCTGGCGCGCCGCATCCTGCAGCTCGACGACCGCGCCGTCACCGGCGGTCCGGTCGCCGACGTGCTCGCCGGCCAGCCGCGACTCGCCGAGGTGCTGCTCGCGGCGCTGGACATGAACCACCTGCCCAACCGGGCCGAGATGGAGATCCGCACCCGCGACGACCGCGGCCGCACGATCGGCTTCACGATCTCGCCGATCGCCGCCGACGGCGTGCCGCTCGGCGTGGCGCTGTTCTTCAAGGACCTGACGCAGGTCGAGCGCCGCGAGGAGCAGGAGCGCCTGCGCGACCGGCTCGCCGCGCTGGGTCAGATGGCCGCGAGTCTGGCCCACGAGATCCGCAATCCGCTCGCCTCGATCGACGTCACGGCGACGCTGCTCAAGCGCCGCCTGCGCGACGCGGGTGACGAAACACTGCGGCTGGTCGACAAGATCATCGACGAGGTGGCGCGGCTCAACGGCACGGTCACGCGCGGGCTCGAGTTCGCGCGGGCGATCCGTCCCGAGCTGACCGTCCAGCCGCTGGCGCCGATCCTCGACGAGGCGCTCGCCGAGGCGCTGGCACGCCGGCCCGACGGACAGGCGGTGCGCGTCGAGAGGACCTACGACGCGCGGACGCCGCAGGTCCCCGTCGATGCGACGTTCATCCGGCAGGTGTTCGTCAACCTGATCGTCAACGCGCTCGAGGCCCTCGAAGGGCGCGGAACGCTCAGCCTGTCGCTGGCGCCGGTCGAGGGCGGGACCGGCGAGCCGATCGCCGTCGAGGTGCGCATCGGCGACGACGGCCCGGGCATCCCGGGGGAGATCCGCGACAAACTGTTCTATCCTTTCGTGACGACCAAGAAGGACGGGTCCGGCATCGGGCTGGCGATGGCGCGCAAGATCGTCGAGTGCCATCACGGTCTGATCGACGTGACCAGCGGCCCGGGACGCGGCACCGTGTTCCGCGTCCGGCTGCCGTTGCCGCCGGACCCGCCGGCCGAGGCATAGCGCGCGATGGCGAAGATCCTGGTGGCCGAGGACGAGCGCAACCTGCGCGAAGGGATCGCCGAGGCGTTCCGCGACGCGGGGCACGAGGTGCTCGAGGCGGACAACGGCCTCGACGCATGCCGGCTCGTCGAGGACCAGGTCTTCGACCTCGTGATCACCGACTACAAGATGCCGGGCGCGGACGGGCTCGAGCTGATCCGCCGTGCGGCGATGGTCAACGAGGCCACGGCGGTGATCATGATCACCGCGTACGGAACGGTCGAGAGCGCGGTGCGCGCGATGCGCATGGGCGCCTACGACTACATCCAGAAGCCGTTCAACCTCGAGGAACTCGAACTCAAGGCCGACCGGGCGCTCAAGCACCGCCGCATGATGTCGCGGCTCGCCGAACTCGACCGGCACGAGATCGTCCACCGCTACGACGACATCGTCGGCGAGTCGCCCGCGATGCGGCGCGTGTTCGAGATCGTCTCCAAGGTGGCGCCGTCGAACGCGACGGTGCTCGTCCTCGGCGAGACCGGCACCGGCAAGGAACTCGTCGCGCAGGCGATCCACCGGCACTCGAGCCG
>RFIB01000161.1 GCA_003695625.1 Acidobacteriota bacterium | reverse complement strand
GCGCGCGGTCGAACGCGCCGCGCGCCTCGCCGCCGCGACCCGCCCGGGCCAGCGCCCGTGCTCCGAGTCCCTCGAGGCGTGCGACGAGCCCGGCGTGGCGCGCGGCGTCCAGCCCGTCGAGCCCGCGTTCGGCCAGCCGCGCCGCCTCGGCGGCGAGCCCCGCGTCGAGGGCCGCCGCCGCCGCGTCGGCGAACAGCTCCGCGGCCGCCTCGGCGTCTCCCGCGGCGTGCAGATGCTCGGCGCGCGTCGCGACCGCGCGCGGGTCGCCGGCGAGCCGCGCGGCGTGCGCGCGATGCAGGCGGCGTCGCTCCGGGGCGTCGACCTGCGCGAGGATCGCCCGGGCGAGGTCCGCGTCGTCGAGCACGACGGCGAGCCGTCCGTCGAGCGCGGCGACGCGCCGGATCCATCCCGACTCGACCAGCGCGGCCAGCGCCGCCGACACCTCCTCGCCGGAGAGCGTCGGCAGATCGGCGATCGGCACCGCCGTCCCGGGCACGAGCGCGAGCGCGGCGGCGAGGCTGCGCGCAGCCGGCTCGAGCGCGGCCCACGCCCGCTCGACGCCGCGGGCCTGCCTGTCCGCGCCCGGAACGAGGCGGAGCAGCGCCTCGCCCGGGTCCCCGTCGCCCGGCGTGACGCCTGCGGCGAGCAGCTCCTCGACGAGGCGCACGAGCGCGGCGGGACGGCCGCCGGTCCTCTCGGCCAGGGCCTTGCCCCAGGCCGGCGGCATGCCGGTGCGACCGATCATCGAGGCGGCGAGGCGGCCCGCGAGTGCGGCATCGAGCGGGCGGAGTCGCACGATCCGCGCGCGGCCCGCGCGCAGGAGCTCGTCGACCGGGCCCTCCTCCTCGTGGTCCTCCGATGCCCCGAGCACGAGCGCCGCGTCGCGCGCGTCGGCCAGGCGGCGGGCGACCAGCCCGATCACCTCGCGCGACGCCGCGTCGAGCCGGTCCGCGTCGTCGACCAGAAGCGTGGCACCGCGCGCGCGCAGCGCGTCGGCGAGGGCGGCGGCGCGGCGCGCGGGCGGCCCCTGCGCGTCGGCCTCGAACGCGGCCGCGGCGGCGTCGGCCAGTCCGAACGGCCTCGGCGGCGCGGTCCGCACTCCGAGCAGCCGGGCGTCCCCGCCTTCGAGCGCGATCTCCAGCCGCGCCTCGTCGAGCAGTCGCGAGCGCCCGCTGCCGCGCGCGCCCAGCACGACGACCACGCCGCCTCCGCCCCGGCCGGCCTCCCGCGCCGCCTCGACGATCGCGTCGCGCGCATCGGCGCGGCCGACGAAGCTGGGACGCAGCGCGCGCGCGGGGGCGGGCGCGGCATCCACCTCGCGACCGGAGAGCGGAGCGAGTCGCCGGCGCACGGCGCGCGCGGAGGCGGGGCGGGCGGCGGGATCCTTGGCGAGCAGGTCGAGGATCAGTGCCTCGAGCACCGCCGGCACCTCGGGATTGAGGTGCGTCGGCGGCGTGGGCGGCGTGCGCCCGTGCGCGCGCAGGACCTCCCACGGGTCGTCCGCCGCGAACGGGTCCTGCCCGGTGACCAGCCGGTAGAGCACCGCGCCGGCCGAATAGAGATCGGCACGCGCGTCGATCTCGCCGGCGCGGAGGCGCTCGGGCGGCATCGTCGCCGGCGTGCCGCGGATCACGCCGGGGCGGGCGCGGTGGAACCGGTCCGCCAGCCCGAGATCCATCAGCCGCAGGGCCGGCGGATCGTCGCCCGGGTCGCCCGAGACGAGGATGTTCGCCGCGGTCACGTCGCCGTGGACGAGACCGGTGTCGTGCAGCGCCTCGAGCGCCGAGAACAGCGCGTCCGCCAGGCGCGCGACGACCGTCCAGTCGCCCGGCGCCCCCAGCGCGCGGTCGATCGGCAGACCCCGGACGAGATCCATCGTCAGCCAGACGCGGTCGATGTCGTCGTCCGGTCCGGGCGCGGTGCCGAAGTCGTGGACCTGGACCAGATGCGGGTGCCGGAGCCGGCTTAGCAGCCGGAACTCGCGCCTGAGCGCCTCGGCGAGGGCTCCGGCGTCGGTCCCCGGACCAGGGTCGAGCAGCTTGAGCGCCCGGTCGTCCCCGGTCCGCTCGTCGACCACCCGGTAGACCACCGACGTGGCGCCCCGGCCGAGGATCTCCTCGACGCGGTACCGCCCGGCGATCGTCACGGGGGAGGGCATGGGGCAGTTATCGCGCGATCCGTTGCAGGACGCAACGGTGGGTGCCACGCGATGCAACGCCCGGAGGAACGACCGGGCAAAAAAAGCGGCCTCCGACGTCCGGAGGCCGAGCTGGCAGAGGAAAAGGAGCCAATCGCCATGAGGTTAAGCAAGACTTGTGCCACGGGATTCCGCGGCTCGCAGGCACGCGGGATGCCCCGGAATCCGGCGTGCGCAGCCCTCCGGGCGTCTTCCGCAGGAGACGCCGGGGTGCGCCGGAATGGCACTCCCTGTCAACCTGGCGTGGTTGCCGTGACACGAGACGTCACCGGATCCCGGACAGGTCGTCCGACATCCGGGCGAGGCGGCGGGCGGCGCCGGACGGCCAGGGACTGGTGGACCGCATGGGATTCGAACCCACGACCTCCGCGTTGCGAACGCGGCGCTCTCCCAGCTGAGCTAGCGGCCCGGACCGGCGCGTGGTGGGGCGTGTAGGATTCGAACCTACGACTTCCACCGTGTGAAGATGGCACTCTACCGCTGAGTTAACGCCCCAGCCGCAGATCGCGGGTTTTAGCACGCGGCCCGCGCGCTGTCCAACCCGGCG
>RFIB01000160.1 GCA_003695625.1 Acidobacteriota bacterium | reverse complement strand
GATCGAGGATGTCGACCAGGCGGGCGGCTCCGCAGCGTTCGTCGATGGCGCCCGGGGCTGGTCGAGACGCGCGCTCACCGTCCGGCAGCGCCTCGGCGACCGCACGCTGCTCGGCTCGAACTTCTACCTGCTGCTCGGCATCGCCGAGACCGATCCGGTCCTCGATGCCGCCGCGGACGGAGCCGTCTCGCCACGCCTGGCGCTGCTCGACCGGCGCAGGCTTTCGGGCGGACTGGCGCTGGCGTTCTGAGCGATGCGTCCGGCGCGCTCGCTGTTCCTGTTCCTGCTGCTGCCGATGGCGGCAGGCCTGATCGCGCTCTCCGCAGTGCGCGGCTGGTACGAGACGCGCCCGGTGACCGGGCTGACTCTCGGCGGAGAGACCGGCGACGTGCGGATCGTCGACGTGGTGAGCGGCAGCCCCGCGTTCCGCGCGGGGCTCGCTGCCGGCCAGCGGGTCCTGGCGATCTCGGGCCAGCCGGTGCAGACCCGCCTGCTGGCGCGCGATCTGCTCGAGCGCGTGCCGCCGGGCGAGTCGGTCGGCCTGGTCGTGCTCGACGACGGCATGCCACGCAGCGTCACGCTCGAGACCGGCCGCGACAGGCGGCTCGTTCCCGAGCGTGTGACGGCGACGTTCGTCGCGCTGGTGTTCCTGCTCGGCGCGGTGGCGGTGATGCTCCGTCCCGGGGCGGCGGCGGCGGTGCCGGTCTACGCCGCGTGGTGCCTGGCCGGCGCGCTCCTGCTCGGCGTGACCTGGACCTTCCGGGGCACCGCGGTCGACTGGGCGCTCTACTGGGTCGACCGGGCGGCACGGCTCGCGTTCCCGGCGCTGTGGATCCATCTCGTCATCGCCCTGCGCCGCCGCGGCTCGCGGCTGCGGCGCTGGGCTCCCGTCCTCTACGCGCCGCCCGCGGCGCTGCTGCTCGCGGAGATCCACGTCGTCGGGCTCGGCGGCGCGTTCCGCGCGGCCGACCCGCTGCGCCTGGTCGAGCTGCTCCAGTCGCGCATCGAGCTGGCCTGGATCGCGTCCGGCATGCTCGTCGGTGCGCTGCTGCTCGTCTCGGCGACGCGGTCGATCCGGCTGCGCGACCGCGCGCGGGCGCACTGGCTGATCGCCGGGGCGCTGCTCGGTGTCGGCCCGTTCGTGCTCGTCGCGCTCGTCCCGCGGCTGGTCGCCGGGATCGACGTGCCGTGGGGATTCGCCGGCCTCGCCTTCCTCGCGCTCGTGCCGCTGACCTACACGGGCGCGGTGCTCGAGTACCGCCTGATGGACCTGGCGCTGTTCGTGCGCCGCGCCGTCGAGCTGCTCGCCGCGCTGGCGCTGTCGGTGGTGCTGTTCCTCGGGCTGGCCCGCGCCGGGCAGCTGATCGTGGCTCCGATCTTCGATCCGCCCGGGCTGATCCCGGTGCTGATCGCGGCGCTGGTCACCGCCGCGCTGTCGCCGGCGATCCGGGCCGGGACGCGTGCCCTCGTCGGCCGGCTCTACTACCGCCGGCGCTACAGTTTCCGGCGCGCCCTGCGCCGCGTGGCCCGCGACCTCAACGCCGAGCGCAACCTGCCCGAACTGGTCCGCGTGATCGAGACGCGCGTCACCGAGGCGCTCGATGCGGGCGTCTGCCGGCTGCTGCTGGTCGACGGGTCGGGTGCGCTCGCGCCTCCGTCCGGCACGCACGAGAGGACCGATGTCCTGCCGCCGGGAACGCGTCAGCGACTCGCTGCGGGCGACACGGTGACGCTGGCGGTCGTGCCCGATGCGCCGGTGACGCTGCCGACGCTGCACCGGAGCGGCGTCCAGGTGCTCGTCCCGCTGCGCGTCGAGCAGCGGCTGATCGCGGTGCTTGCCGTCGGCCCGCGGCGCGGGCACCGGCTGCTCGACTCGGACGATCTCGATCTGCTGCGCAGCGTCTGCGCCCACGCGGCGGCCGCCGTGGCCGGAGCCCAGCACCTCGCCGAACTCGAACGACAGGTCGAGCTCGTCCGGCGACTCCAGCAGCGCACCGAAGCGCTGATCGAGAGCAGCCCGATGGGCATGGCGGTCGTCGACGGCGCGCTGCGCGTGCGGCACTGGAACCGCGCGCTCGAGCGGCTGCTCGACGTGGCGGGCCACGAGGCGCTCGACCGGCGGCTCGACGAGGTGTTTCCGCCCGGCCTGATGGCCGAGACACGCCAGGCGATGGATCGGGCGCGCCGCGAGGGAGGCGCCCGGGCCTACCACGTGCGGGTTCCGGACGGCGACGGGGACGACCGCCTGATCAACCTGTCGGTCGCTCCGCTCGAGACGGGGGCGAGCGACGACGCGCTCCTGCTGACGCTCGACGACGTCACCGAACGGGTCCGGCTCGAGCAGCAGCTGATCCAGCAGGACCGGCTCGCGTCGGTCGGCCTGCTTGCGGCGGGAGTCGCGCACGAGGTCAACACGCCGTTGACCGGAATCTCGTCCTACGCCCAGATGCTGCTCGACGAGACCGCGCCGGACGACCCGCGCCGCCCGCTGCTCGAGCGGATCGTGCGCCAGGCCGAGCGCGCCTCGAGCATCGCGCGCGGGCTGCTGTCGATCAGCCGCGCCGGGGCGAGTCCGCGCAAGGACGAGGTGCGCGAGCCGGTTCCGCTCGGCGAGCTGATCGAGGAGACGATCGGCCTGCTCGGCCACCAGGTGAACCGCGCCGGGGCGCAGGTGACGACGGAGATCGAACCGGGACGGCTCGTCGCCTGGGCCGACCGGTCGCGGCTCCAGCAGGTCCTGATGAACCTGCTGCTCAACGCCCTCGACGCCGTCGAGCCGGGCGGCCGCGTGACGGTCCGCGCCGGGGCGAGCCGCAACGGCTCGTCGCCGGACGGCGGCGGCATCTTCATCGAGGTCGTCGACGACGGGCAGGGGATCGCCGAGACGATCCGCGACCGGATCTTCGATCCGTTCTTCACGACCAAGGGACCGGGGCGGGGAACCGGACTGGGCCTGGCGATCAGCTACAGCATCGTCCGCGAGCACGGCGGAACGCTGACCGCGGACAGCACCGAGGGTCGGGGGACGACGATGCGTGTCGAGCTGCCGGACGCGGGATCCGCGTTCCGCGAGGGCCTGGAGGCCGTCGGTGGCGGGCGCGCGGGCTGAGTTCCGGCACGCGGACGACCGGCCCGACGCACGCCGGACGGACCGCGAGGAGCCGGAGCGCCGGGAGGCGCCGGCGCGGATCCTCGTCATCGACGACGAGGAGATCGTCCGCGACGTGCTGACCACGCTTCTCGGCCGTCGCGGAGGCTACGAGGTGCTCGCGGCGTCCAGCGGCGCCGAGGGCGAACGGCTCGTCACCGAGCATCCCGTCGATCTCGTGCTGCTCGACCTGTTCCTGCCCGGCGAGGACGGCCTGGACGTGCTGCGCCGCCTGAAGGAGGACGATCCGGCCCGCGAAGTGATCATGATGACCGCCCACGGCTCGGTCGAGACCGCCGTCGAGGCGATGAAGTGCGGCGCATTCCACTACCTGACCAAGCCGTTCCAGAACGACGAGGTGCTGATGCTCGTCGAGACCGCGCTGACCCGGCGGCAGCTGCGGCTCGAGAACGCGAGTCTGCGGCGGGCGCTCGCCGCGCGGGACCGGTGCGGGCGGCTGACGGGGCGCTCGCCGGCGATGCGGCGCGTGTTCCGGCTGATCGAGCAGGTCGCCCCGGCGCGGACGACGGTGCTGATCACCGGCGAGAGCGGCACCGGCAAGGAACTGACCGCCGAGGCGATCCACCAGGCCGGCTCCCCGGAGGGCGCGCCGTTCCTGACCGTCAACAGCTCGAACATTCCGCCGGACCTGCTCGAGTCGCACCTGTTCGGTCACGCCCGGGGCGCGTTCACCGGTGCCGACGCCGATCGCAAGGGGCTGTTCGAGGCCGCGGCGGGGGGGACGCTGTTCTTCGACGAGATCAGCACGATCCCGCTGTCGGTGCAGGCCAAGCTGCTGCGCGTGATGCAGGAGAAGGAGTTCCTGCCGCTCGGCTCGGTCACGCCGGTCCGCGTCGACGTGCGGATCCTTGCCGCGACGAACGAGGACCTCGCCGCACTCGTCGAGCGGGGGCAGTTCCGCGAGGATCTCTACTACCGGCTCAACGTGATCACGATCGCGCTGCCGGCGCTGCGCGAGCGGCGCGAGGACATTCCGCTGCTCGCCGAGGAGTTCCTGGTCCAGTTCGGCGACGAGCACGGCAAGCCGGGGCTGCGCTTCAGCCCCGAGGCGATGGAGCTGCTGATCCGGTTCGCGTGGCCGGGCAACGTCCGCCAGCTCCGCAACGCGGTCGAGCGGGCGGTCCTGCTCGCGCGGACCGGAACGATCACCCCCGACCTGCTGCCGGACGAGCTGCGGCGGCGCTCCGCGGCCCCCGCCGCGCCCGGCCCGCTGCCCGCCGGGATGACCTACCAGCAGGCCGTCGGCGAGTACGAGAAGTCGCTGATTCTCTGGGCCCTCGAGCAGAGCGGGGGGGTCCAGCGGCGGGCCGCCGAGCTGCTGTCGGTCAAGCCGACGACGCTCAGCGAGCGGATGAAGCGCCTCGGGATCCGCTGAGCCGCGGTGCGGCGTCGCGGTGAATCCTCAGCGGGCCGGTCCGGGCCGACGCTTTGCTTCCGACGGTTTCGGCATATCCTCGTCACGGCGAGCGGATTCGGCTTGACCGGCTCCCGGCGCCCGCGGTATGAATCGCCGGCCCGCCGGGAGGCGGGGTCCTGTGGTCCTGCCCGCAGGCGGATCACGAGCGGGGCGACGGGCGGAAGGCGAGGACTTCCGTGGGCGAAGCGCGGGGTCGCCCCCGGCCGATGAAGCGCCAGCAGCGGTCGATCGCCGGGTCCTCGCGGCGCGGCGGTCGCCGGACCGGGGAGGTCAGGTATGTCGAGTCGGGGTCGGAGCCCGTGGCGGCTCCTGTGGGTGGCCCTCGCAGCGGCCTGTGTCATCGCGCCGGCGATGGCGGCGACGGGCGGTCTCAAGGTGGTCGTCTTCGAGGTGCTCGAGGACGGCACCCAGGAACGGCTGCCGGGGGCCACGGTCACGCTGTCCGAGCCGAACGGCCAGTTCCAGGCACGCACCGTCATCACCGACGTCAACGGCGAGGCCCTGTTTCCCGTCGTTCCGGTCAGCAGCAGCTACGAGCTCGTCGTCTCGATGCCCGGCTATGCCTCGACGCGGCTCACGCAGGTCCGGGTCCTCGCCGACCAGGTGCGGCCGATCCCGGTCGCGCTGGCGCCGGAAATGAACGTGGAGGTCACCGTCACCGGGCGGCGACAGGTCGTCGAGCTGTCCGAGGGTGCGACGAGCTCGACCGCGATCTCCGAGGAGGCGTTCGCCGACCTGCCGATCTTCGGGCGCGAGTACCAGAACGCGCTGTCGCTGGCCGCCGGGGTCCAGGACACCGACGGGGACGGCAACCCGAACGTCCACGGGTCGCGTGAGCAGGACTTCCAGATGGTCGCCGGCGGGGTCAGCAACGTCGACCCGCTGACCGGCGAACGGCTGTCGAGCATCAACCCGGACGCGATCGAGGAGATCGAGATCATCGACGCCGGCGCCGACGCGTCGTTCGGCGGCGCGATCGGCGGCTTCGGCCGGATCAACTACAAGAGCGGCGGCAACGAGTTCGAGGGCTCGTTCACGCTCTACTTCCGCGACAGCACGTTCGACAACGACGCGGCCGGCGGGCGGGATCCGCTCGACTACCAGGTGTTCCGTCCCGCGCTGTACTTCTCGGGGCCGCTGGTCAAGGACAAGATGTGGTTCGTCACCAGTCACGAGCTGATCCGGGTCGACCAGCCGATCGACCTGATCGGCGGAGCGGACTTCGTCCAGGAGGTCCGCGGCCTGACGAACTTCGACCAGGTGACGTGGCAGGTGACCGGCAAGGACAAGCTCCAGCT
>RFIB01000023.1 GCA_003695625.1 Acidobacteriota bacterium | reverse complement strand
GCCAACCTCGTCCGGTACAACTTCTTCGCCGAGCAGGGCGCGTTCGGGCGTGACGAGGAGGGCCGGCTCGTCGTCGATCCGGAGCGGATGGGGCGGGCGATCGACGCCCTCGCGGCGCGCCTGCTGACGATCCAGGGCGACGGCGACTACGAGGCTGCGGGAGCGCTCGAGGAGCGCTACGGTCGGCTCACGCCGGAACTGCAGGCGGCGCTGGACAGGATCGAGCAGGCCGGCATCCCGGTCGACATCCGCTTCGAGCAGGGGCTGTCCGTGCTCGGTGACCGGCTGGAGCCCGCGGACGACTGACGCCGCCCCCCGCGCGCGTCACGCGATGCCGCGCGTGTCCGCGTGCGCTCCGTCGGCGTCGGGCGCCGGCTGCGGGACCGGCTCCGGAGGCCGGGCATCGAGCAGCACGGCGATCCAGCGGAACTCCTCGGTGTTCTCGAGCATGATCTTGACGATCATCGTCAGCGGGACCGAGAGGAGCATTCCGAGCGGCCCCCAGACCCAGCCCCAGAACACGAGCGAGAAGAACACCACGAGGGCGCTCAGGCCGAGCCGCCGCCCCATCAGCGCCGGCTCGATCAGGTTGCCGAGCAGGACGTTGATCGCCAGGTAGCCGGCGAGCACGAGCAGCGCACGGCCCGGCCCGAACTGGACCAGCGCGAGCAGGATCGGCGGAATGCCGGCCAGGATCGAGCCGAGCGTCGGAATGTAGTTGAGCAGGAACGCCAGCAGCCCCCACAGCAGCGGGAAGTCGACGCCGAGCATCGCGCACCACAGGCCGGCCAGCACACCGGTCGCTGCGGAGATCAGCGTCTTGATGGCCAGGTAGCGCTGGACCTCGGCGCGGATCTTCTCGACCCGCTGCATGGCCCGCGAACCGGGACCGAGCGCCGCCGCGAGCTTCTCCGGGAAATACGACGCCTCGGCGAGCAGGAAGAGCGTGGTGACGAGCACCACGGTCAGGTTGGAGAGGAGCACCGCGACGCGACGCAGCGTCGTGCCGATCATGTCGAGCACGGCGCCGGGGCGGATCACGTCGCGGCTGACCACGTGTTCCGCCTCGATTCCGTGCGCCTCGAGCCATTCGAGCGCCTCGGTGAACAGCTGTTCGAGGCCGCGCTGGTAGCGCGGCAGGGCGTTGGTGAACTGGGTGAACGAGCCCCCGACGAGCACCAGGGCCCCGGCGATCACGGCGATGACGGCCAGCATGGTCAGCGCGACCGCCAGCGGCCCGGCGCACCCGAGCCGCCGGAAGAAGGCGAGCAGGGGAAGCGCGAGGACCGCCAGGAACAGCGACGCGACGAGCGGGACCAGCAGCGGGGCAGCAGCCTTCAGCCCGGCGATGACCAGCATCGCCGCGGCGACGATGAACAGGATCGACGGTCCCCCGCGCGGTGCGGGGCCGGTCTCGTTCACGGCGTCCTTCCGCGGCCCGCGGGCTCCGCGTCAGGCGCGGTCCGCGAGCAGTCGTTCCATCGTGTCCATGATCGCCTCCATCCGGGCGATCGTCGAGCGGAACGGCTCCGGGCGGGTCATGTCCACGCCGGCGTCCGCAAGCAGTTCGACCGGCGGAGCAGACGAACCCCGTTCGAGAAAGCGGCGATACGCGCTGCGGGCAGCCGCGTCTCCGCCGCGCAGCCTGTCGGCGATCTCCATCGCCGCGATGAAGCTCGTCGCGTACTGGTAGACGTAGAAGTTGTAGTGGAAGTGGGGCACGTAGGCCCACTCGACCGCGTAGCGGTCGTCGATCGCGACGACGCCGCGGTCGGCGCCGTGGTAGCGACGCGTCAGCGCGAGAAACAGTTCGCTCAGCCGCTCGCCGGTCAGCGGCTCGCCGGACTCGACCAGACGGTGGATCTCGAGTTCGAACTCGGCGAACAGCGTCTGGCGGAAGACGGTTCCGCGCAGGGTGTCGAGCAGGTGACCGTGGAGCGCGAACCGCGTCCCGTCGTCCCGCGCCTGCTCGATCAGGTGCCAGGCGAGGAGGATCTCGTTGACGGTCGACGCGACCTCGGCGACGAAGATCCGGTACCGGGCCGTCGGGTAGGGCTGTGCGCGCTGCGAGAAGACCGAGTGCATCAGGTGCCCGGACTCGTGGGCCAGGGTGGTCAGGCTGTGATAGTCGTCCTGATGATTCAGCAGCATGTACGGGTGGGCACCGTACGCCCCGTCGTTGACATAGGCGCCGCTGCGCTTGGTCGGGGCCGGATCGACATGGACCCAGCCCGAGGTCAGCGCCTCGCGCAGCGTGTCGACGTAGTCGCCGCCCAGCGGGTGCAGCGCGTCGAGCACGATCGCGCGCGCCTCGTCCCAGTCCGGCTCGATGCGCACCTCGGCGGCGAACGGCGCGTGCAGGTCGTGGTAGGCAAGCCGGTCGAGACCAAGTACCCGCCGCCGCAGCACGAGGCTCCGCTGCAGCGGAGCCGTCGCGCCGCCGATCTCGTCGATCAGCATCTCGTAGACGCGGGTCGGCACCTCGGCGGGATCGAGGGACGCCTCGAGCGCGCTCGCGTAGCGCCGGGCCCGCGCCTCGAACACGTGCTCCTTGACGGTCGCGTAGACCGACGCCCCAAGGCTGCCGGCAAAGCGTCCGAGGGCGTCGAAGAACGCCTCGTAGCCGCGGCGCCGGTCCTCGCGCACCGGGGACACGCGCACGCGCGCGAAGCCGTTCTGGTCGACACGCAGGCGCGAGCCGTCGGACAGCTCGATCTCCTGCCACGGAAGTTCGGCGTCGCGCAGCAGGCCGGAGATCGTCGCGCCGGTGCCGCGGATCAACTGCGTCTGGCCGAGCAGTTCCTCGGCCTCGGGCCCGCGGACGTGCGGACGCCGGCGCTCGAGCTGTTCGAGATAGCGCCGGAACGGCGCCAGCCCCGACTCCTCGTCGATCAGTTCGGCGAGCCGCGAAGGGGGGATCGCCAGGATCGCCGGCTCGACCCACGCGGTTCGCGCGGACAGGTCGGCGGCGAGCGCCTCGACGGCCTCGCGCATCGCACGCGGTGCCGCGCGGGACAGATCCTCGTCCGACTTGAGCGATGCGTATGTGTGGAGCCGGTGCAGGCGCCGGTCGAGATCGAACACCTGTTCGAGCAGGGCCGCGAGCTGCCGGCCGTCGCGGGCGAGGACGCCGGGATCAGGCAGCGGGACGAACGCCGCGACGTCGGACCGCAGCGCGTCGAATTCGCGCCGCCACGCCTCGTCGTCGCTGCAGATCGCGGACAGATCCCACGTGCGGACGCCCCGCTCCGGGGGGGCCGCGCCGGAGGAGTCCGGAGTCCGCGTCTCGCGCGCCACGCGCCGGCGGTCCCTGTCCGGCGCGCCTAGCGCCGGCCCGCCGCCTGGCGGGCGGCGTTGCGGACAGTGGCCACGGGGTCCTTGAGCAGCCGCTCGAGTGCGGCCTTCGCCTCGGGCGCGTCGAAGCGGGCGAGAGCATGCGCCGCCTGCTCGCGGACCGCGGGTTCCGGATCTCCCGCGAGATCGAGCAGCGGTGCGAGGGCCGAAGGGGCTCCGATGCGGCCGAGCGCCTCGGCCACCTTGAACCGCACCTGGGTCGTCTCGGGGTCGCGATTCGCGGCCAGCGCGGCCAGCGCCGGCACGTGCTCGGCGCTGCCGATCTGCCCCAGGCCCTCGATCGCCATCACCTGGACGCCGATGTTGCTGTCCTGCAGGAACGCCGCCAGGGCCTTGCCGGCCGGGCGTCCGAGTCCGGCGAGCGCGCCCGCGGCCTCGAGCCGGACGACCGGCGACAGGTCGTCCTTGAGCGCCAGCAGGTCGGG
>RFIB01000159.1 GCA_003695625.1 Acidobacteriota bacterium | reverse complement strand
GTCCGGCTCGATGGCGTAGACCGACAGCGTCTTGCCGTCCGCGTTGCGCAGGCTCAGCAGCGGCCGGCCGTCGCGCCCCTCGCGCAGGTAGCGGTACCCACTCGCCTCGTAGCGGTACTCCTCGGCCGGCGTGCTTCCGGCCCACGGATCACCCCTTCGCTGCCTGCACCCAACGAAACGACATGCGGCGCTGCTGCTTTGGCTCGCCTTCTCCCTCGTCGCCTCCGTCGCCCGAGTCCCCGAATCATCGCTCCTGCCCATCCTACCGTGCCTGGACCGGCTCGTCTGTCCACGACACCGCTTGTAGCGCTGGAAAAGGCAGTCGCAGATATTGGCAGGCAGAAACAGGTGCCTCTCGGACACGGACAGGCGAATTCTCCTACTCGTCAGGGGGCTGCAACGGATCGTATGCGACGTACCACTGCCCTCCAACGAGAAACATGAATATGCAGACCACGCCCTTCCGGGGTACAAACTCTGCCGCATGCTCGACAGTCCTTGGCCATGCATCTCTAGGCACATCCGGCGCGACAATGCAAACATCCGTTCCGTGACCATGTTCTGTGGAAGCGAGCGCGCTATGGGAGATAAGAACAAGGCCCGCGCGCACATCCTGAAGCACTTTGATCGACTCCGGACCGAAGAGCACTGCTCGAAGCGCCGACCCCTCATGCGCGAGGTCCCAGCGTAACGACTCTCTGGCTTCCGGAAGCACTGTTGCAAGTAAAGCGTCAGTGTCTTCCGCAACTACCGCAGCTCTCCATGACTGCACCGCAACGACAAGTTGCACTTGATGTGCATCGAGCTGGATGCAGCCCGAATGTGCGGGCGTCGCGCACCCGGCAGCAACAACGCACGGCACAATGCGCATGAGTCGGAATATGATCGCCTTCATGGTGCGCCTCCTCATGGTCCCGGGGACAGGTATTTCATTGGATCTGACCTAGGGCAACTCCGGCGAGCACGGCATGTAACCTGCAGATGAGGTGTGACCAGGGGTCCCCTTGTGTCGATCCCGCTACCACCGGCCGTGTTCCTCTCGAACTCCCCCTCGCCCGTTCCACGATCGTGAACGACCCCGCGGTCTCGCTGTGCATCCGCGCCGGCATGTAGTCCAGGCCGGTGGCCGCATTCTTCTCGCGGCCGGTCGACAGCCAAGACGACGGCGGCGCGTCGTCCATCCGCATCCCGAACGGGTAGCAGTTCGTCTGATAGCTGGAGGCGACACAGCCGCTCTCTTCGGTCATCAGGCGCACCGCGACATCCTCGCAAGACCGGGTATCGCCCTGACTCGGGAGTCCGGGTCCCGCTGGACACTGCCGGCGGCGCGTGCCGGATCCAAGCTACTGCTGCGACGATCGCTCCTCCCCCTGGCGACTGAGCACGAAACTCTCAGTGCTCAGGACCGAAAGGCTGCAGTACGACGACCGCTGCGCCTCCGCGCGGTCGTCCTCGCTCGTCCCGGTTCTCACCACGACCAGAAAACGCTTGCCGGCTCCCGATGGCACGATCCAACTTCGCGTGAAGTACCAGCCGTGCATTCCCGGCATCTCGGGTGCCGGCAACGTACGCCGCTCTCCACCGGCCGGGCTGACCTGCGCCCCGCTGATCACGGCCCGCTCCCCCTCGCCGAACGTCGCCGTCACCAACGCCTCGACACGCTCGAGATCTTCGCGGGGAAACAGGAGTTCCAGTCGGAATCGCTGCTCGCCGTACCTGACATGCCTCACCCGCAATGCTTCTAGCCCACAAAACGGGACAGCCACTTCGCCGCTGCTCTGCGTCACCAGTCCCGCGGAATCGTCGGCAGCAGCCTCGAGAATCGTGCTCGCAGGGAGTACGAGTTCCCGGGCCTCTACGAGCCCCCGAAGCTCTGCGCACCCCTCTGCCTTGCGCGCCTTGTCCGTGCCCCCCCGTGTCATCGGCATGCCGACAACGACTCCGAGGAAGACACACAGAGAGACGATCGCCCGGAATCCCTCACGGCGGCGCGACTCCGCCCGCCGGGTGTCGCAGCTTGAGCGACTCGAAATGCTGCCTGGTTGCATACTCCCCAACTCCTGGCGCCTCATATTACCTCTTCCGCCCCGTCGCCTCGCCGCGAGCCCGCTTGGGCGCGCTGTCGGGGCCACGATCCGCGCGTCGAGGTGCCTTGCGTACCCGCTGTCGGCGCGGATGCCGGCGGTCTCCCCGGCGGCGGCTCAGATCGCGATCGGACTGTCCGGGCCGACCGGCAGTCCGGCCAGGAACCACACGACGAGCATCACGACCCAGCCGGCGAGCAGGAACAGCGCATACGGCACGAGAAACGACAGCACCGTGCCGACCTTCGCCTTCTCCTTGTCGATGCCGGCGATCCAGCCGAGCAGGATCGGGAAGAACGGGTAGAGCGGACTGACGCAGTTGGTGATCGAGTCGCCGATCCGGTACAGCAGCTGCGTGAAGGCCGGGTGGTATCCGAGCGACAGGAACATCGGCACGAAGATCGGCGCGAAGATGGCCCACTTCGCCGATGCGCTGCCCATGAACAGGTTCGCGGCCGCGATGATCACGATGAACGCGACGAAGAACGGGATCGGGGCGTCCCGGAAGCCGATCGCGCTGAGCAGCTCGGCCCCCTTGATCGCGATCAGGCGGTCGAAGCCCGCGAACTGGAACATCTTCGTGAACTGGGAGATGACCAGGATCAGCACGATGTACCCGCCCATGCGCTTCATGCTGTCGGTCATGAACTCGATGACGTCGTTCGCGCGGGCGATCGTGCCGGCGACCCGGCCGTAGACGATTCCGCTGACGGCGAACAGGCTGAACAGGATCGGCACGAGGCCCTTGAAGAAGTTCGACCGCCAGAAGAACTCGGGGGCCGGATCGGGGTTCCGCAGCAGCCCGCCCTCGGGCACGATCGTGAGCAGCCACAGGCTTCCGGACACCAGCAGCGTCAGCCCCGCGAACAGCAGGCCCCGGCGCTCCACCGCGGTCAGCCGCGGGATGCTCGCGCCGTCCTTCGCCCCCTCCGCCGTGCCGATGCGGGGCGCGATGTACCAGTTGGTCACCGCCGTGCCGAGCAGCGCGAGCAGGACGACGGAAACGCACATGAAGTACCAGTTCGCCAGCACGTTGATCTCGGGATTGCCTCCGGTGGCCGCGTTGGTCAGCGACATCGCGAGGACGTCGGTGCCGGCCGGCAGCATGTTGGCCGTGAACCCCGCCGTCGCTCCGACATAGCCGACGATCAGCCCGAGAATCGGATTGCGGCCCAGCTGGCGGAAGATCGCCGCGGCGAGCGGCGGGATGACGACGATCCCGGCATCCGAGCCGACGTTGCCGCAGGCCGCCAGCGCGAACAGTGCCGGCGTGATCAGCCACACCGGCACCGCGAGCGCGATGGCGCGCATCAGCGCCGGGATCAGTCCGCTTCCCTCGGCGATCGCGACGCCCATCAGCATGACGAGCACCAGGCCGAGCGGCTCGAAATGGGCGAAGTTGCGCACCATCTCGAGCACGAACCAGTTCAGCCCCTCGCGGGAGAGCAGCGAGCGGACCTCGACCCGCTCGGGCCGCGAGACGAAGCCGATCCGGTACGCGCGCCCCTGCTCGAGCATCGGGAACCGCTCGCGGGACACCTCGAACGCGCGCAGGCTCTCCCGCGCGATCGGCTCCTCGTGCACCAGGGTCCCGTCGGCCGCGCGCAGCTCGACGTGGATGTTGCGGAGTCGCGCACTGTGCGCCGCCTTCTCGAGCCGGATCACGAACGGCGTGAAGGCGTCGTCGACGGCGAACGGCTGCCCGTCGACCCGGCGCCCGTCGACCTCCGTGCGCAGGATCTGCGTCTCCGGTGTCCACGCCCCCACGCCCAGGGCCGAGAAGACGGCGGACAGCGCCAGCAGCGCGACGATCAGCCAGCAGAACAGCCAGAAGGGGTGCGGCAGCAGATTCCCCACGCGCTCGACGCCGTCGAGAAAGCGGATCATCAGCCCGCGCCGCGGCGCCTTCGCGCGCGTTCGACGCATCGTCAGGAGTCCTCCGCGCGCCCGGTCGGGCCGCTGTCGCCGCGGTTCGTGTCGCGATGGTCGCCCGCGCCGAGGAACGCGGCCAGCAGGTCGCGCGCGGCCTGCGTCGGGGAGATCCGGCCTTCGCGGACGCCGCGCTCGAGGTCCGGAAGGCGTGCGGCGACGGCCGGATGGCCGCGGAGCGCGTCGAGCAGCCCCTCCTCGATCCGCGACCACATCCAGGCCACGCGCTGCTCGCGACGCACGCGCTCGCGCTCGCCGCCGGCCTCGAGCGCGGCGCGCTGGCGTTCGACCGCGTCCCAGATCGCGTCGAGCCCCTCGCCGGTCAGCGCGCTGCAGGTGACGACCTCGGTGCGCCAGCCCGCGCGCGCCGGCGGCAGCAGCGCCAGCGCCGCCTCGAGTTCGCGTCGCGCCCGCTCGGCCCGCTCGCGGTTGTCGCCGTCGGCCTTGTTGATCGCGACCAGGTCGACCAGCTCGAGAATGCCCCGCTTGATCCCCTGCAGCGCGTCGCCGGCTCCCGCGATCGTCACCAGCAGGAAGAAATCGACCATCTGCGAGACGACGTGCTCCGACTGCCCGACGCCCACCGTCTCGACGATCACCACGTCGTGACCGGCCGCCTCGCAGACCAGCATCGACTCGCGCGTCCGCCGCGCGACACCGCCGAGGCTCCCGCCGCTCGGCGACGGCCTCACGAACGCGCGCTCGCTGGCCGCGAGCCGCTCCATGCGCGTCTTGTCGCCGAGGATCGATCCGCCCGACACGCTGCTCGACGGGTCGACCGCGAGCACCGCCACGCGGTGCCCGCGATCGATCAGCCGCGCCCCGAGGGCGTCGATCAGCGTGCTCTTGCCCGCCCCGGGCATGCCGGACACGCCGACCCGGTCGGCGCGCCCGGTGTGCGGCAGCAGGATCGCCAGCAGCTCCTGCGCCCGCTCGCGGTCGTCCGGATGCCGGCTCTCGACCAGCGTGATCGCCCGCCCGAGCGCCGCCCGGTCGCCGTCGAGCACCCGCCGCGCCAGCGCGGCGACGTCGCGCTCAGCCGCGGCCATCGCGCCGCGCCCGCGCCTGCTCGACGAGCCGCTCGACCAGCGAGCGCGCCGCCTGCGGGATGACCGTTCCCGGCGGGTAGACCGCCGCGACCCCGGCCTCGAGCAGCTTCGGCTGGTCGTCGGGTGGAATCACGCCGCCGACGACCACCAGGATGTCCGGCCGGCCGAGCCGTGCGAGTTCGGCGAGCAGCTCGGGGACCAGCGTCATGTGGCCGGCGGCGAGCGAGCTGACGCCGACGACATGGACGTCGTTCTCGACCGCCTGCCGCGCCACCTCGGCCGGCGTCTGGAACAGCGGCCCGATGTCGACGTCGAAGCCGAGGTCGGCGAACGCCGACGCGATCACCTTCTGGCCGCGGTCGTGCCCGTCCTGCCCCATCTTGGCGACGAGGATCCGCGGCCGCCTTCCCTCGAGCCGCTCGAACTCCTCGACCCTGCGCTGCACCGCCCGCACCTCGTCGCGATCGCGTCCCATCTCGCTCCCGTACACGCCGGCGACGGCGTGGATCTCCGCGCGGTGCCGGCCGAACACGCGCTCGAGCGCGTCGCTGATCTCGCCGAGCGTGGCCCGCGCGCGCGCCGCCTCCACGGCCAGCTCGAGCAGGTTGGCCTCGCCCGCGGCGCCCTCGGCCAGCCGCTCGAGGGCGGCGCGCACCGCCTCCTCGTCCCGCGTCGCGCGCAGCCGGCGCAGCCGTTCGATCTGCCGCTCGCGGACCTTCGTGTTGTCGATCCGGAGCACGTCGATCCGCTCCTCGCGCTCCGGCCGCATCACGTTGACGCCGAGGATCGGCTGCTCGCCGGAGTCGATCCGTGCCTGGGTCCGCGCGGCGGATTCCTCGATCCGGCGCTTGGGCAGCCCCTGCTCGATCGCCCGTGCCATCCCGCCCAGCGCCTCGATCTCGTCGATGTGCTCGCGCGCCCGCCGGCGCAGCTCGGCGGTCAGCCGCTCGATGAACCAGCTTCCGCCCCACGGATCGATCACGCGGCAGGTTCCCGCCTCCTCCTGGAGCTGGATCTGGGTGTTGCGCGCGATGCGGGCCGAGAAGTCCGTCGGCAGCGCCAGCGCCTCGTCGAAGGCGTTGGTGTGCAGCGACTGGGTCTGCCCGTGGGCCGCGGCCAGCGCCTCGATGCAGGTGCGGATCACGTTGTTGTACGGATCCTGCGCGGTCAGGCTCCACCCGGAGGTCTGGCAGTGGGTGCGCAGCATCATCGAGCGCGGATCGCGCGGCCCGAAGCCGTGGACGATCTCGGCCCACAGCCAGCGCGCCGCGCGCAGCTTGGCCACCTCGACGAAGAAGTTCATCCCGATGGCGAAGAAGAACGAGAGCCGCGGCGCGAAACGGTCCAGCTCGAGACCGGCACCGAGGCCGCAGCGCAGGTACTCGAGGCCGTCGGCCAGCGTGTAGCCCAGCTCGAGATCCGGCGTCGCGCCGGCCTCCTGCATGTGGTAGCCGGAGATCGAGATGCTGTTGAACCGCGGCATGTGCTTCGCGGTGTAGCGGAAGATGTCGGCGATGATCCGCATCGACGGCCCGGGCGGGTAGATGTACGTGTTGCGGACCATGAACTCCTTGAGGATGTCGTTCTGGATCGTGCCCGAGAGCTTTTCCGGCGCGACCCCCTGCTCCTCGGCGGCGACGATGAAGAACGCCATCACCGGGATCACCGCGCCGTTCATCGTCATCGAGACGCTCATCCGGTCGAGCGGGATCCCGTCGAACAGGATCTTCATGTCCTCGACGGAGTCGATCGCCACGCCGGCCATGCCGACGTCGCCGCGGACGCGCGGATTGTCCGAGTCGTAGCCGCGGTGGGTCGCCAGGTCGAACGCGACCGACAGCCCCTTCTGCCCGGCGGCCAGGTTGCGCCGGTAGAACGCGTTGCTCTCCTCCGCGGTGGAGAACCCCGCGTACTGCCGGATCGTCCACGGCCGCGTGAGGTACATCGTGCGGTACGGCCCGCGCACGTACGGCGGCTCGCCGGGCAGGTTGCCGAGATGCGGCAGGCCGGAGGCGTGCGCCGAGGTGAACAGCGGCTCGAGGTCGATCCCCTCCGGGGTGCGCCGGCCGAGCGCGTCCGGCTCGCGCCCCGTCTCGGCGACGACGCGCTCGCGCCACGTCGCGGCGTCGGCCCGCGCATCGCGCGGGCGGATCTCGAGCGGCACGTCCGCCAGCGAGCCGAGCGTGCGGCGTGTCATGCGACCTCCAGCGCGGCGAGCAGCCGCTCGAGCACGGCGACGACGTCGTCCCCCGCGGCGACGCGCTCGTCGACGCCGTCGGGAAGCGTGCCGCCCGGCGGACGCCCGGCGAGCAGCACGCGCCGCGCCCCCGCCTCGCGCAGGGCCTGCGCCACCGGCGCGGCCAGGCCCGCGACGTCCTCGTCGGCCCCGCAGATCACCGCCGCCGCGGCGCCGTGCTCGCGCAGCGCCGCGGCCGCTGCCGCGGCGTCCCCGAGCGGGCCGCTGTCGGCCGCACGCACACCGCCCGCCTCGACGACGTGGCGCGCCCACAGCGCGCGCGCGCGATGGGCCGCCGGCGCGCCGAGGGTCGCGAGCAGCACGACGGGCCGCACGCCGGCCCGCGCGGCGTGCGCGTCGACCCGGTCGCGCAGGGCCTCGAACGGCGCGGCCCACGGCCGGCGCGCGAGCAGCCCGCCCGCCGCGCCTTCCGGCTCCGGCCACGGCTCGCGCCCGAGCGGCGGTTCGTCCGGCCACGGGGTCGTGCTCACGCCGGTGAGCGGCGCCTCGCGGGTGCGCACCCGGCGCTCGCGCTCGGCGAGCGACGCGCCGACCAGCCGCTCGACCGTGCCGCCGGCGAGCGCCGCGACGATTCCTCCCTCCCGCTCGATCTCCTGGGCGACCTGCCAGGCGCGCCGCGCGAGGCGCGCGGTCAGGTGCTCGACGAACCACGAACCGCCGGCCGGGTCGATCACGCGGTCGAGGTGCGCCTCGCGGGCGAGGATCCACGGCGTGTGCGCGGCGAGCCGGCGGCCCGCCGCGTCGGGCACGCCGCGCCGCACGTCGAACGGGACGGTCGTCACGCTCTCGGCGCCGCCGACGATCGCCGCGAACGCCTCGACCGTCCCGCGCAGCAGGTTGACCCACGGATCGTGGCGGGTACGCAGCGCCGGCACGCCGGCGGCGTGGATCCGCGCCGCGCGGTCCGGCTCGTCGGCCCCCGCGTGCTCGGCCAGCCGCGCCCAGCACAGGCGCGCGGCGCGCAGGCGCGCGATGTCGACGAACGGCTCGCGTCCGAGGGCGAACCGAAGCTCGATCCCGCGCACCGCATCGCCGGGCGCGACGCCGGCACCGAGCAGCGCGCGCACGAACGTCGCGCCGGCGGCGAGCGCCAGGCCCAGCTCGAGCGCCGGTCCGGCTCCGGCCTCGGCCCAGGCGCGGGCCTCGATCGCCAGCGGCACCGCGTCCGGCGCGATCTCCCGCGCCCGGCCGAAGAACTCGGCCAGCGCACGCCGGAGCCTGTCCGGCTCCACGGTCTCGCCGGTCCGCAGCGCGGCGACGAGCGGGTCGCAGCCGAACGACGGGCCCGGACCGCGCCCGGCGCGGACGCGCCCGATCACGGGGGCCAGCTCCGGCGCCCGCGGGCCGGCCTCGAGGGCGAGCCGGACACGTTCCGGATCGACGCCGGCGAGCACGCGCTCGAGCGCGGCCGGGTCCCCGAGCCGCACGCCGCGACCGTCCGGATCGGCGCCCGCGACGACCACCGACACGGCGCCGGCGCCGTGCCGCGAGACCAGGGATGCGGTCCGGGCGGCCCGCTCCGGGTCCGGATCGTCGACCTCCTGCCGGATCTCGATCCCGGAGGCCAGCGGTCCCGCCGCGCGGGCATGACGGTGGAACGGCTCGAGGCCCGGGAACTCGCCCGGCTCGGGCCGCGGCCCCGGCACGTCGGGCGTGCACAGCGGATCGACCGGGACGCCGTCCTCGGTGGTCGACGCCAGGTCCTGCCACCGCCGTCCGCCCAGACCGGCCTCGACCGCCTCGAGCCAGCGCTCGAACGGGACGCCGGGGAACGGCCAGGAGGGGCTGTCGGTCGCGCTCATCGCCGGGACACCTCGCCTTTCGGGACGAGCGGTGATTCTAGCCGCGATCCGCGGTGAAACCCCGCAGGCCGCCGCGCGTAGACTGCGACGAGGAGACGGCGATGACCAAGTTCCTGCTGTGGCTGATCCTGCTGATCCTGTGCTGGCCCGTGGCGCTGCTCGCGCTGGTGCTCTACCCGCTCGTCTGGCTGCTGCTGCTGCCGTTCCGGCTGGTCGGCATCGCCGTCGAGGGCGTGCTCGAGTTCTTCCGCGCGCTGGTGATGCTGCCGGCGCGGCTGCTCGGCGGAGGGCCGCGTCAGCGGGCGTGGGCCCCGCCGCGGTAGGCCTTCTCGCCCGCCTCGATCGGAATCGGCAGGCGGTTCTCGGGCGGCGGGTACGGGCAGGTGGCGAACGCCGTGTAGGCGCACGGCGGATTGTACGCGCGGTTGAAGTCCAGCACCGTCCGGCCATCCTCGGGCGGATCGGCCCGCAGATAGCGCCCGGCGCCGTAGGTGGTCGTCCCGCTCGTCGCGTCCCGGAAGATGATGAACAGCCCGTCCTCGCCGCCGTGCTCCGAGAACGCGACGAGCGAGAACTCCCTGCCGTCGATCTCGAACACGACGCGCCCCGGGGCGGTCATGCTCGACTCGGTACCGACCGCGGTCGGAATCGTCACCGCCCGCGGTTCGTCGAACGGCTCCCAGCGCGCCGGGACACGCCAGCGCGGATCGATCGGGTACCACTCGAGTCCGGCGAACTCCCGCCGCGCCGGCGCCTCGGGATCCTTGATCCGCAGCGCCAGCCGGCCGTCGCGGTCGATGACGTAGATCGACACGCGCCCGACGCGCACGACGTCCGGCTCGCCGTCGGCGTCGGTGTGCAGCACCGCACGCGTCACCGGCTGTCCTCCGATCGTCGCCTCGACGCCGGGAGCCGCGACGAACTCGACGCGGCCGCCGACCGCCCGGAACGTGCCGACGATCTCCGGCGCGCTGCCCTCGGGCAGGCGCACGTCGGCCGACGCGGACGTGCCGACGGTCAGCGGCTGGTCACCGTCGAGCCACGCGAGCGCAACGAGCGTCAGCCAGCCGTTCTCGGCCTGCAGTGCCGCCTCGCGCTCGGCGCGCCACGCGGCGATCTGCTCGCTCCAGCCGGGAGGCGGTTCGCCACGGCCCGGGGCCTTCGAGCAGCCGGGACCAGCCAGCAGCGCCACACCGAGCGCCACGCAGGCCAGCGCGGTCCGAGTCCGGAGAGTCATCGCGTCCCTCCCTCGCCGGAGTCTCCGGGGGGCGGTTTGGACGGGTCACGCAGGACAGCCAGCCGGTCGCGCCAGCGGCTGCGCATCGCGATGTAGTCGTCGTGCTCGAGGCCGAGCGTGTCGGCGATCAGGCGGATCTCGTTGGCCTCGATCGTCGAGACCGACCCGTCGGCCGCGGCGACGGCGAACAGCGCGTCGAGAATCGCGCGCTTCTCGTCGCGGTCGATCGTCGCACCGAGCTCGCGGGCGACGAGGAAGTTGTCGGTCGCCCCGTGCAGCCGCGCACGCGTGCGCGCGATCTCGACGGCGAGCGTCGCCTGCGCCCGGCTCAGCCCGGCGCGCTCGGCGACGATGCGGACCATCGCGTCCGCCTCCTCCTCGGTCACCTTGCGGTCGACCCACGCGACACGGCCGAGCAGGAAGGCGAGCGCGGCGACGCGGCGCGCGGCGTCGTCCGGCAGGGCCTCGAGTTCGGCGGCGATGCGGCGGATCGTGTCGCTCTCGTCCTCGCGATCCCGCTCCGGGCCGCCGGACAGGCCGAGAAGATCGAGCAGTTTCATCGCCGGTCCTTTCCGCCGCACGGCGCGGACGCATGCGACCTTACAAAACGGTGCGACCCGGCGCCAGCGCGGCCGGTACAATGCGCGGCACCCGGAGACCGGTCCCGGGCAGAGGAGCGACGTGACCCCGGACGAGACTCACGCAGCGGCAGGAGACGCCGTCCGGGCGATCCGCACCGAGGGGCTGACCCGCCGCTTCGGCGACCTGGTCGCCGTGGACCGGCTCGATCTCGAGGTGCCGCGCGGGTGCTTCTTCGGGTTCCTGGGGCCGAACGGGGCCGGCAAGTCGACCACGATCGCCATGCTGACCGGCCTTCTCCGCCCGTCGGCCGGACGGGCGGAGATCCTCGGACGCGACCTGGCGCGCGAGCCCCTCGCCGTCAAGCGCAGTCTCGGCGTGGTCCCCGAGCAACTGGCGCTGTTCGACCGCCTGACCGGACCGGAGTACCTCGCGTTCGTCGCGAGGATGTACGGCGTTCCGCGCCGCGAGGTGCGCACCCGGGCCGCGGAGCTGCTCGCGCTGATGGACCTCGACGGCGCGCCGCGAAAGCTGATCGTCGACTACAGCCACGGGATGAAGAAGAAGATCGCCCTGGCCGCCGCGCTGATCCATCGCCCCGAGGTGCTGTTTCTCGACGAGCCGTTCGAGGGGATCGATGCCGTCGCCTCGCGGGAGATCAAGGACCTGATGCTCCAGCTCGTCGCGCGCGGGGTGACGATCTTCCTGACGTCGCACGTGCTCGAGATCGTCGAACGGCTGTGCACCGACGTGGCGATCATCGCCAGGGGCCGGCTCGTCGCCTCGGGCCCGATGGACGAGATCCGCCGCGGCGGCGGCCTGGAGGAAGCGTTCCTCGACCTGGTCGGACGCCCCGAGACCCCGGGCGCCGGCCTGTCCTGGCTCGGCTGACGGGATGACCCGCCTGCTTGCGCTGGCCGGCCTGAGGCTGCGGCTGGTCCTGCGCGCGTCGCGCGGGTCGAGCCGGGTGTTCAACGTGCTCGCGTTCGTCGCCGTGGCCGCGGCGGGACTCGCGGCCGCGTGCGGACCCGCGGCGGCTTTCGGCACGATCACGTACATGCTGATCGAGGCGGGCACCGCCGAGGCGCTGGACAAGCTGGCCGTGCTGCTGCGCGCGCTGTTCGTGCTGGTCTGGGTGCTGGCCCTCGGCGTGCCGATCGCCACCGGATCCCTCGACCAGGGCTTCGACGTCGCTCCGCTGCGCGTGTTCCCGATCGCGCGCCGCACGCTGTGGCTGCTGACCCTCGGCGCCGCGTGGCTCTCGTTCGAACACCTGGCCTACCTGCCCGCCCTGCTGGTCGTCGCGTCCGTGCTGTCCGCGACCGGCGCCGCCCCGCCGGCGCTGGCGTTCGGCGTGATCGCCGGAACCGCCGCCTGCGCGCTCGCCGCCGGACACGCGCTGACCCTGCTTGTCGCCGGCGTGCTGCGCCGCCGCGGACTGCGCGAAGCCCTCGGCATCGGCGCGTTGCTGCTGATCATCGGGGCCTCGCTGCTGCCGTCGATTCTCGACCAGGGCGGTTCGCCCGGAGGCACGGGGCTCCTGACGCTGGTCGCCGGGACGGCGCGATGGCTGCCCCCGCTGCTCGCGGCCGACGCCCTCGTCGCGCGTTCCCCGGCCGAAGCGCTGGCTGCCGCCGGCGGGCTGGTCGTGTGGGCCGTGCTGCTCGCCGGCGTGAGCTGGGCCGCGTTCTCGTTCGTGCATTCGGGCGAGCCGATCGTGCGGCGCGGCGGGGGCTGGCGACGGACCGGTCGCCCGTCCCCGGGCGCGCGGGCGGAAGGCGGGCTTGCTCGCGCGGTCGACCGCCTGCCGGGACCGCTGCGCGCGACCGTCGGCAAGGAGCTGCGCTACCTGCTGCGCAGCGCGGCGGGCCGCTTCACGCTGCTGATGGTCCCGCTGTTCACGGCGCTGATCGCCCGGGGATTCGGCACGCAGGCGGAGATCCCGTTCGTGGGGGCGCCGGGCGCGGACACGCTGTTCGTCGGCCTGGCGCTCTATGTCGGGCTGCTCAGTTCGAACTGGTTTCACAATGCGTTCGGCTGGGACGCGGGCGGGGCCGCGCTCTGGCGACTGGCCCCCGTCTCGCCGCGCACCGTTCTGGCCGGCAAGAACCTCGCCCTGTGGCTCTACGACGGCCTGCTGGTCGCCCTGGCACTGCTCTCCCTCTCCCTGCTCGCGGGGCCTCCGTCGCCCCTCGCCCTGCTCACCGGACTGCTCGCCCACGCCACCGCCGGCCTGACGCTGGCCGCCACGGGCAACCTCGCCTCGCTGCTGTTTCCGGTCCCGCGCGACCCCTCGTCCCTGCGCAACTCCGGCTCGTTCGCGGGGACGCTGTTCGGCCTGGCGGGAACGCTCGCCGGCTCGACCCTGGTCGGCCTGGCGCTGTTGCCGGCCCTGTTCGGGCGGCCCGGATGGTCGCTCGCCGGTCTGATCGCGGCGCTGGCGGTGGCGGGCCTCGGCTGGACGGGAAGCCTGGGACTCGCGGGCCAGCTCTTCGAGCGCCGCGGAGAACGCCTGCTTGCCGGTCTCGCCGGCCGCGGCTGACGGTTGGGGCATAATCCCCGGCCATGGACGACACCTTCGACCTGCTGATCCGCGGCGGCCGCGCGGTGACCCCGGGCGGCGTCGGCGATGCCGATGTCGGCGTGCGCTCCGGACGCATCGCGGCGCTCGGCGACCTGGCCGGAGCGAAGGCGCTCGAGACGCTCGACGCATCCGGGCTGCTGGTGCTTCCCGGGGTGATCGACTCCCAGGTGCACTTCCGCGAACCCGGGCTCGAGCACAAGGAGGACCTCGCCACGGGGACCGCGGCCGCCGTGCTCGGCGGCGTGACCGCCGTCTTCGAGATGCCGAACACCCGTCCGCCGACGATCGATGCCGCGGCCCTCGACGACAAGCTCGATCGCGCCCGCGGGCGCGCGTGGTGCGACGTGGCGTTCTTCGTCGGCGCCTCGCCGGAGAACGTCGACGCGCTCGGCGAGCTCGAGCGACGGCCAGGCTGTGCCGGCGTGAAGGTGTTCATGGGTTCGTCGACCGGCTCGCTGCTGGTCGAGGACGACGAGACCCTCGAGCGGGTGCTGCGCTCCGGCCACCGCCGCGTCGCCGTCCACGCCGAGGACGAGCCGCGGCTGCGCGAGCGGCACGGGATTGCCGCGGACCGGCACGATCCGGCCGCACACCCCGACTGGCGCGACGTCGAGACTGCCGTGCGGGCCACGCGCCGGCTGCTCGCGCTGGCGCGCCGCACGCGGCGGCCGGTCCACGTGCTGCACGTGACGACTGCGGGCGAGGCGGCGCTGCTCGCCGAGCACAAGGACGTCGCCAGCATGGAGGTCACGCCGCAGCACCTGACCTTCGCCGCACCGGAATGCTACGAGCGGCTCGGCACGCTGGCGCAGATGAATCCGCCGATCCGCTCGGCCGAGCACCGCGAGGCGCTGTGGCGTGCCGTCGCGACCGGCCTGGTGGACGTCGTCGGCTCCGACCACGCGCCCCACACCCTCGAGGAGAAGGCGCGCCCGTATCCGGACAGTCCGTCGGGCATGCCGGGCGTCCAGACGATGCTGCCGCTGATGCTCGATCACGTTGCCGCGGGACGCCTGACGATCGAGCGGCTGGTCGACCTGCTGTGCGCCGGGCCGGCCCGCGTGTACGGCGCCGCGACCAAGGGCCGCCTCGCCGCCGGGTTCGACGCCGACATCGCGCTCGTCGATCCGGGGGCCCGGCGGACGATCACGAACGACGCGATCGCCAGCCGCTGCGGCTGGACGCCGTTCGACGGCATGGAGGTCCGCGGCTGGCCCGTGGCGACGATCGTCCGCGGCCGCGTCGTGATGCGCGACGGCGAGCTGCTCGGCGAGCCCTCCGGACGCCCGGTGGCATTCCTGCCGTGACGGCGGGTTTGCAGATCGCGCCCTCGGCGCCCGTAGCGGCCGGGCTTGCCCGGCCGATCCGTGCATTGCACGCGATCCCGTGCGCACGACGTCGCGAAGATGGAGGGGTTGCGGTTGGAGAATCGGCCGGGCAAGCCCGGCCGCTACCCGAGCGCGACGTCGAGGGTCATCATC
>RFIB01000158.1 GCA_003695625.1 Acidobacteriota bacterium | reverse complement strand
GGTGGCGACCTGCTCCTCGTAGAGCGGGACGATCGCCACCGGCGTGCCGTCGGCCGCCCGGGCAAGCCAGGTGCGGCCCTGCCGCTCGCGCCGGAAATGTTCCCACCAGGTAGCGACGAACGGCCACGAGACGAACACGTTGCGCGTCCGCGCCCGCGGTTCGAGCGCCGTCCACTCGCGCTCGAGGCAGGGCAGCGCGACCGGCTCGACGGTCACCCGGCGCTCCGCGGCCGGACGCCCTGCCGGGCGCTCCGCGCGCGGAGGTTCGTCGACCACGACGCTCATGCCGCCCCTCCCTGGACGCTCCGGTACAGATCCTCGTACCGCGCGAGCATCCTGTCGAGCGAGAACTCGTCCGCGGCCCGGCGCCGGGCCGCCTCGCCGAGCGCCGCGCGGCGTGCGGGGGAGTCGAGCAGCGCCGCGATCGCCTCGCGCAGCGCCTCGGGGCGCCGGGCCGGGACGAGCGCGCCCGCCGCCCCGCCGTCGAGGCACTCCGCCGCCCCGCCGACCTCGGTGGCCACGATCGGGCGGCCGGCGGCCATCGCCTCGAGCAGTGCGTTGCTCATCCCCTCGGAGTGCGAGGGCAGCACGAACAGGTCGAACGCCGCGAGCAGGTCGGGAACGTCCCGCAGCACGCCGGGCAGGACGACCCGGTTGCCCAGTCCGGCGGCGCGGATCCGCTCGCGCAGGTCGGCGGCGTAGCGCGACCCTGCGTCGCCGACGATGGCGAGCATCAGCTCGGGGCGTGCCCTGAGCAGCGGCGTCATCGCCTCGAGCAGGTCGCGCTGCCCCTTGACCGGCTTGATCGACCCGATGGTGCCGACGACGACGTCCCGGGGCTCGAGGCCGAGCAGGGCGCGACCGCGACCGCGATCGCCGGCGGCGTAGCGCTCGACCTCGATGCCGTTGGGGATCGTCACCACCTTCGCGGGCGGCACGCGCTCGCGCTCGATCGTGAACCGGCGCACCGCCTCGGAGTTGGCCACGATCCTCGTCACCAGCCGGTTGGTCCAGCGGTAGGCGCGCAGGTGGTGCGGATGGCGCTCCTTGATCGCGCGGCGCGTCGTGATCACGTGCCGCACGCCGCCCCAGCGCACCGCCAGCATCCCGTAGAAGTCGGCATCGAACAGGAACGTGTTGACGAGGTCGATCCGCGCCGTGCGCGCGTGACGCGCCAGGCGCAGCAGACGACGCAGTCCGGCCGGGGTGCGCAGGGGACCCCGCTGGCGCAGCTCGAGCACCGCGATCCCCTCGTCCCGCAGGGCCTGCGCGATCTCGCCGCCCTCCCCGATCAGCGCCACCTGCGGCTCGACCGCACCGCGGCGCGCCAGCCCGCGGGCGAGCCGCTGGACCGCCATCTCGGCGCCTCCCGCCCCCAGGCTCCCGGTCAGCAGCAGGACCCGCATCCGCGCTACTCCGCCTGGCCGGCCACCGCGCGTCCCACCTCGGAGACGACGAAGCGGCGCTTGCCGGACGGAAGACGCGGGATCTCCTCGACCACCTCGCGGTCGATCGACATCGTGCCGACGCGCGAGCGCAGCCGCTGCTCGATGCGCGCCCACGCCTCGTCGGACCAGGCGGGACCGGGCTCGACGACGACGCGCAGGTGGTCCGGCCGGTCCTGGATGATCTGGAACTGCCGCACGGCATCCTCGACGACCCGCATCGCGATCGTGAAGAATGTCCCGCTGATCATCCGCCCCCCGGGCGTCACGACGAGATCGAACGCACGGCCGTCGACGCGCGCGAGCCGCGCCCACGGCCTGCCGCACGGACACGGCCCCTCGGCGGGCACCGAGGCGTCCTCGATCGCGTAGCGGATGAACGGGGTCGCCCGGTTGTCGAGGTCGGTGATCAGCATCTCGCCCGGCTCGTCGTCCGTCGCGTTGCCGGTCCACTCGATCCACAGCCTCGGGTCGATCACGTGCAGTCCCGCCCCGGACGGGCAGTCGGAGGCGATCAGCCCGAACTCGCGGCTCGCGTAGCGGTTGCGCACCGGAGCCCCGAACAGCTCCTCGAGCTCGGCCCGCACCGGCTCGTAGAGCGCCTCCGCGGACAGATAGATCACGCGCACCCCGATCGCGCGGCAGCGCGCGCGCCCCAGCGCGCGGCCGAAGGCGAGCAGTACCGACGGGTAGCTCGTCAGCGTCACCGGCCGGAACCGCTCGAGGCGCTCGGCATAGGAGGCGAGTTCCGCCTCGCCGACCCCCCATGCCGACAGGAACATCGATCCGGTCAGCCGGTCGAACAGTCGTCCCTTCCACGACTGCCCCGTATCGAGCGGCGAACTCCACAGGCTCGCCGAGCGCGTGCCGAGCCGCACGCCGTCCCACGACTCGGTCAGCCGGCCGGCGGCACGCCGCCGGTCGAGCGTGTCGATGTCGACGCGGAACACGAGGTTGCGGCCGGTCGAGCCACCGGTCGAGCGGGTCTGGATCCGCCCCGGCGGATCGTGGCGCGGCCGCAGGCGGTCGGCCTGCTCGCGCAGCAGGTCCTTGGTCGTCACCGGCAGCTCGGCCAGGCGCGCCGGATCGCGGAAGTCCTCCGGCTCGGCGCCGAGGGTCCGCAACGTCTCGCCCCAGTACGGCACCTCGTCGCGCGCCCAGCGCAGCGGCTCGACCAGACGCGCGACGCGCAGCGCGCGGACGCGCTCCGGATCCCAGCGCTCCATGGCGCGGTAGTCCGCAAGGTACCGCCGGTAGCGCCGCCGCCCGGCCAGTGCGATCGCGCCGTCGACGAGCTCGACCAGGGTTTCCCGCATCGTCAGGGCTCCGCGCCGTGGGGCCGCGGCCCCCCGGCGGGCACGAACCGGCGCCAGAGCCAGATCGCCTTGATCGGGATCTCGGCCCACAGGTTGCCGCGGTTGCGCTCGATCTTGAGCGCGAACGAGGCGACCCACAGCGCGCGGCTCTGGTTGCCGCGGAAGTACGACGTCGCCGACACGCGCCCGATCCGGTCCGGCGGCGTGCCGCGGTGGTTGCGCAGCTGCCGCGAGCGCCGCGGCAGCGTCGCGGCGAGATACCCGCACTCGGCGAGAAGCTCGAACGCCTCGCGGCAGGTCCCGCCGTTGGGCCAGCACATGAAGCGCACCGGACGGCCGGTGATCGCCTCGAGCCGCTCGCGCGAGCCGGCCAGCTCGTCGCGCAGCCGGGCGCGGAACCGCTCCGGGGACTCCGGACGCGCGGCCGGCGGGTGGGCGCGCCGATAGGCCTCGGCGGTGCGCTCGAGCTGCCCGCGCCAGTCCGGCTCGTCGAAGAACGCGCGCCCGCCGCGGGCCTCGACATGGGCGACGAGCGCCTGCTCGAGCCCGGGGTCGGGCTCGACCGCGGGCGCGGACAGCGCGAGGCGGTTCTCGTACACCGGCGCGCCCCACGGCACGCCGTCGGGGGCGATCTCGTGGAACCAGAACGGCTTGCGCTCGACGTGGCGGTTCCACCACATCCAGCGCAGGTGGCGCATCGGCAGGTCGGGGCGGTGGAAGTCGATCACCTTCTCGCTGACCGGCAGCCAGGTGTGCGTGCGACCGTGCGACTGGACGTCGAGCACTCCCTCGGACGACAGCGCACGCAGTTCGGCCTCGTTGAGGTACCCGAACACCTCGAGCCGGTCCTCGGTCGTCCGCCCGGCCTCGACATCGTCGATCGTCGGGCGCGGCGCGGCGCCGGGCTGGACGAAGTCCGACGGCATGAACACGACGCCGCGCATCCCGTACCGGCGCAGCAGCGGTGCCGCGTAGACCCAGTTGTCGAGATAGCCGTCGTCGAACGTCAGCACGATCGGCTTGCGCGGGAGCGCCGCCCCGCGGGCGAGGTGCGCGTGCAGATCGTCGAGGCCGATCGTGGTGTAGCCGCGCCGCGCGAGGTAGTCGAGGTAGCCCTCGAAGCACCACGGCGGGCACCAGATGCCGAACGGCTCCGGCCGGTCCGGCCGGTCGGCGGCGACCGAGTGGAACATCACCACCGGAATCTTCAGCGGACTGAAGTCGAGCATCAGGCCCTGGGCGAGCAGCGCGCCGGCACCGAGGGCGAGCAGGGCCGGCGCACCGGCCCCGGCGACGAGCCCGACCGCGCCGCCGCCGGCCAGCGCGAGGCCGACCGCCCCCGCGCCGCGTCTGAGCCGCCCGGTGCTCACGCGTCGAGCTCCCGGCGGACCTGCGGCATGACGCGCGCCGGATTGCCGAACACGGTCGCGCCGGGCGGGACGTCGCGCAGCACGACGCTGCCCGGACCGACCCGCGCATCCTCGCCGACGGTGAGGCCCGGCACGATCGTCGCGTTGGTCTGGATCTCGGCGCCTGCCCCGACGGTCACCCGCCCGGTGACGTTGACGCCCGGCGCGATCGTCGCGCAGTCGCCGATCACGCAGTCGTGGCCGACGGTGGCGTTGAGGTTGATCGTCGTGTGGGCGCCGATCCGCGTGTCGTAGGCGACGACGACGCCCGCGCCGACGACTGCTCCGGGGGCGAGCGTCGTGCCGCGGCCGAGCACCGCCGTCGGATGCACGACGCGGACGAACGGCAGCCCGCTGTCGGCGAGCCGTGCGGCGAGCGTCCGCTTGGCCGACGCGGACGCGATCGCCAGCACGACGCCGAGCCCCGCCTCGCGCCGTGCGAGCAGGTCGTCCACCGGGCCGAGCACCGGGAGCCCCCCCGGCCGTGCGCCGCGGCGCGCCGGGTCGTCGTCGACGAACCCGACCGGCTCGGGCGCGTCGAGCCCCGCCGCACGGCGCGCGAGCAGGATCTCGAGCACGCCGCGCCCGTGGTCCCCCGCCCCGACGAGGATCACGCGCCCGATCATCGCCGCTTCTCCCGCTCCAGCTCGGCGCGGCGGTTCTTCCAGTAGTCGGCATCGGCGATCAGGTCCGACCCGCGGAGCACCGCCGGGATCGTGCGCGCGAGCACCTTGAGGTCCGTCCACAGCGAGAGGTTGTCGATGTACTCGAGGTCGAGCCGGATCCGCTCCGGCCACGGGATCGCGTTGCGGCCGTTGACCTGTGCCCAGCCGGTCACGCCGGGACGGACCGCCAGCCGCCGGCGCTGCTCGTCGTCGTACAGCTCGGCCTGGTAGCGCAGCCCCGGGCGCGGTCCGACGATGCTCATGTCCCCGCGCAGCACGTCGAAGATCTGGGCCAGCTCGTCGAGGCTGAACTTGCGCAGGAACCGCCCGACGCGGGTGATCCGGCTGTCGTTCCGCTCGACGAGGATTCCGGCTCCCCTGGTCTCCGCACCGACGCACATGGACCGGAACTTGGTCAGCAGGAACGGCCGGCCGTCGCGGCCGATCCGCTCCTGGCGGTAGAACACCGGACCGCCGTCCTCGAGCCTGATCGCCAGCGCGATCAGCAGCATCGGCACGCCGGCGACGAGCAGGACCGCCGTCCCGACCAGCAGATCGAACGCCCGCTTGCCCCAGCGCGCGTACCAGCCCCGCGGGTGACCCCGGACCGGACCGAACGGCGTGTCGACCATGCAGGCCACCTCAGCGCGCGCGGCGCGCCACCGGGAGCGCCAGCGGCGCGGTCTCGAACACGAGCATGCGTCCCCCCTTCGGGTGCCGCGAGGCGAGCCGCGCGACGACCTCGTCCCAGCGGCGCGCGTGGCGGTATCCGGTCCAGAACGACTTGCGCACGTCGAGCTCCGAGAGCGTCGGCGCGAAGACGATCAGCTCGCGCCCGGCAAGATACGGCCGCTCGACCGGCTCGCGCCACAGTCTCATCCGCGGTCCGTGCAGGCTGTGGTGGCCGCGGCCCCACGGGCAGGCGGCGGTGACGATCACGGTGCCGCCCTCGCGGGCCGGCGGCTCGTCGAGCGCCCGCCACGCGTTGAACGCGTTGCCGACCTGGAGCTGCTCGCCGTCCTTGGGGTAGGCGTTGAGCAGGCACGCGTCGGCGCCGGGCTCGACCTCGACACGGAACACGCGGCGCGCGAGCGCGACCGCCGCCCGATGGGCCGCGACCGGGTGACCGTAGAAGTGGCCCACCGGCCTGCGCCGCGCATCGGGCACGATGTTGACCACAGCCTGCAGACCTGCGGCGAGAGCGATCTCCTCCATCTCCTCGCGGGCGCGGTTGCCTTCGACGACGCCGAGCCCGGCGCCGGACAGCCCGGTCACCGCCGGCCGATGGTTCATCTCCAGCGTGTCGATGCCGGCCAGTCCCGGCAGGACGATCTTGCCCCCGCCGCCGAAGCCGGCGTACGGGTGCGGCACGACCGAGCCGACGGCGAGCCGCACGTCGGCCTCGACGAACATCCGGTTGACGTGGATCGGCAGCCCGCTGCGCGACCGCCCGAGGTCGACGAGGTCCTCGTACGGGTGGTGGTTGTAGACGTCGCACGTCGCGACGACGCGCTCGCCGAGCTTGGCCAGCAGCTCGTCGCGGCGCAGCGGGGCGTGCCCCCCGACGGCGACCAGGACGCGCACCCGGTCGGGCGGGATCCCCGCGGCGGCGAGCCGGTCGAGCAGCGCGTCGAGCACCGGGGCCGCGTCGGCGGGCCGCGTGATGTCCTCGACGGCGATCGCTGCGCTGCGCGCCCCGGCGGCGAGCTGCTCGACGGGAGGCGCGTCGATCGGTGCCTCGAGCGCCTCGGCGAGCGCCGGGCCGCGCGCGCCCGCCGCGACCGCCGCCATGTCGACGCGCCAGCCGGCGGGCAGCGGGAACGTCCGCTCCTCGTCGAGCACGAACGCGCCCCACGGCAGGCGCACCTCGGGGCCCGCACTCATCCGCGCGCCTTTCCCGGCGTCGGCGCGCCGCCGGCGGGGTCCCCGGACACCGCGGCCGACTGCCCTGCGGCGACGCGCCCGAGCGCCGCAGCGAGCCGGTCGGCGAGATCCCGCCGCTGGTAGTGGCTCAGGATGTACGCGCGTCCCGCGCGCCCCAGCGCGTCACGCTCGGCGACCGGACGGGCGGCGAGCCGCTCGATCGCCTCGGCGAGAAGATCCGGCCGTCCCGGCGGCACCACCGGCCCGGCCCCCGCCTCGCGCACCAGGTCGGCCATCTCGCCGTGCGCGCCGACGACGACCGGCCGGCCCGCGGCGAGATAGTCGAAGATCTTGTTGGCCAGCACCATCCTCTGGAACGGGTGGTCCCAGGTGACGACGATGCTCGCGTCGGCCGCGCGCAGCCTGTCGAACGCCTCGCGCTTCGGCACGGCGCCGTGGAACCGCACGTGGCGCAGCCCCTCGCGCCGGGCCCGCTCCTCGAGCGCCGCGCGCTCGTCGCCGTCGCCGACGAACTCGAACGCGACGGGTGCGCCGCGCCGTTCGAGGATCGCCGCCGCGTCGAGCACCTGGTCGAGGCCGTTCCATCGTCCGTGCGCGCCGCAGTAGATCACGACGAACCGCTCGCGCGGCGCCGGCGGCGGCGGATCGCCGGCGGCGACCATCCAGTCGTCGACCCCGTTGGGCACGAACAGCACGCGCTCGCGCGGCACGCCCGCCGCGACCAGGCCGTCGCAGATCCCGCGGGTCACGCCGACGAGCAGCGCCGCCCGGCGATACAGGAAGCGCGCCAGGCGCGAGGCGAGCCGCGTCGCCGGAGCGCGCTCGTCGAGCACGCCGGCGACGACCGCCGACTCGGGCCACAGGTCGCGCAGCTCGAACACGAACGGGCGGCGCCGCAGCGTCGCGGTCAGCCAGCCCGGCACGCCGACGGTCAGCGGCGTGGAGGAGGCGTAGACCACGTCCGGGCGCCGCGCGCGCAGCACGCCGCCGAGCGACGCGGTCAGCGCGAAGCTGACGAAGTTGAGCAGGCGCTTGCGGAACGAGCCCCGGATCCCGGCGTAGGACCAGCAGCGGACGACCCGGATGCCGTCGATCTCCTCCGTGACGAACAGGCGCCGCCGGTAGCGTTCCGGCACGGTCAGCGTCTTGTGGTTCACCGCGCCCGTGACCAGCGTCACGCGATGTCCCGCGTCGACGAGCGCCCGGGCCAGCTGGTACGGGCGCGACCCGCCCGGCTCGTCGGGCAGGTTGAAGTACTGCACGAAGTAGACGACGTGCATCAGCGCGTCCGCCTCACGAGACGCGGTCGATCGTCGCGGCGCCCGCCTCGGGCCGGCCGCCGATCTCGAGGCGCGCCTGCTCGAGGAACCTGCGGAACGGTCCCTCGGTGCGATCGGGATCGTTGTACGGCAGGTAGAACCGGCCCCGATCGCCGGCCTCCCGCGTCGCCGGCAGCAGCACCTCGCGCGCCGCAACCGCGTCGAGCGTGACCGGGTCGGTCGCGGCGAGGCTGACGCCGGGACGCGCCGACAGCGCCTCGTCGGTGCGCGAGCCGAAGCCGATCCACTCCGCGGTGACGACGTTCAGGTCGGGACGCCGCACGGTGCGGATCCAGTGGGCCAGCGCTCCCCCGGTGTGCCGGAAGTCGAGCGCGGACTCCTCGGGGATCAGCTTGTGCACCACGCGGCGCACGACGCCGCCGCGACGCTTGGCCCAGCGCCACGTCGCGTGGCTCGGCCGCATGCCGATGTAGTGCGTGTTGAAGTACCCCGGCGGCTCCGGTCCCTGGAAGCCGCACGTCATGTCGACGACGCCCATCAGGTTCTTGATCGAGGCGGTCACCCCGGCGTAGCGGCTGTGGAAGTTGAGCGACGAGACGTTCCAGAACCGCAGCGGCCGCCCCGTGGGCGCGCCGTCGCGGAACACGCCGTCGCGCAGGTCGGCGATCTCGCCCGTCCGCGCGATGCGGAACGACGGCCAGGTCATCGCGCAGCGATGGCCTTCGGGGGTGACGTGGCACTCGTCGAGCCACCAGCGGTACCCCTCGCCGGCGCCCGGCTCGTCGACGCGGACTCCGCCCCCGGCATCGCCCTGCCACGGCTCGGGGTTCGGGCCGGCATCGGTCCAGTGGACCCGCTGCACGCGCCCGGGGGCCTGCGCGGCGAAGTGCTCGACGAGCTGCACGAGGTTGAAGCGACCGTTGGGGCGCTCGGTGGTCCAGCCGCGGGACAGCGGCCGCCGGAAATGGTGGTTGTCGGCGACGATCACGTCTCCCGAGAATCCTCCCGGTCGTCCGAGGATCGCGGCGATCAGCCCGGCCAGCACGTCGGTGCAGCTCATCCCCTGGCCCCACCACTGGGCGTTGACCTTGAGCACGACGACGTCCTCGGGACCGACGAGGCTCTCGATCCCCCCCCACGCGTCGAGCAGGGCGGCCGCGTTGCGCTCCGCCGACCCGGTGCGCGCCAGCACCACGCGTCCCTCGTGCGGCGACGGCGCGGCCTGCGCGGCGCCGGGGCAGCCGGGGCCGGCGTCCGCATCACCGCCGCCGCGACGACACGCGGCGGCCAGCGCCCCGAGACCGGTCACGGCGAGAAACCGGCGACGCGGCACGCGCGGGGGACCCGCCATCTCAGGCCTCCGCCGCGGCGCGCTTCTTCTCGACGAACGCCTCGATCCGTGCCAGCGAGTCGAGGTTCTCCGGCGTCAGGTCCTGGTCCGCGACCTTGATCCCGTAGCGCTCCTCGAGGAACGCGACGAGCTCGAGCACGCCGGTCGAGTCGATGATGCCGGTCTCGAGGAACGACGCGTCGGCGTCGAGCCGGTCGCCCTCGAAGAAGAAGTTGTCGCGGATGAACTGTTCGACGTCCTCTCTGATGCTCACGTTCCGTCTCCGTCGCGGGCCGTCCGCCGGCCCGGTGGTCATCCGGTCAGCACCGGCCGCAGCGGGAAGCGACCGGCATCGCGGCGGGCCTGCGCCGCGATCGACTTCCAGCGCCGCCAGCAGCGGGGCAGCAGCCCGGCGGTCACGATCCCGACGAACGCCATCGTCTCGCGCTCGCCGAGCGGTCGCCCGGAGCGCGACTTGGCGACGAGCGCCCGCACGCGCGCCGGATCGAACAGTCCGCCGGCCTCGAGCTCGCCGGTGGCGAGCAGCTCGTCGACGAGCCGGGCCCCGGCGCCGTCGACGAACGGTCGCACGTTCGGCGCGATGTACGGGCGTTTGTGCCGCCACAGGATCGACTCGGGGAGCAGGTCGGCCACGGCACGCCGCAGGATCCACTTCTCGCGCAGCCCGAACAGCTTCAGCCGCGGGTCGAGCGCCTGGCCGAACTCGACGATGCGGTGGTCGAGGAACGGATACCGCCCCTCGACCGAGTGCCCCATGCTCATCCGGTCGCCCTGCGAGGCGAGCAGGTGGCCGGCGAGGAACACCTTGAACTCGATGTACTCGGCCCGTCCGAGCGGATCCCGCGCGGCGAGCGGCTCGCGGAACGCCGCCAGCACGTCGGCGGGGGCGTCGTACTCGGCGAGCCGGCCGGCCAGCTCGCGCGAGAAGAACACGCGGTTGCGGCGCCCGTTGCGCCACGTCGGGCGGTGCGAGAAGCCGGGATCGTCCGGCTCGTCGATCCCCTCGCGATAGAACGCCTCGAAGAACGCCCACGCGCGCCCCTCCGCGCCCGGCGCGAACGGGTACAGCCGGCGCAGCAGCGCGGGACGCAGCCGCGAGTCGGGGCGCCGCGCCCACCAGGCGCGGATCTTGGTCTCCTTGAACAGGTCGTAGCCGCCGAAGACCTCGTCCGCCCCCTCCCCGGTCAGCACGACCTTGCAGCCGTGGTCGTGGACGAGGCCCGAGAGCAGGAACAGCGGCACCGGCGCCGTGCGCAGGAACGGCTTCTCGGCGAACCCGACCACCTGCTCGAGCGCGCCGGCGATCGACTCGTAGTCGACCGGCACGGCATGGTGCGTCGTGCCGAGCGCCTCGGCCGCGATCCGCTGCTCGGCGCTCTCGTCGTAGTCGCGGTCGGTGAACGTGATCGAGTACGTCTCGAGCGGCGTGTCGGTCAGCGTCCGCACGAGGGCGGTCGCCGCCGTCGAGTCGAGCCCGCCGGAAAGGTATGCCCCGACCGGCACGTCGGCGCGCAGGCGCAGCCTGATGCTGTCGGCGAGCAGCTCGCGCAGCGCGTCCACCGCGGCCTGCTCGTCGTCGATCGCGCCGTCGCGCGGCGGAGCCGGCAGGTCCCAGTACATGCGGACGCGCGGTGCCTGCCCGGGCTCGACGACGAGCATCGATCCCGGCGGCAGCTCGTGGACGCCGGCGAGCACGGTCCGCGGCGCGACGGTCGTCCACAGCGTGAACACCTGGTCGAGTCCGCGCGGATCCCATGCCGGCTCCACGCCGGCGCCGACCAGCGACTTCATCTCCGAGGCGAACAGCAGCCGGCCGTCCTGCTCGGTCCAGAACAGCGGCCGGATCCCCAGCCGGTCGCGGCCGAGCACCAGCCGTCGGGTGCGCCGGTCCCACAGTCCGAAGGCGAAATTGCCGTTGAGCCGCTCGAACAGGTCGAGGCCCCACTCCTCGTAGGCGTGGACCAGCACCTCGGTGTCCGAGCGCGTCCGGAACGCGTGGCCGCGGGCGGCGAGCTCCTCGCGCAGCTCGAGGTAGTTGTAGATCTCGCCGTTGTACGTGACCCAGACGCTGCCGTCCTCGTTGGCCAGCGGCTGGTCGCCGCCGGCGAGATCGATGATCGCCAGTCGCGCGTGGGCCAGGCCGACCGGCGGGTCGACCAGCAGTCCGAACCCGTCCGGTCCCCGGTGCTCGACGAGCGCCGCCATCGCGGCCAGCTCGTCGCGCGCGGGCGGCCGGCGCTGGTCGCGGTCGAGGATTCCGGCGATCCCGCACACCGCTCACGGCTCCTGGTTGTCGAGGAGCTGCTCTTCGGGAACGGGACGGACCGGCCGTGCCGGCTGGCCCATCACGATCATCCGCGCCGGCACGTCGCGGGTGACGATCGCTCCGGCGGCGACGAGCGCGTCGGCACCGATCGTGATTCCCGGCAGGCAGGTGACGTTGGCCCCGACGCGGGCGCCGCGCTCGAGCGTGACCCCCTTGTGATGCCTGAACCGCTCCTTCGTGCGGCCGAGAAAGTTGTCGTTGGTAAAGCACACCGACGGCGCGATGAAGCAGCCCTCGCCGATCTCGGACAGCGCCGTGATGTAGGCCTCGGTCTCGATCTTGCACCGCGGCCCGATCGTCACCCGGTTCTCGATGGTCACTCCCCGACCGACGATCGTCCGCTCGCCGATCGAGACGTCCTCGCGCACCGTGGCCAGGTCCGCGATCATCACCTGGCCGGCGATCCGCGCGCCGCGGTAGATCACGGCGCCGGCGCCGACCAGGCAGCCGTCGCCGATCTCGAGCGGGGGCAGCTCGCGCTCGCGGGTGATCGCCGAGGCGGCGGCGCGCATCGGCAGCTTGCCGAGCACGGCGTGGTCGTCGATGCGGACCCCGCGGCCGATCCGCGTCCCTTCGCGGACCACCACGTGGCAGCCGATCACGGTCCCCTCGCCGATCACGACGCCGGGGCCGATGACCGCGCCGTGGTCGACGCTGACCCCGGGAGCGAGGACCGCCGAGGGGTCGATCACGGCGCGGGCACCCTGCTGCTCGCTGTCGTTCAACGCTCGCCACCTCCGCCGGGCCTCGGGCCGGCTTCCGGACGCAGTCGCATCGCGCCACGGCCTCCGCCGCGTGCAGACGGCCGGGTCCGAGGGCGCGGGTCCGCCGCGCTCACCGATCCGCCGGGCCGTCCGGACGCCGGCGGACGCCGGAGCGTCCCTAGGCGCGGACCCGGTTGCGCTCGAGCCAGGCGAGCAGCTCGGACTTCTTGTACCTCAGCGAGGACGTCCGGCCGGTCCCGACGCGATACGCCGGAAGCTCGTTGTTCTTGGTGAGTTCCCACAGCTTCGTGCGCCCGATCTTCAGGAACTCCTGGGCCTCCCGGCTGGTGAGGATCTCGTCGCCCTGCTGTTCGTGCACTTCGGGAGCCATAATGCTTCTCCTTGCACCGAGCCCTGCGTCAGCGGCCCCGTGCGGCTGTCGTGAGGCGTGACACCTCGAATGTGACCTCCTCCCCCTGCAACGCCAAGCGGGGCGCCGGCATCGCATGACGGACACCCTGATCCCGTTCTTCCTCGCGCTGGTCCGCACCGACCGGACGGCGGCGGCGCGGCCGGCCGACGGCGACTGGCCGCGCCTCGTCGCGCTGGCCGCCGACCGGGACGTGCTCGGCCTGGTCGCGACGCGGATCGCCCGCGACGGCCCGGCACCGCCCCCGGCCGCGGCCGCGGCGCTCGAGCACGCGCTGACGCGCGCGCGGCGCCGGATCGCCTGGTGCAGCCTGCACGCCGCGCGCGCCCTCGAGGCGCTCGAGCGGGCCGGCATCGCCGCGGTGGCGATCAAGGGCACGGTCCTGGCCCACCTGGTCTACGACGACCCCGCCGAGCGCTCGCTGCGCGACGTCGATCTGCTCGTCGCCCCGGCCGACGTCGACCGGGCACTCGAGGTGCTCGCCGGGGTCGGCTGGCGGCCGGTCACCGTGCCGGCGCTCGCGCTCTACCGGCAGCACCATTTCCACGCCGTGCTCGAAGGCGACGGGCTGCCGCCGCTCGAGCTGCACTGGGCGCTGACCCGGCCGGACGACCCGCAGCGCCTCGAGGCCGCCGGGCTGCTCGCGGAGCGCGAGGAGCTCGTGCGCCCGTCCGGCACGCTCCGCGCACCGCGACCCGAAGCCCACGTGCTCGTCGCCGCGGCGTCGTCGCTGCGCGACGGGTTCACCGAGTTCAAGCCGCTCGTCGACCTGGACCGGCTGGCCCGGCGCATCGAGGTCAGCGACATCCGCTTCCCTTCCGACCAGGTCCAGGCCAGCCAGGGGCAGGAAACGTCCG
>RFIB01000157.1 GCA_003695625.1 Acidobacteriota bacterium | reverse complement strand
GCCATCGCCTCCCTCGCCATGCATCCAGCTCTCGCGCCGGTGCAGGGTGACCAGCACGCGCCGCCGGGTGCCCTGCGGCGGGACGGTGGCGGGCGCGGCTCGCTCGAGGGCGAGCAGCAGCGCGTCGATCGCGGTGTTGCCGGTGACCGCGATCGTCTCGTCGCGGTGCCCCTCGCGGAGCAGGTTGCGGCGCGCCCCGTCGGTCGGCGCGAAATGCAGCGTGGCGAGCTGGCCGATCAGCCGGCGATTGGCCTCCTCGGGAAACGGCGCCGCGCGATCGCCGGAACGCAGGCCGGCCTCGACATGGGCCACCGGGACGCCGCGATGGAACGCCGCGAGGGCGGCGGCCATCGCCGTCGTCGTGTCGCCCTGGACGATCACCAGGTCGGCCCGCAGGCGCGCCAGGGCGTCGTCGAGCGCCGTCAGGGCGCGCGCGGCGAGAGCGTTGAGCGGCTGCCCGTCGCGCATCAGGTCGAGATCCATGTCGGGCGCGACCCCGAACGGCCCGAGGACCTGGTCGACGAGCTGCCGGTGCTGGCCCGTATGGACGACCAGCACCCGGACTCCCGGCGTCGCGTCGAGCGCCCGCTGCACGGGGAGCAGCTTGATCGCCTCAGGGCGGGTGCCGAGCACCAGGACGACGCGGCGTTCACGCATCGGCGGGGATCACCGCCGGACGCGCGCGGTCCGCGGCGAGCGCGGCGTCGGCATGGGCGTGCATCGGCAGCAGCCGGAACGAGCGGGCGAGCGCGCCGATCACGAGATCGAACCGCGCCAGCTTGGTCGCCGTCGGCAGGTTCATCGCCGGGAAGAACCCCAGTTCCGGCACGTCGTCGCCGCCGAGAAAGTCGAGCGGATGGAGCAGGAACGAGGGGCCGAGGCGCCGCAGCCGGAGCAGCGCGACCGCCAGGGCGAGGTAGGCGCGCATCAGCACGGGGGCGAACGACGACAGGTACAGCAGGTAGCTCAGATGGATCGGCACGCGGAACAGCGGCATCGTCGTGACCGGGATCTCGAGGATCCGCCCGCAGCGCGTGCTCCACACGTACGGGCGGAGCGGCCGCAGGCCGTCGCGCAGCGTGCCGAACAGCTTCGCCCGGCGCCGGCGTTCCTCGGCCGACAGGTGGCGGCTGCGCATCAGGTAGTAGGTGCGGGCCAGCGGTCCGATGAACGTCGGCAGCGTCGAGGCGTCGTACAGATAGCCGCGCTCGGCGAGCACCTCGAGCAGCGTGGGCGACAGGCTGAACCCGGGGCCGCGGAATCCGCGCGGGCGCCGGCCGGTGGCGGCCTCGATCGCGGCCTCGGCGGCGGCGATCTCGTCGACCAGCTCCTCCCGCGAGTACAGGTGAAGCCACGGCTCGTGGCGGAAGGAGTGGTTCGCGATCTCGTGGCCGGCGGCGGCGAGCCGGGCCAGCACGTCGTGATGCCGCGGCTCGGCGGCGTCCTGGCCGACGACGAACACCGTGATCGTCAGGCCGTGCGCGGCGAGGCGCTCGAGGACCACCGGCACCAGCCGGTCGAGATAGCTCGGCAGCCCGGACCACGCCGGATCGCCGTGGACCTTGAGGTAGGACCAGAGGTTGTCGAGATCGAGCGAGAGGCTTCCCGTCGGTACCCGCGTCATCGACCGTCTCCCGGGGCACCGCCGAGCGAGGCCAGCGCACGGCGGTCCGGTCCGCGGCCGCCGAGGCGCCGGCGGACCAGTTCGCCGAGATAGGCGAGATGCGCGAGGATCATCCGCAGTGTCCGCATCTTCGAGCGCCCCAGCAGACGCGACTCGAGCGTCGCCGGGATCTCGCGGACGGTCCCGCCGGCCAGCGCGGTCTCGACGAGCATCTCGGCGATGCCGAGGAAGTCTCCGCGCCGCAGCGCGAACCGCTCGAAGGCGCTCCTGCGGTAGACGCGGCAGCAGCTCGTCCACGTCGCGATCCGGAGTCCGCAGCACAGGCTGTAGAGGCGCGAGAGCGTGCGGGAGAGCAGCAGCCTCCAGCGGGGCACGTTGAGTGCGGCGCCCTCGGGGTGGTACGGCGAGGCCGTCAGCAGGTGGGCGTCGCCGAGCGACTCGATCATCCGCGGCAGCAGGTACGGGTCGTACGAGCAGTCGGCGTCGATCGAGCAGACGATCTCGGTCGGCGCGCGGCGGATCCCGGTCAGGATCGCGTGCGCGACGCCGCGGTTCGTCTCGTGGCGCAGCAGCGTGACGTCGGGCCAGCGGCCGAACCGTTCGCGCAGCTCGTCCCACGTCCCGTCACGGCTGCCGTCGTCGACGAGAAGGAGGTGCAGCCGGTAGCGGTCGCGCACGTGCTCGATCAGACCGGCGAGCGTCCGCTCGAGATAGCCGAGGGTCGCGCGCTCGTTGTGGAGCGGGATCACGAGCGAGACCGGCGTGGCCGCGGGCGACGGGCCGGCCGGCACCGGGCGCGCCGCGTCGTGCGTGCGTGCGTCCGTGCGCGCGGACTCGGGCGCGGCCACGGGCTCGGGCGCGAGCCCGAGGCGCTCGCGCACGGGGACCAGCTCGAGCCGCTCGAGCAGCGGGACCAGTCGCTCGCGCGTGCGGTCGGCGTGGCGGTAGAGCCGGATCCGGTCGTAGAGCGAGCCCGTCGGCAGCCGGGGCTTGTCCTCGAGCAGCTCCCACGAGAGCACGTAGAGCACGAGCGGCTCCGCGTGCGAGGCGAGCCAGCGCTCGAATGCGCGCCGGACGAACCATTCCGGAAGCTGGCGCAGCCAGGTCCCGCCGCTGAACGCGATCCGCCTCCCCGCGACGCGGACCGTCGAGACCGGCACGATGGCGAGCGGCCCGTGCCGGGTGGCGATCTCGTGGCACGTCGCGCGGGTCGGGTAGCGGCGGAATCCGCGGTACGCCGGATTGATGCTCGCGTCGTAGCGATAGCCGTGCGCGGCGAGCACGTCGTGGATCCACAGGCCGCGCGGATCGACCCATGGCGACGAGCGATAGCCGACGACGCGCTGGCCGGTCGCCGCCTCGATCGCCGCGCGGGCGCGCGCGAGGTCGTCGGCGAACGCCGCCTCGTCCTGCCCGCGCAGGCCGCGGGGGCGATACCCCCTGCTGGCGACCTCGTGACCGGCTCCGGCGATTCGGGCGATCGTCTCCGGGCAGCGCTCGGCGGTCATGCCGAACACGAAGAACGTCGCCCGTGCGCCGTGCCGGTCGAACAGCTCGAGGCAGGCGTCGATCGAGCGCCCGAGGGTCGGCTCGAGACGATCCCAGTGCTTCGGCGCGAGGGTCCCCTCGAGCGCTCCCGAGTGGAAGAACTCCTCGACGTTCACCGTCAGGATGTGGGGCCCGCCGGTCACGGTCGTCCCAGCCCGTCCTCGACGGCCGCTGTCCGCTGTCCGGGGAACGGCGTGCCCGCGACCGGGGCCCCGACCCGGCCGGCGGGCGCGATGGTAGCGCCGAACCCTGGCGGACAGCCGCCGCCGCGTTGCCTTGCCCTCGCGCTCCCCCCGAAGGAGCGCATCCCCCTGAAGATCGAACCTGACGTGACGGTACGGCCAATCGCGCCGGCCGACCATATGTTTCGCGGGGCGGGCACCCCGTCGGCCGGCATGACGCACCGCGGCGCCAGGTTGGCAGACAATTGTAGGATGCTTCGCACCGCCGCCGGAAGAGGGGCGGGCGAGGCGACCGCCTGTCGCAGGAGGATGCGCGATGGCGCGACGTCAGCCGCCGACGCAGGGCGGGCTGGACGAGATCCGGGCGCGGCTCGCGCAGCTCGAGGCGCAGACCACCGACCTGGCGCGCATCGGCGGATGGGAGGTCGATCTCGAGACGATGACCCCGCTGTGGTCGCCGGGCGTGTACCGGATCCACGAGGTACCCGAGACGTTCCAGCCCGACCTCGACCAGGCGATCTCGTTCTACGACGGCGAGCAGGCGCGGGAGACGATCCGGCAGGCGGTCGAGCGGGCCGTCGCCACGGGCGAGGGCTACGATCTCGAGCTGCCGTTCGTCACCGCGCGGGGCCGGAGGATCTGGGTCCGTGCGATCGGACGCGCCGAGCGGCGTGACGGACGCACGGTCCGTCTCTACGGCGCGTTCCAGGACATCACCGAGCGCAAGCGGGCCCAGCTCCAGCTCGAGCGCCACGTCGAGCTGCTCGGACGGCTGCACGAGATCACCTCGGCGCCCGCACTCGGGTTCGAGGAGAAGGTCCGCCGGCTGCTCGACCTGGGCCTCGAGGCGTTCGGACTCCAACTCGGCATCGTCGCGAGGATCACGGCGGGCACGTACCGCGTGATGCACGTGCGGGGCGGTGACGGCACGATCACGCCGGGCCTCGAGCTTCCGGTGGAGCGGACGTTCTGCGAGCGCGTGCTGGCCGCCCGCGGGCCGGTCGCGTTCCACCATGCGGGAAGCTCGGCGGAACGGGCGCATCCGTGCTACGGCGAGACGGGGATCGAGGCGTACATCGGCACGCCGCTGACGGTCGACGGCGAGCGATACGGCACGCTGAACTTCTCGTCGCCGACCCCGCGCGAGCCGTTCTCCGACCACGATCGCGAGCTGGTCAAGCTGATCGCGGCGTGGGTCGCCGCGGAGATCTCCCGGGCCGGGCAGCAGCGGCTGCTCGAGCAGGCGCGGCACGAGGCCGAGCAGGCGAACCGGGCCAAGAGCCTGTTTCTCGCCAGCATGAGTCACGAGATCAGGACGCCGATGAACGGCGTGCTGGGCATGGCCGAGCTGCTGGCGGAGACGACGCTGGACGCCTCCCGGCGCGAGATGGTCCAGGGCATCCGTCGTTCGGCGCTCGCGCTGCTGTCGCTGATCGACGATCTGCTCGACCTCTCGCGCATCGAGGCCGGCCGGTTCGAGCTCCGTCCCCGGCCGTTCATCCTGTCCCGGCTGGTCGACGATGCGCTGACCGCCGTCCGCCCCGAGGCGGAGCGCAAGGGACTCGCGGTCGAGTCGGACATCGCCGACGACGTCCCGCGCTGCCTGTCGGGGGATCCCGAGCGGTTGCGCCAGATCCTGGTCAACTTTCTCGGCAACGCGGTCAAATTCACCCGGCACGGGTCGGTGCGGCTCGGCGTCGCCCGGCGGGGCGGGGCGTTCCGGTTCCGGGTCGAGGACACCGGGATCGGCATCGCGCCGGAGCTGCTCGCGAGCCTGTTCGAGCCGTTCCGCCAGGCCGACGCCGAGACGGCGCGCCGCTACGGCGGGACCGGGCTGGGTCTGGCGATCTGCAAGCGGCTCGTCGAGCTGATGGGCGGCGAGGTCGGCGCCCGCTCCCGTCCGGGGGCGGGTTCCGTCTTCTGGTGCGACGTGCCGCTCGGCATCTGCTCCGGATGCGACGAGAACATCGAGCCCGTCTCCGAGGAGCGGCTGCGCCGCGTCGCCGTCGGCGAGCGCCGCTTCGCGCCGCCCCGTCGGGCGCTGCTGGTCGAGGACCACCCGGTCAACCGGGCGGTCGCCGAGCGGATGCTCGCCCGTCACGGCTGCGAGGTGCTCGTCGCAGCGAGCGGCCGCGACGCCCTGGAGATCCTCGCCCGCGAGCCGGTGGACGTCGTGTTCATGGACTGCCAGATGCCGGACATGGACGGGTACGAGGCCACGCGGCGGATCCGCGCCGGCGAGCGCCCGGGCCGCCGGCTGCCGATCGTGGCGCTGACCGCGCACGCGATGGAGGACGCGATCCGGCGCTGCTTCGACGCGGGGATGGACGCGTACGTGGCCAAGCCGCTGTCGCTCGGCGCGCTCGAGGAGCTGTTCCGGCGCCTGTTCACGGCCGCGGACAGGTGAGCCGGGCGCCGCGGCGGACGTCCGGCGAGAAGGGGGAGGGGACGCGATGAGATGGTCGCTGCGGCTCGGCTCGATCGCGGGGATCACCGTCTCGATGCATCTGACCTTCCTGCTGCTGCTGGTCTGGGTCGCACTGGCGAGCTGGGCGGGGGGCGGCGGGCTGGCCGACGCCGTGGAGGGCGTCGGATTCACGCTGGCGATCTTCGGCTGCGTGGTGCTGCACGAGCTGGGGCACGCACTGATGGCGCGCCGGTTCGGGATCCGCACGCGCGACATCACGCTGCTGCCGATCGGCGGAGTGGCGCGGCTCGAGCGGATGCCCGAGCAGCCGCGGCAGGAGCTGCTCGTCGCGCTGGCCGGGCCGGCGGTCAACGTCGCGCTCGCGGCGCTGATCCTCGCGTTCGCGATCGCGTCGGGCTCCATCCCGGCCCTCGGCTCGTTCGGGCAGGGCGACTTCGTCGGGCGGCTGCTCGTCGTCAACGTGATGCTGGCCGGGTTCAACCTGCTGCCCGCGTTTCCGATGGACGGGGGGCGGGTGCTTCGGGCGCTGCTCGCCGAGCGGATGAGCTACACGCGCGCGACCCAGATCGCCGCCGGGGTCGGCCAGGCCGTCGCGCTGGTCTTCGGCTTCATCGGGCTGTTCACGAACCCGTTCCTGCTGTTCATCGCCCTGTTCGTCTGGATCGGCGCGGCGCAGGAGGCGGCGGTGACCCAGGCCCGCGGCGTGATCGGCGGGATTCCGGTCGGGCGCGCGATGATCGGGGAGTTTCATGTGCTCGACCCGCGGAGCCCGCTGCGCGAGGCGGTCGAGCTGACGCTGGCGACGACGGAGCGGGACTTCCCCGTCGTCGACGGGGGGCGTCTGGTCGGGATCCTGACCCAGCCGCGGATGCTCGAGGGGCTGGCCCGTTCGGGACCGGAGGCGCCGATCGGGGAGTTCGTCGAGACCGACTTCGTGACGGCCGATCCGCGCGACGCGCTCGACCTCGCGCTCGACCGGCTCGAGGGGCACGCGTGCCGCACGATTCCGGTCCTGCGCGACGGGCGGCTCGTCGGGCTCGTCACGCCGGACAACATCGGCGAACTGCTCGCGATCCGCTCCGCGCTCGAGCGCGGGGCCGGTGCGTCCCCCGCCGCGGGGCGGTGAGCCGGTCCGGCCCGGGTGATAGACTCCGCCGCCGGGCCGGCCCGCGGCCGGAGCGGGCCGGCGCGACGGTGATCCGATGAAGCGGTCCGCTTCGGAACGGGGAGACGACGATGGCGGCGCCGGTCAGCGAACCGGAAGTCCAGGAGCTGTTCCGTCAGCGCCGCTACGGTGAGCTGCGCCGGCGGCTCGTCGCCGCCGATGTCCCCGAGATCGCCGACATCATCGAGGAGCTGCCCGCGCCCGACGACCTGGGCGTGTTCCGCCTGCTGCCGCAGGAGCGGGCGACCGAGGTGTTCGAGCACCTCGAACCGGAAAAGCAGCGCGAGCTGATCGAGCGGCTGGCCCGCGAGCGCGAGTGGCTCACCGAGCTGCTCAACGAGATGTCGCCGGACGACCGGACCGCCCTGCTCGAGGAACTGCCGGGCCCGATCGTCCAGCGGCTGATCAGCCTGCTGACGCCCGAGGAGCGGCGCATCGCGGTCCGTCTGCTCGGCTACCCCGAGGACAGCATCGGGCGCCTGATGACGACGGAGTACGTCGCGCTGCGCCCGCACTGGACCGTGCGCCAGGCCCTCGATCACATCCGGCGCTTCGGCAAGGACAGCGAGACGCTCAACGTGGTCTATGTCGTCGACGACAAGTGGCGCCTGCTCGACGACCTCAAGACGCGCGAGCTGCTGCTCGCCGATCCCGACGCGCGGATCGCCGACCTGATGGACAACCGCTTCGTCGCGCTGCGGGCGACGGACGACCAGGAGACCGCCGTCGAGGTGTTCCGCGAGTACGACCGGGTCGCCCTGCCGGTGGTCGACTCGAAGGGCGTGCTGCTCGGGATCGTCACGGTGGACGACGTGCTCGACGTCGCCGAGGAGGAGGCGACCGAGGACATCCAGAAGATCGGCGGATCGGAGGCGCTCGACGAGTCGTACCTCGCCACGCCGGTGCCCGAGCTGGTCAAGAAGCGCGCCCGCTGGCTGATCGTGCTGTTCCTCGGCGAGATGCTGACCGCCACCGCGATGCGGTATTTCGAGGAGGAGATCGCGCGCGCCGTGGTGCTGGCCCTGTTCGTCCCGCTGATCATCTCGTCGGGAGGCAACAGCGGCTCCCAGGCGACGACGCTGATCATCCGTGCGATGTCCCTCGGCGAGGTGCGGCTGCGGGACTGGTGGCGCGTGATGTTCCGGGAGGCGATCTCCGGGCTGTCGCTCGGGCTGATCCTCGGGGCGATCGGATTCGCGCGGATCGCGGTCTGGCACCACGTGTTCGGCCTGTACGGCGAGCACTGGATTCTCGTCGGGATCGTCGTGGCGATCGCGCTCGTCGGCGTGGTCCTGTTCGGCACGCTGGCCGGCTCGATGCTGCCGTTCCTTCTCCGGCGGCTCGGTGCGGACCCGGCGACGGCGTCGGCCCCGTTCGTGGCGACGCTCGTCGACGTGACGGGCGTGCTGATCTACTTCGGCGTCGCCGCGGTGCTGCTGCGCGGCTCCCTGCTGTAGCCCGCCCGCATCGTCACCGCAGGGCGGACTCGCCGCACGCGTCGACGGCGGTCACCAGGTAGAACCACGTCGCCCCGTCGGCGGCGGCCCCCGCGTCGGTGTGCTGGATCCCGGGAGTGGCGGGGTCCTCGTCGGTCACGCCGGTCTCGTGGGGGGCGCCCCAGCCGGACGGATCGGGCGTCGCCTCGCGATAGACGTTGAAGGTCACCGGGGCGCCCGGATCGTCCCACGCGAGCAGCAGGTCGTCGCCGGCGCGCTCGACGGTGAGTCCCGACGGGTCGGCGGGCAGGTCGCACGGCTCCCGCACGTGCAGGTACCGGTTGACCGGCACCGCCGTCAGTTCCTGGACCGTGTGCGCCGCGTCCGGCCAGCGGATCCGGAGCGAGTCGACGACCGTCGCCGCGCCGAGACCGAAGATCCGCACCAGCGGCCGCATCGGCCCCTCGTGCCCGTTGCCGGCCGTGACCTCCTGGACCTGGGTCACGCCTCCGGCGGTGACCTCGATCCGCGCCCCGATCGCGCTGCGGTTGGCGTGCCCCGGACCGCCCACACCCTCGAGCTCGACCGCCAGCCACGCGTTGGCGTTGCCGGCGTCGTTGCGAAACAGGCGGACGACGTTGCCCGCGGTGACGAACAGGTCCTCGTCGCCGTCGCGGTCGAAGTCGGCGGGGGTCACGTAGCCGGGCTCGACGCCCTCGGTGTTGATCACGTCCAGCCCCGAACCGGGGGTCACGAACGTGAACGTGTGGTCCGGGTTCTGCTTCGCCAGGTAGAGCCGGGGATTCGAATAGCCGCTCTCGGTGAAGACGATGTCGACCAGCCCGTCGCCGTCGAAGTCGAACCAGCTCGCGAAGTGGTCGCCGTGGTGGGTCAGGTCGGGGTCCTCGGCGTCGCGGCCGGCGAGTCGCCAGAAGTCCCACGAGAACACGCCGGCGCCGTTGCGCACCGGAGTCGAGTGCACCCCCGATGCGCCGTCGCCTTCGCCGTGGGTCATGATCTCGAAGAAGTCGATCTGGCCGTCGTTGTCGAAGTCGCGCGGCATGGTGCCGAACGAGACCTTCTGGCCCAGGATGCCGCGGTACTCGTCGTAGTTGGTCTGGTCCTGCACCTGGGTGAACGTCCCGTCGCCATTGTTGCGCCAGTGCCGCGGCAGCGACCAGAACACCGTCCGGCTGTACGGCGGGGCGAACAGGTCCATGTCGCCGTCGTTGTCCCAGTCGAAGGCGGAGACCGCGTAGACGCAGGTCGGCTCGAGGTCGATCCCGGTTCCCGCGGTCACGTCCGTGAAGCTGCCGTCGCCGCCCCCGCGGTACAGGTGGTCGATGTTCATCGTGCTGTCCGGCTTGTACCAGGTGCCGATGAACAGGTCGACGTTCCCGTCGTTGTCGTAGTCGAGGAACGTTGCCGCGGGCGTGTTCCAGTTCGGCTCGAGGTGGAACGTCGAGTTGGGCGAGAGCACGAACGTCGCGTCGCCGTTGTTGAGCAGCAGGTCGTTCGTCCCCAGGTCGAGATCGTAGCTGCGGTGCAGGTAGACGTTGGTGAACACGTCGAGATCGCCGTCGTTGTCGACGTCGGCGAAGATCGCCGCGTCGGAGTGCCGTCCGTCGGGGGTGCCCTGGCGATTGGCACGCAGGCCGGAGCCCGCCGTGTGGTCCACGAAGATCCGCGCAGCGGGATCCCCCTGCGGGTCGACCGGTTCGCTCAGGTACAGGTACTGCTTGTTCAGCACGTCGCCGGCGGCGTGGTCCGGCTCGGTGTGGATCAGCAGGTCGGGATAGCCGTCCCCGTCGAGATCGCCGACGGCGATGCGGAACGCCTCGACGCCGGTCAGCCCGACCTGGTCGGTGATCTCGGTGAACCACGGCGGGCCGGTCTGGGCGCGGCCCGCGGCCGACGAGAGCAGGAGAACCAGCAGGGCGCCGATCGACGGCATGCAACGCATGTCTTCCCCTCGCGGGCGGCGCGCCGCCCGGCGGGGATATACGCAGGGAGCGCCCGGGGCGCCACGGTCAGGCGTGTCGGGCCAGCCAATCGCGGATGCGACGCTCGAGCTCGTCGCGGGTGCGGCGGAAGACCTCCAGCCGCTCGGCGTCGCTGCCGTCCGCGGCGGCGGGGTCCTCGAGCGGCCAGTGTTCGCGCTCTCGCGCGCCGGGAAAGGTCGGACAGGTGCGCGCCGCATGGTCGCAGACCGTGATCACGAACGGCGTTCCGGCGCGGTCCGCGATCTGCTCGATCGTCTTCGGGCAAAGCCCGGCCGTTGCGATGCCGGCCTCCTCGAGCACGGCGACGGCCAGCGGGTGCACCTGCGGCGCGGGCGCGACCCCGGCGCTGAGCACCTCGAACCGGTCGCCGGCGAGGTGGCGCAGCAGGGCCTCGGCGATCTGGCTGCGTGCCGAGTTGCCGGTGCACAGGAACAGGACCGTCGGGCGCGGCGGCGTGCTCACTTGTAGGTCGCCAGGTTGTTCCGCGCCGGGTCGATGTCGACCCGCTGCGGCGCGGCCGGAAGCGTGACGGTGAACTCCTGGTGCGGCCGTTCCTGGAACAGGATCTTGACCCCACGCCGGCCGCCCGGATAGGTCAGCACCAGCGGAAGATGGATCTTCATGAACGTCGCCGGGTCCTGGTCGGCGACGACGTGCAGGCGATTGCCGGAGACCGTGTGCTCGACGCGGATCTCCGGGATCCACGGCTTGCCGAGCCACTGGTTCCAGAACCAGCTCCAGTCCGACTTCATCACCGCGTTGCACGCGTCGATGAAGTCCTGCGTGTCCCGGGCCCCGGGGTGCTCGCGGTCGAGATAGCGCTTCCAGATCGCCATGAACCGCTCGTCGCCGATCAGGGTCCGGAACATGTGCAGGATCGCGGGGCCGCGCGAGTAGAGCAGGTCGAAGCGGTAGGCCCCCGCGACGCCCCCGCCCTCGAGCTGCTCGGCGCCGAGGATCGTGCCGTGCCCCGCCACCGTGTGGGCGCCGGACTGCCAGCGCCGCTTGATCGTGGCGAAGTCGTCGAGGGACTTCTTGACCTTCTTGCCCTGCTTTTCCATCTGGGCCACGGCGAGGCCCATGCCGAGTCCCGCGAGATACTCCGCGTTCGACTCGTTGAGCCAGGTGTCCTGCATCGTGTGCGGCCACGCGATGTGGCCGAACCACTGGTGCGCGACCTCGTGGGCGACCAGTCCGTTCGCTCCGACGGCCTGGAACTTGCGCGTGACCGGGTCGCTGGTGTCGACGTTCGGCGTGCTGAGATAGATCACGCCCGCGGGAGATATGCCGAACTGCAGCAGGCTGCGGCGCTCGACGAGTTCGAGTTCCTTCCACGGCAGCGGTCCGATCATCCGTCCGTAGAGGTCCCACATCATCGCGACCAGCCCGGCCAGCGCCTTGCGATCCTTGCTGCTGATGACTGGGGTCGTGTAGACGCGCACCAGCCGATCGCCGGCCTTGAACTCGTCGACTTTGTACTTGCCCGCGATGATCACCGGCGCCCACACCGGGTGGTCGGTCCCGGCCTCGACCACGTGATAGCCGTCCTTCTCCTCGCGCCGGATCGTGTCGCCGGTGACGATCGGGAAGAACGGGGCCTTCGTCTTCACGCGCGCGTGGAACGCGAACCCCGCGGCGGCGAGCGAGCCGGGCGTGGGGTACCACGATTCGAAACCGAGTTCGCGGTAGTTCTCGTTGAAGTCGCCCCCCGCGTCGGTGAAGAAGTCGCCGTCGTAGCGAGCCTTGAGCACCAGCGTCTCGCCGTCCTCGCAGGCCCGGCCGAGGTCGACGGCCAGTTCGTGGTAGCGGTGCGAGAAGGAGACCGGCGTCCCGTCGGCCGTCGTCAGCGAGCGCACGTGCAGCGCCCGGCGATCGCTCTCCCAGCTCGCCGTCTTCGGGTCCTTGGTATTGAGCAGGTAGAGGATCAGCATCCGCGACCCGCTGCGCTCGACCTGGAACTCTAGAGTGGCGTCGATGGCGACGTTGCGGTTGTCCTCGCTGCGCACGTCGAGGTCGAGGCGCGAGAGGGAGACCGTCAGCGGGCCGCCGCGCTCGTAGCCCGGGATCGGCTGCGTGCTGAGCACGTCGCGGAAGCGGAACTCCACGCCGGGGTACTTGGTGTAGTGGAACAGCGACTCGCGGAAGCTGCGCTCGAGGTCCCACGCGTAGCCGGTCCGCTCGCGGCGCCCGTCGATCTCGACGTAGACATACTGGTACGGCTCCCCGTTGGCTCGGGCGAACGGCGCAAGGTGGTCGAACTCGAACTGGGCGAGGCGCAGTCGATCGAGATAGTCGGCGAGCGCCGCGTTCGCGGAGGCGCTCGGCGGCGGCCCGTCGGCCGTGGCCAGCGCCTCGACCACGTCGTCGAACGCCGGCCTGGCGAACAGCACGAGCAGGCTCGACAGCTCGTCGGAGACCGCGTTGTGCTGCAGGGTCAGGTGCGACTTCTGGCGCCTGAGGTTGGCCTCGAACGAGACGAGGTCCTGCGGATCGTCGCTGCGGTAGACGAACCGGCCGGCGCCCTCGAACAGCATCCCGGCCAGCTCGCCGTTGCCGGCCCGCACCGGCCACAGCGTGCCCTCGGAGAGGTCGACCGCAAGATGCCCGATCGCGAGCCGGCGGCCGGCGGCGTCGACGCCCGGCCCGTCGAGCGCCAGGCTGCGCCACGGCGCGAACGTGTCGTCGGGCGCGGCGGACGCCGGGACGGCGACGGCGAGCAGCAGAAGCAGGAGCGGGACGGCAGGACGCCGTCGCGGACGGGCGGAAGCTGGGCGCATGAGTCGATCCCCTGATGCGGGCTGCGTGGTCCCGGCGGTGGGCGCCGGGGCGAGTCCGGCCTCGCGGCAGGCTATCGGTCCGGCGCGCGTCGTGTCAAGATCGGCGCCACGCACGGGGAGGCAGGTCGCGATGGAACCGGCGCAGCGCGAGCTGAACACGGCGCGGGTCGTCCGCACGCTGTCGGCCGTGATCGCGGCGGCCGTCGGGGCGCTCGGCCTCGCCTACGGTCTCGGCGGCGGCGGGGGGCCGGTGCCGATCGCGACCGGTGTGCTGTTCGTGGCGGTGGCGGCCGTCGTGGCGCTCGCCGGACGGTCCGAGCGCCTCGACCGCGCGCTCGGGTTCGGGATCGTGGCGCTGATGCTCCTGATGCTGCTGGTGGCCGCATTCGCGGCGAGAGCGTAACGGGACGGATCCGCGTGCATCGTTGAGACATCACGCCGCAGCGGGTGCGGCCGAGGGAATGCCGTGGACTGGACCAGCCTTGCCGTGGGTGGAGTGGGATTCGTTGCCGGGGTGGTGTTCGCCGGGCTTGCCGTCAGGGCGATGATGCCCGGACCGATGTTCACGGAGATCCGCCTTCCCGGCTCGTTCGAGGAGGTCGGCCGGCGCCTCGAGCAGGCGGTGACGAGCGTTCCCGGATGGGGCATGCCGATGCCAGCGCTGGACATGGGTTCCCAGCTGGCCGAAAAGGGCGTCGCCCTCGAGGGTCTGCGCCGCGTCAAGTTGTACTTCGTCTGCAATCCCCGGTTCGCGGCGAAGGTCGTGGGGCTCGAGCCGAGGATCACCGCGATGATGCCGTGCACCTGGGCCGTCTATGAGCTTCCCGATGGCAGCGTGAGGCTGACGACGTTCAACATGGAACTGATGCGTCGCGTGATGCCGGGGGCGATCGGGCGGTTCATCGGCCAGGTCGCGCGCGACGAG
>RFIB01000156.1 GCA_003695625.1 Acidobacteriota bacterium | reverse complement strand
GCGCTGCCTGACGAGCGCTGGCGATGGAGGATGCGGACGGCGGGCTGGCTTCTCGGTACACGCGCCGCGCGCCACCGGCCGCGCCCCGATGCCGTCGTCGCCTCGGGCCTGATGGATCTCGCGCATGCCCGGCTTGCCGCGGGGCTGGATGTCCCGTGGGGACTGTACCTGCACGAGAACCAGCTCTCCTATCCGCGAGCCCCCGGCGAGCCGCTCGACCGGGGATTCGCGACGGCGCATCTGTCCTCGGTGCTGGCAGCCGACGCGATCGCGTTCAACTCGCGCCACCATCGCGGAGCGATGCGCGACGCGATGGCTGCGTTCCTCGACGAGATGCCCGCGCCCCGGCCGCGCGGCGTGCTCGCGCGGCTGCGCCGTGCGGCGGTCCTCCACCCGGGGCTGGCGACGGACGCGCTTCCCGCACTGCGTCCACGCCCGGCCGGCGATCCGCCGGTCGTGCTGTGGAACCACAGATGGGAGGAGGACAAGCGTCCCGGTGCGTTCGCGCGGATCATGCTGCGCCTCGCCGATCAGGGGGTCGCCTTCCGGCTTGTCCTGCTCGGCACGACCTGCCAGGTGCGGCCGCGGGCCCGCGAGCTGCTGGTCGAGCGCCTGGGCGAGCGTGTCCTGCGCGCGGCCCCGGCCCCGAGCGGGGCTGCGTACCGCGGCTGGCTCGCCCGGTCCGACGTCGTCGTCTCCACGGCGGCCCAGGAGAACTTCGGCTATGCGATGCTCGAGGCGATGGCCTGCGGGGCCGTGCCCGTCGCGCCCGCGCGGCTGGCGTACCCGGAGGTGCTCGGACCGGCTCTCGCTCGCGAGGGCCTGCTGGTCCGGACCGACCGCGACCTCGAGCGCCGGCTCGCCGGGCTGCTGCGGCATCCGGAGCGGATCGCGGCGCTGCGGCCGCGCGCCATGCGCCGCGCGCGCGTGTTCTCGTGGGACCGCCAGGCGTCGCGGCTCGACGCCTGGGCCGAGCGGCTCGCTCGAGGCCGCCGGGGGAGGAGCCGGTGACCGATCCGCGTGCCGTCGAGGCCACCGCACCGGTCCGCGTCGATCTCGCGGGCGGGACGCTCGACCTGTGGCCGCTCGGCCTGCTTCATCCGGGAGCGACGACCGTCGCGGTGGCGATCGACCTGCGCGTCCGGGTCCGCGTCACGCCGACCGGCTCCGACGGCCCGACGCGGCTGGTCTCGCGCGACCTCGGCACCGTCCGCGAGATCCCCGGCGCCGACGCTCCGGTCGAGCGCGGTCCGCTCGAACTGGTCGAGCGGATCGTCCGGCATGCCCAGGGAGCGAGGGGACTCGAGGTCGTCGTCACGTCGCCGGTGACCGCCGGCTCGGGCCTCGGCACCTCCTCGGCGCTCGGCATCGCCGTCGCCGCCGCGGTGTTCGCGGCACGCGGGCTGCGGGTCGGGCGTGCACGGCTCGTGCCGCTGGTCCGCGACCTCGAGGCGGTGGTGCTGGGCATCCCCACCGGCACCCAGGACCATCATCTGGCGCTGCACGGCGGCCTGGGAGCTCTCGAGCAGCGCCCCGGGGACGCGCGGTTTCGCCGCCTCGGTCGCAGGACGCTCGACGGTCTCGCCGCGCGTCTCGTGCCGTTCGACTCCGGGCAGGCCCGCAGCTCGGCACCATCGAACTGGGACATGTTCCGGCGCCGGATCGAGGGCGAGCCGGCCGCGATCACGGCGCTCGACCGGGTCCGGGACGCCGGGATCGCCGCGGCGGCGGCTCTCGAGCGCGAGGACTGGCCCGGCCTCGGCCGCGCGATGCGGGCCGATCTCGAGGCGCGGGCGACGTGGTCGCCGCTGGTGCTCACGCCGCGGCTCGAGCGGATCCTCGCCGCCGCGAGCGAGGCCGGCGCGCTCGGGGCGAAGGTCTGCGGCGCGGGCGGCGGGGGCTGGGGGGCCGTGCTGGTCGAGCCGGGCGACCGCGACGCGGTGGTCGACGCCCTGCGCGACGCCGGGGGCCGTCCGGCGGACGTCGGCCCGGCGCGGCACGGGCTGCGGATCAGCCGCCGATCGGCACGGTGATCTCGAGCGGTCGGCTCGCCGGAGCGCAGAAGCCGCTCTTCTTGACGCAGTAGAAGTACTTGAGTTCGCCCCGGATCAGGCCGCGCCGGCTGCCCGCGCCCGCGACGGCCTCCACCACGAGGGGCGGCACCTTCTCGAACGCGAACTTCTCCACGTCGGTCACCGGCTTGCGCGTCCCGACGAACACCTCGCGGGACGCGACGTCGAGGCCCTCGACGTGGTCGATCTTCAGCGTGATGCCGGGGTAGCGATTGAGGGTCACCCCTTCGGGGGGCTCGAGCCGGACGCTGATCCGCACCGGCTCGCCGGGACGGGCGGGGGACGGGTCGACGGCGACGCGGGCGGCGACGCGGGGGGCCTTGTCCTTCCCGGCGGCCGCCGGGGCGGCCTGCGGGGAAAGCACCGCGGCGAGGACGAGGGACACGACGAGCGGACGGGTCACCGGAGCACCTCCCGTGCCATGATAGGCGGGGCGCCGGGCGATGGCGAAGCGACGAGCCTCGCCGTATACGCTTGGGAGGCGAACGCGCCTCCGGGTATCCTGCGGGAAGAGAGGTCTGCGGATGACAACCAACCACCGCGAACCGTTCCGGGCAGTGCGGAACATCCTGTTCGTCTGCGCGGCGCTGCTCGTCACCGGCCTCGTCCCGACGGGGCAGGCCGGCGAGCGGGTCCGCTTCAGGAACGGGCACACGATGGACGTCGAGAAGAGCCG
>RFIB01000155.1 GCA_003695625.1 Acidobacteriota bacterium | reverse complement strand
GTTCCGGGCGACGGCGCCCCTGGACGCCCCGCTCGCCGCGCGCTGGGTCGCGCTGTTCGCCGACGAGCTGTCCGCGCAGACCCCGTCGCCGGTCGCGGCGCTGCTCGACGTGACCGCGCGCCGGTGGCCCGGCCCGGAGGCGGACGGCGCGGGCCTGCTGCTGCGCCGGATCACGCCCGAGCAGGGCCGCTGGCTCGCCGAGCAGAGCGCGGGCCTTCCGGCGCTGCCCGGAGCGCGCCGGCCGAGCGCTCCGGCGCTCGCGCTGGCCGTCTCGCTCGTCGACCGGCGGCCGGAGCTGGCGGCGGACTGCCTGGTGCTCGAGCTGCTGCTGCGCGCCGCGCGCGAGCATCCCGAGACCCTCTACGCGATCGAGCGGCTGCCGGTGCCCGACCCGCAGACGCTGCTCGACCACCTGGTCGCGTCCCTGCGGCTGTCCGGGACGATGCCGGCCGGAGCCGGTCTCGCGCGGGACGGCGATCTCGAGGTCTATCAGGCGGGGCTCGCGATCCTGGCCCACGCCCGTCGCGGGGGACTGGTCGACGACGCGGCGGCGACGCGCGCACTGATGCGCTGGGCCGCGCTGCACGCGTGGTTCCCCGCGGGGGGCGTCGATGTCGGCGCGCGCTACGCGTGGCTCGGTGATCTGCTGCCCGGCGCACGCTTCGACCTGTTCGCGCGCACGGTCGCGGGCGTCGAGACGCCCGCCGAACTGGTGCGTGACGGCGCGACCTATCGCCGGCGCTCGCCCGGCGAGGCGGCGGACCAGATGGCGCGGGCGCTCGAGCGGATGGGCGTGCTGCCGCTCGAGCGCGCACGACGCCTCGACGAGCCATGGAGTCGCGTCACGCCGCTGCTCGAGCGCAGCCGCGTGCTCGACGTGGCGCGGCTGGTCCGCGAGCTGCACGCGGCCGCCGGGATGCCGGTCCCGCGCGGCGTGGGCGGCGACCGCGATCCCTACTGCCGTGCCTGGGTCGACATCGAGGCGCTCGCTGCCGAGGTCGACGGACTTCTCGGCAGCTTCTCGTCGGCGACGGGCATCGACCGTGCCGGCCGGCTCGAGGCGCTGTGGGCGGTCCAGCGACTGCGCACGTGGCCGCAGCGGCTGCTGTTCCTCGGCGCGGCGCTGGCCCCGACGCTCGACGTCGCCGACGTGGCCGGCCGGCTGCCGGACGACCTGCTCGCCCGGTCCGGCCCCCGGGCCGAGGTCAACCCGGTCGAGCGGCGGCCGGGGCTGGTCGACGACGGCTGGCAGCCGGTCGCCCTCGTGCCGTGGACCGCCTCGCAGTGCGGGACGCGGCTGGTGGGGTCGATGGCGGCACCGCGAGCGCTGGCCCGCGTGCTGGCCCGACCCCTCGGGCTCGGCGCGACGGCCGGCGCCGGCCCGCGCCCGCTGCCCGACGGCCTGCTCGGGCGCTGGCTCGGACTCGTCCTCGACGCCGAGTGGGGCCGCGTCGACGCGGACACGACGCGGCTCGCCGCGGCGCTGTGGGCCCTCGGGCGCGGTGCGGGACCGGGCGCGCTGCCGCTCGAACGGCTCCGCGCCGGTGCCGACTGCGCCCTCGACGCGGACTGTCTCGCGAACGCGCCGGACGAGGTCCGCGGGCTCGTCGAGGCGGCACGGGAGGGGGACGACCCCGACGCCCTCGTCGGGCGGCTGCTCGACGGACTGCCGGCGCTGCCCGCCGTCGGCGAGACCGGCGTGCATGCGCTGGTCGGGCCCGGGGCGCTCGAGATCGTCTCCGCGGAGACCTCCGGCGACGGGATGGCCGAGCGGACGTTCGTCGAGCTGTGGCTGCGCACGCTGGTCGATCTCGGCGCGCGGCGCGCGGGCGGCGCGGCGGGACGCGAACTGCTGCTCGAGCTGCTGGCCGACCTGTCCGCCGGCCCGGTGCTCGACGCTCCGAGCGACGTCGGCGGACTGGCCGACTGGATCCGCGGACTCGACGTCCGCGACTTCGACGAGGCGGTGGAACGATGCGTGGTGCGCGGACGCTTCCGCTTGTCGTCCTGATCCTCGCCGCGGCTTCCGCGGGGCGCGCCGATGCGATCCGCATCGTCGAGCCGCGCCCGGGTCTGCCGATCGAGGGGCGGACGACGCTCGCGTTCTCGGTGATCGAGGACGGGACGCCGGTCGAGCGGATCGAGGTCTACGAATCCGGCCGCTGGATCGCGACGCTCGACGGGCCGCCGTGGCGGACGACGTGGGACGCGCCGCGGCTCGACCGCCCGGCGCGCTTCGACGCGCTGGCGTTCGGGGGCGGCCGGGTGCTCGACCGCGTGCGGCTGGTGACCGCTCCGCCGAAGCTGGTGACCCGCGTCGAGGTGCGCCGGGTGCAGTTCTATCCGATCGTGCTCGACCGCTCCGGGCGGCCGGTCCGCGGGCTCGACGCCGACGACTTCACCGTGCGCGACGGCCGGACCACGGTCGACGTGCGGGTCGAGTCGGGCGACGCCGCGCCGCTCGAGCTCGACCTGCTGCTCGACGCCAGCGACAGCGTGCGCGACGAGATCGACGACCTGCGCCGTGCGTCGATCGGGTTCCTGCGCCACGTGACGGGACTCGGCCGGGTGTCGGTCCACGCGTTCAACGAGACGCTGCGGCCGATCGTGCCGCCGACGGCCGACGTCGGGCGGGCGGTGGCCGGGCTCGAGACGATCCGCGCCGGCGGGGCGACGGCGCTCTACGACGCGCTGCACTTCGCGCTGGCCTCGATGGGCTCGCGCTCGGGACGCAAGGCGCTCGTGCTGTTCTCGGACGGCGTGGACCGGCGCAGCCTGTTCACCCTCGAGCAGGTCGTCGACGAGGCGCTGGCCAGCGATGTCGTCGTGTTCGCGATCGCGCCCCGTCCGCGCACCGTGTTCGGCGAGCGGCGCGAGGATCTCGCCCGGCTGACCGAGGAGACGGGCGGACGGCTGTGGCTGATCGAGCGCGGCGAGGAACTCGGCGGGGTGTACGAGGAACTGCAGGCCCACCTCGCCGGCCAGTACGCCGTGAGCTGGACGCCGCCGGATCCCGGTCCCGGCGTGCACGAGGTGCGCATCCGGGTCCGCGGAGGACGGGTCCGCTGCCGGACGAGCTACCGGATCGAGCCCGAGCCCGCCGCCGACGTCAGCTCGCCACGAAATTGATCAGCTTGCCGGGGACGTAGATCACCTTGCGCACCGTGCGCCCCTCGAGGTGACGCGCGACGTTCGGGTGCGCCTGCGCGGCCTCGCGGGCGGTCCGCTCGTCCGCCCCGGCGGGCACCTCGACCTTGCCTCGCACCTTGCCGAGCACCTGGACGACCAGCTCGACGCTCTCGACGGCGAGCCAGCGCGGGTCGGCCTCGGGCCACGGGGCGAACGCGAGCGACGAGTCGTGTCCGAGCCGCTCCCACAGCTCCTCGGCGATGTGCGGCGCCATCGGCGCGAGCATCAGCACCAGCGGTTCGGCCACCTCGCGCGGCACCCGCTCGAGCGGGACCAGCGCGTTGTTCAGCTCGATCAGCCGCGCGATCGCGGTGTTGAACCCGAGGCGCTCCATCGACTCGGTCACCTGCGCGATCGTGCGGTGCAGCAGGCGGCGCAGCGCATCGTCGGCCGGCTCGTCGGTCACGCGCAGCCCGCCGCCACGCTCGTCGACCAGGTTGCGCCACAGCCGCTGCAGGAACCGGTGCACGCCGACGACGTCGCGCGTGTTCCACGGCTTGCTCGCCTCGAGCGGCCCCATGAACATCTCGTACAGCCGCAGCGTGTCGCAGCCGTACTCGGCGCACATCTCGTCCGGGCTGACGGCGTTCTTGAGCGACTTGCCCATCTTGCCGTAGCTGCGGGTGACCTCGCGGCCCTTCCACCAGAACCGGCCGTCGCGCTCCTCGACCTCGTCGGCGGGGACATACACGCCGCGCTCGTCGACGTACGCCCAAGCGAGGATGTAGCCCTGGTTGAACAGGCGCCCGAACGGCTCCGGCGTCGAGACGTGTCCGAGGTCGTAGAGCACCTTGTGCCAGAAGCGCGCGTAGAGCAGGTGGAGCACGGCGTGCTCGACGCCGCCGACGTACAGGTCGACGCCGCGCGGCTGCATGAAGTAGCGCTCGCGCTCCGGATCGACGAGGCGCTCGTCGTTGCGGGGATCGATGAAGCGCAGGTAGTACCAGCACGAGCCGGCCCACTGCGGCATGGTGTTCAGCTCGCGCCGCAGCACGCGGTCGCCGCGGCGCACGATGCGCCACGACTCGGGAGCGCGGGCCAGGGCGGGCGTCGGGTCGTCGCTGGCCGACGGGCGGAAGTCGTCCATCTCGGGCAGCTCGACCGGCAGCTCGTCCTCGGGAACGGGGACCGGGCGGCCGGACTCGTCCCACAGGATCGGGAACGGCTCGCCCCAGTAGCGCTGGCGGCTGAACAGCCAGTCGCGCAGCTTGTACTGGACGCGCCCGCGGCCGAGGCCGCGGCGCTCGAGCCACTCCGTGATCCGCGCCTTCGCTTCCGGGGTCGGCAGGCCGTCGAGGGCGAGGTCGTCGCGGGTCGACTGGATCGCGACCCCTTCGCCGGTGAACGCCTCGCCGAACGCCGCGGGGTCGCGGACATACGCCTCGGCGAGGGCGTCGGCGCCGGCGTCGGCGAGGGCGTCCGGCGCGTGCGCGCGCAGCCACGCCTCGTCGGGCCGGACCACCGCACGCAGCGGCAGGCCGAAGGCGAGCGCGAACTCGAAGTCGCGCTGGTCGTGCGCCGGGACGGCCATGATCGCGCCGGTGCCGTAGCCCATCAGCACGTAGTCGGCGATGAACACCGGGATCCGCTCGCCGCTGACCGGGTTGATCGCGCGGGCTCCGGTGTCGACTCCGGTCTTGGCCTTCGTCTCGGCCTGGCGCGCGACGTCGCTCTTGCGCGCCGCCTCGCGTCGGTAGGCCTCGACCGCCTCGCGGCGCTCCGGGGCGGTGATCGACTCGACGAGCGGGTGCTCGGGGGCGAGCACCATGTAGGTCGCCCCGAACAGGGTGTCCGGCCGGGTGGTGAACACGCGGACCGGCTCGCCCGAGCCGTCGATCCGGAACACCGCCTCGGCGCCCTCGCTGCGGCCGATCCAGTTGCGCTGGAGCAGCTTGATCGGCTCGGGCCAGTCGACCAGGTCGAGGTCCTCGAGCAGGCGCTCGGCATAGGCGGTGATCCGCAGCATCCACTGCCGGAGCGGCCGGCGGTAGACGGGGTGGTTGCCCCGCTCCGAGCGGCCCTCGGCGGTGACCTCCTCGTTGGCGAGCACCGTGCCGAGCGCCGGACACCAGTTGACGGGCACCTCGTCGACGTAGGCCAGCCGGTGCGCGTCGAGAACGTCGCGCCGCGCGGTCTCGTCGAGGTCCGTCCACGGGCGTGCGCCCTCGGTGCCCGGGGCGACCAGCGCCCCGTCCTCGGCGACCCAGCGGCGCCCCGCCGCCAGCTCCTGCTCGAGCTCGGCGATCGGCCGCGCCCGACGCGCCTCCGGGTCGAACCAGCTGCCGAACATCTGCAGGAAGATCCACTGGGTCCAGCGGTAGTAGCGCGGGTCGATCGTCGCGATCTCGCGCTCCCAGTCGTAGCTCAGGCCGAGCGCCCGGAGCTGGCGCCGCATGGTCTCGATGTTGCGCAGCGTGGTCTCGCGCGGGTGGATGCCGTGCTCGATGGCGTACTGCTCGGCCGGCAGGCCGAAGGCGTCGAACCCCATCGGGTGGAGCACGTTGAACCCGCGCATCCGCTTGTAGCGGGCCACGATGTCGGTGGCGATGTAGCCCAGCGGGTGGCCGACGTGGAGCCCGGCCCCGGAGGGGTAGGGGAACATGTCGAGCACGTAGAACTTCGGCTGGTCGGGCCGGAAGCCCTCGTCGCCGGGGCCCGGAGTCCGGAACGTCCGGCGCTCGTCCCACCGCCGCTGCCACCTGGCCTCGATCGCCCGGAAGTCGTATCCGCTCATGGCGCGGAAGTATAGGGTCGCGATCCGGACTTGTCGCCGGAGGGGGCGGCCGCTATCCTGCCCGATCCGTACGCCGCCCGGTCTGCGCGCCGGGGCGAGGAGCGAGAGCCGTGGCCAAGAAGGGAAACCGGGTCAACGTGATCCTCGAATGCACCGAGGCCCGCGCCGAGGGCAAGCCGCCCTCGCGCTACACGACGACCAAGAACAAGAAGACCACTCCGGGGCGCCTGGAGAAGAAGAAGTACAACCCGTTCCTGCGCCGGCACACCCTGCACAAGGAAGTGCGCTGAGCGCCGTGGAGGGCGCCGTGGCCGAGACGATCTTCGGGCGGATCATCCGCGGCGAGATCCCGTGCCACAAGGTGTGGGAGGACGATCACGTCCTGGCGTTCCTCGACATCGGGCCGCTGTCCCGCGGTCACACGCTGGTGATCCCCAAGGAGCCCGCCGAGCGCCTCGACCAGCTCTCCGAGGAGTCGGCGGCGGCGGTCGGCCGGGTGCTGCCGCGGATCGCGCGGGCGGTCATCGCCGCGACCGGTGCGCCGGCCTACAACGTGCTGCAGAACAACGGCCCCGAGGCGCACCAGGCCGTGATGCACGTCCACTTCCACATCATTCCGAAGTACCCCGACGGATCGGGGCTGGGGATCTCCTGGCCCGCCGGCCGGCTCGCCGACGACGAGGGCCGCGAACTGGCCGCGCGGATCCGCGAGCGCCTCGCGGGCGACCGCGGCTGACGCTTACCGCGCGGTCAGTCGCCGGAGGACTCCTGCTTCCAGTGCTCGCTGCCGGGCAGGTTCTCCGCCAGCGCCCGCGCGAGCAGCTCCTCGGCGCGCGCCGGATCGACGCGTTCCGCCTCGTCGACGAGCAGCACCGGGATGTCGTCCTCGATGCGGTAGACGAGCCGCGAGGCGGGACAGAACAGGAAGCCGTCCTGCTCGAACAGGATCAGCGGCCGCTTCGACTCGGGGCACACGAGGATCTCGTGCAGCCAGCGCTCGATCACCGTCGTCTCCTCCCGCCGCGGCAGTCGTTCCCGCATGCTGCCCCGCGGCGAAGGTGTCATCATAGAACGTGTCGCGCGGTCGCGGCGGTGCCGGCCGACCGCCGCGAAACGGTGCGTCGACGAGGGTCGCGGAACGTGGTCCGCGGCCCCATGTTTATGATGACCGGCCCGCACCGGCCGGTCGGCCATGACGGATCGTGCCGGGCCGCCGGGCCCGCGCCGCAGGGGCGGAGGCGATGAGCGAGGCGTCCGCGATCGACCCGGGAAGCGCCAGCCTCGAGTACGTCGAGGCGATGTACGCCGAGTACCGGAAGAATCCGCAGTCGGTCCCCGCCGAATGGCGCGCGTGGTTCGCCGAGCAGGAGCGGCGCGAGGCACGTCCCGCGCCGACGCGGCTCGGGCCGGGATTCCGGCCGCGCAGCATCTTCAATCCGCGCGGCGGCAACGGCTCGGTGGTCGAGCACGCCTCGCGGCTGCTGTCCGAGGAGGTGGTCCTCCAGGACCGCGTCGACCAGCTGATCCGGGCGTACCGCGTGCGCGGGCACCTGATCGCCCGGCTCGACCCGCTCGGCCTGCCGCGCGATCCCCAGCCGGAGCTCGAGCCCGACTACTACGACCTGACCGAGGCCGATCTCGACCGTCCGTTCTCGAGCCGCTCGATCATGGGCGCGCCCGACGTGCTGACGCTGCGCGAGATCCTCGAGCGCCTGCGCCAGACCTACTGCCGGTCGATCGGCGTGCAGTTCATGCACATCGACGACCTGTACGTCAAGAACTGGCTGCTCGCGCGCATGGAGGGCACGCAGAACCGGATCGCGCTGTCCCGCGAGGAGCAGATCCGCATCCTGCGCAAGCTGACCGACGCGGCGACGTTCGAGGAGTTCATCCAGAAGAAGTACCTCGGCGCCAAGCGCTTCTCGCTCGAGGGCTCCGAGAGCCTGATCCCGCTGCTCGACATGGCGATCGAGAAGGCCGGCTCGCTCGGCGTGCGCGAGATCGTGATCGGCATGGCGCACCGGGGCCGGCTCAACGTGCTGGCGAACATCATCGGCAAGCGGCCGAGCCAGATCTTCCACGAGTTCGACGACCCGGATCCGAGCCTGCACATCGGCCGCGGGGACGTGAAGTACCACATGGGCTACAGCGCGGACTACCGCACGTCCCGGGGGGACGACGTGCACCTGTCGCTGTGCTTCAACCCGAGCCACCTCGAGTTCGTCAATCCGGTGGCGATGGGCCGGGTGCGGGCCAAGCAGGACCGCATCGGCGACATCGAGCGGCAGCGCGGGCTGTGCCTGCTGATCCACGGCGACGCGGCGTTCTCGGGCGAGGGCATCGTGCAGGAGACGCTCAACATGAGCGGGCTGCCCGGCTACACCGTCGGGGGCACGATCCACGTCATCGTCAACAACCAGATCGGGTTCACCACGTCGCCCGAGGAGGCGCGGTCGACGCGCTACTGCACGTCGGTCGGGCGGATGCTGCAGATCCCGATCTTCCACGTCAACGGCGAGGACCCCGAGGCGGTCGCCCAGGTCGTCCACCTGGCGCTCGAGTTCCGCGCCACGTTCGGCCGCGACGTGATCATCGACATGTGGGGCTACCGTCGCTACGGGCACAACGAGGGCGACGAGCCGTCGTTCACGCAGCCCGTGCTGTACCGGATCATCCGCCAGCACAAGAGCGTCCGCGAGGGCTATCTCGAGCACCTCGAGGAGCTGGGCGGGATCACGCCCGAGGAGGCCGAGCGCATCGCCGCCGAGAGCCGGCAGCGGCTGGAGGAGGAACTGTCCGCCGCGCGCAGTCCCTTGTACAAGCCGAAGCCGGAGGCGCGGCGCGGCCTGTGGGCCCGCTACCTCGGCGGGCCCGAGGACGACGCGCCGGAGCCCGACGACACCGGCCTGCCGCGCGAGCGGATCGCCGAGCTGATGGACGCGCTGACCCGGACGCCCGAGGACTTCAAGCTGCACCCGAAGCTCGAGCGGTTCATGCAGGCGCGGCGCGAGATGGGACGGGGCGAGCGCCCGTTCGACTGGGCCGCGGCCGAGGCGCTGGCGATGGCCTCGCTGGCGGTCGCCGGCCAGCGGGTCCGCCTGTCCGGGCAGGACAGCGGACGCGGGACGTTCAGCCAGCGCCATGCGCACCTGCACGACTACGAGACCGGTGCGCGCTACGTGCCGCTCCAGCACCTGTCTCCCGACCAGGCGCCGGTCGACGTGATCAACAGCCCGCTGTCCGAGGCCGGCGTGCTCGGCTTCGACTACGGCTACAGCCTCGACTGGCCCGACGGACTGATCGCGTGGGAGGCCCAGTTCGGCGACTTCGTCAATGTCGCCCAGGTGATCACCGACCAGTTCATCGTCAGTGCCGAGGACAAGTGGAACCGGCTGTCGGGAATCGTGCTGCTGCTGCCGCACGGATTCGAGGGGCAGGGGCCCGAGCACTCGAGCGCCAGGCTCGAGCGCTTTCTCGAGCTGGCGGCGGACGACAACATCCAGGTCGCGCAGCCGTCGACACCGGCGCAGTTCTTCCACCTGCTCCGACGTCAGGTGCTGCGCCCGTGGCGCAAGCCGCTGATCGTGATGACGCCGAAGAGCCTGCTGCGGCACCGGCGCTGCGTCTCGCCGATCGAGGCGTTCGAGCACGGTGCGTTCCGGCGGATCCTGCCCGACGAGATGTCGGGTCAGCGCACGGTGCCGGTCCGGCGCGTGCTGCTGTGCAGCGGCAAGCTCTACTACGATCTGGCCGAGCGGAGGGAGAAGCTGGCCCGCGAGGACGTGGCGATCCTGCGCCTCGAGCAGCTCTATCCGCTGCGGGACCGGGATCTGGGCCAGGCACTCGAGCCGTACCCGGACCGCGTGCCGGTCTACTGGGTCCAGGAGGAGCCGGAGAACATGGGCGCGTGGCGCACCCTGCGCGTGCGGTTCGGCGATCGGCTGTTCGGCCGGCAGCCGTTCCACGGCATCTCGCGCAAGGCGTCGGCGAGTCCGGCGACCGGATCGATGGCGAGCCACGTGTTCGAGCAGGAGGAGATCCTGCACAAGGCGTTTGCCTGAGCACGAACGAGAGGAGATGCGCGGACGATGGCCGTGGAACTCAAGGTGCCGTCCCTCGGCGAGTCGATCACCGAGGTGATGATCGGGACCTGGTACAAGAACGAGGGCGATCTGGTCGCCCAGGACGAGCCCCTCGTCGAGATCGAGACGGACAAGACGACCGTCGACCTGCCCGCTCCGGCGCCGGGCCAGCTCAGCCGCATTCTCAAGAAGAAGGGCGAGGTGGCCGCGGTCGGCGAGGTGATCGGCTACCTCGAGGAGCAGGGCGTGGCGAGGGCGAAGCGCGCGGCGCGCGAGGCGTCGCGCGCGGACAGTCCCGCGCCCGCCGCCGCGGAGCCGGCGAAGCCTGAACCGGCCGCGGAACCGGCGCCGTCGTCTCCTCCGCCGGTCGAGGCGCCGGCCGCGCCGGCAGAGCCGGAACCGGCCCCCGCGGCGGAGACCCCCGCCGCGTCCGCACCGAAGGCCGCCGCGCCGCCCCCCGAGCAGGCCGCGCCGGCCGCCGGCACCGCGGTCGCCGAGCGCGTGGCGGCGGCGGCGGTGCGGATCATGCCGGCCGCCGAGCGGCTGATCGCCCAGCACGGCCTCGATCCGGCGACGATCCGGCCGAGCGGACCGGGCGGCAGGATCCTCAAGGAGGACGTCCTGCGCGCGATCGAGGCGCGACGGGCCGCGGACGAGAGCGCGTCGGCGCCGGCCGCCGAGCCGGCGGCGCCGCGGCCGGCCCCCGCGCCGGCGCCGGGTCTCGGCGAGGACCGTCCCGAGGAGGTCGTGCCGATGACCTTCCTGCGGCGGCGGATCGCCGAACGGCTCGTCCAGGCGCAGCACGAGGCGGCGCTGCTGACGACGTTCAACGAGGTCGACATGGGGCCGGTCAAGCGGCTCCGCGAGCAGTACCAGCCGGTGTTCCGCGAGAAGTACGGCATCAAGCTCGGCTTCATGTCGTTCTTCGTCAAGGCCGTGATCGACGCGCTCAAGCTCGTTCCCGAGGTCAACGCCGAGATCCGCGGCACCGACATCGTCTACAAGAACTACTACGACATCGGCGTCGCCGTCGGCGGCGGGCGGGGGCTCGTCGTCCCGGTGATCCGCAATGCGGAGCGGCTGAGCTTCGCCGAGATCGAGCTGACGATCGCCGACTTCGCGCAGCGGGCGAAGAACAACACGCTCAAGCTCGAGGAGCTGCAGGGCGGCACGTTCACGATCAGCAACGGTGGCGTCTACGGATCGCTGCTCTCGACCCCGATCGTCAATCCGCCGCAGACCGGGATCCTCGGCATGCACGCGATCCAGGACCGGCCGGTGGCCGTCGAGGGGCGCGTCGAGGTCCGGCCGATGATGTACATCGCGCTGACCTACGATCACAGGCTGATCGACGGGCGCGAGGCGGTGACGTTCCTGCGCCGGATCAAGGAGTGCGTCGAGGAGCCGACGCGCATGCTGCTGGAGGTCTGAACGATGGGAGACACGGTCCAGCACGAGCTGGTGATCATCGGTGCGGGTCCGGGGGGCTACGTCGCGGCACTGCGCGCCGCGCAGCTCGGACTCGACGTGGCGTGCATCGACCGCGAGAAGCTGCTCGGCGGGACGTGCCTGCGCGTGGGGTGCATTCCCTCGAAGGCGCTGCTCGAGTCGAGCGCGCTGTATGCCGAGGCGAAGACGGGCGCGCTGGGTGCGCACGGCATCGGGTTCGACGGGCTGGGGCTCGATCTCAAGAAGATGCTCGCCCGCAAGGACAAGGAGGTGAAGGCGCTGGCGGCGGGAATCAACGGCCTGTTCCGCAAGCGCAAGGTGACCCGCTACGAAGGCCACGCGCGCTTCGTCGAGCCGACGCGGATCGCCCTCGAGAGCAGGGACGGCCCGCGCGAGGTCGTCGCCAAGAACGTGATCATCGCGACGGGGAGCCGCCCGGCGACGCTGCCCGGCGTCGAGCTGGACGGGGACCGGATCGGCACGAGCACCGAGGCGCTGGCCTACCCGGAGGTGCCCGGGCACCTGGTCGTGATCGGGGCGGGGGCGATCGGCCTCGAGCTCGGCTCGGTCTGGTCGCGGCTCGGGGCGAGGGTCACCGTGCTCGAGTATCTCGACCGGATCCTGCCGGGCATGGACGCCGAGCTCGCCGCCGAGGCGCGCAAGATCTTCGCCCGGCAGGGGCTCGAGTTCCGGCTCGGGGTGCGCGTCACCGGCGCGCGGAAGACGAAGAACGGGGCCGTGGTCGAGCTGGCCGACGACGAGCCGCCCGTCGAGTGCGACCGGGTGCTGCTCGCCGTCGGGCGCGTGCCGAACACCGAGGGGCTCGGCCTCGACGCGATCGGCCTGGAGACCGACGGGCGCGGCTTCATCCCGGTCGATGACGCCTACCGCACCGGCGTGCCGAACGTGTACGCGGTCGGGGACGTGATTCCCGGCCCGATGCTGGCGCACAAGGCGTCCGAGGAGGGGATCGCCTGCGTCGAGCGGATGGTGACCGGCTACGGGCACGTCAACTACGACGCGATCCCGAACGTGGTGTACACCGAGCCCGAGGTGGCCTCGGTCGGCCGGACCGAAGGTCAGCTCCAGCGGGCCGGGATCGACTACCGCAAGGGATCGTTCCCGTTCATGGCGTCGGGGCGCGCGCGCGCGCTCGGGCACACCGAGGGCCGCGTCAAGGTGCTGGCCGACGCCGAGAGCGACAGGCTGCTCGGCGTGCACATCGTCGGGCCGCGTGCCGGGGACCTGATCGCCGAGGCGGCGGTCGCGATCGAGTTCGGCGCGAGCGCCGAGGATCTCGGTCGCGCGTGCCACGCCCACCCGACCCTGCCGGAGGCGCTCAAGGAAGCGGCCCTGGACGTGGCGCGTCGTGCGATCCACATCTGAGCGCGTCCTGCGCGGCCTGCTCGCCGCGGTGCTGCTCGCGGCGGCGTCCGCCGCGCCGCCGGTCCGTGCGGCCGAGGACGGCGGCCCGCTGCTGTGGCGGATCGAGCGGCCCGGCCGCCCGCCGGCGTGGCTGTTCGGGACCGTGCACCTGCCGGTCGCGGTGGTCGGCACGCCTCCGCGTGCGGTGCGCGCGGCGCTCGACGAGTCCGCCGTCGTGCTGACCGAGATTCCGCTCGACGGCGCGAGCCAGGCGGACCTGCTGATGCGCGCCGTCCAGCCGCCGGGCCGGTCGCTGGCCGACGACCTGCCGCCGGAACTGTGGTCGCGCGTCGAGACGACGCTGGCCGCGCGCGGGCTGCCGGCGGCCGCGTTCGCCCGGTTCAGGCCGTGGGCGCTGCTCGGGCAGCTCGCGACGCTCGAGTGGATCGACGAGGCGGCGCGCTCGCCGGCGCTCGACCAGTGGATCTGGAATCGCGCCACCGCCGCGGGTCGCGAGGTGGCAGGTCTCGAGACGGTCGCCGAGCAGGTGGCGGCGTTCGAGGGGTTCGACACGGCCGAGCAGGCGGAGCTGGTGCGCCTCGCGCTCGACCAGCTCGAGGCGCCGGCGGACGGCCCGTCGCCGGGTCGGCGGCTGGTCGCGGCCTACCGGGCGGGGCGTCTCGACGCGCTGCTCGCGCTGTTCGAGGCCGAGGTCGATCTGGCGACGCCGCTGGGACGCAAGTTCCGCGACCGGCTGCTCGACCGGCGCAACGCGCGGATGGACAGCCGGATCGCCGCGTGGCTCGAGCGCAGCGAGCGGGGGATCTTCGTCGCCGTCGGCGCGATGCACCTGGCCGGCGACGGCGGTCTGATCGCGCGCCTCGGGCGACGCGGCTACCGCGTCGTGCGCGAGGCGGCGACGGCCGCCGCCGCACCCGCGCCGGCAGGGCGCTGACGGCGGCGGGCCGGCGGCCGCTCCGTCAGAGCCACTTCTCGAGCATCGCCTCGGTGAGCCGCGCGGGATGCCCGCGCCAGACGATCTTGCCGTCCTTGACGAACGCCGCGGCGGGGATCCCGCTGACCTGGAAGTACTGGCTCGCCGTGCCGTCCTCCTTGGCGATCGGATAGGCGAGACCGTTCTCCGAGATGAACGCCCGCACCTTCTCGGGGGTCGAGCTGCGGGTCAGCTTGGTCAGGCCGATCACCTGCAGGCCGCGCTCACGGTACTTCTCGTAGAGCGCCTCGATCTTCGGCACCTCGCGCCGGCAGTGCGGGCACCAGACCTCCCAGAACACGATCAGCGTCGGCTTCGCGCCGGACAGGTCGACGTCCCCCTCGCCCTGGAACCAGGTCTCGATGCCGAGATTCGCGGGGGCGGGCTTGCCGAAGACGGACAGCTCGGCCTGCAGGCGCCGCGCGGCGGAGGCGGTCCGGGTGCCCGCGAACTCGCTCTGGAGCGTCTGCATCTTCGCGCGGGCAGCGTCGGTCTCGCCGGCGGCGAGGTGGCGGGTGATCTCCTCGTAGAGCCGGCGCGCCTTCTGCTCGGCGGCCTGATCGACCTGCGGCTGCCCGGCGCGCTGCTGCTGGAGCTGGCGCACGCGGTTCTCGAGCTGCGCGAGCCGCTTGTTCATTGCGTCGAGCGCGGCGAGCTTCTGTTCGAGCGCGGCAAGGCGGGTCTCGAGCGTCGTCTCGAGCGAGCCGACCTTCTCCTCGAGGGTCCTGACACGCTCCTTGGTGGACTGCGCGAGGACCGGGGTGAGGGCGAGGGCGAGACCGAGCAGCGGGACGGTGAGGCGGGACGGGTACATCGTTCCTCCGGGTGGGGTCGGACGCGAAGGCCGCGACCGGCGTCCATCGATACGGCGAAGCTTGCCGCCGGGCCAGCCGGGTCGCAACACGCGCCCCGGCACCGTTGACACCCGGGGGCCGGGGGGACTATCACGGGCGCCATCCACCGGAGCCGATCCCTTGGCGCTGCGTCCCCTGATTCCGCTGCTCGCCCTTGCGGCCGCGCTCGGTGCCGGCCGCGCCGGCGAGACCGTCCGCCCGGCGCTCTGCGCGGGGGGGCCCGGGCTGCCCGCGATCGTGGCCGCCGAGGGACTCCGCCCGGTCGCGGACGATGGGCCCGTCATCGACGAGCGCACGCCCGCGGGGATCGCGTGCGACGCGCGCACGGGGGCGATCCTCGCGTGGTACGCCGAGCGGCGCGGCTCGCGGGCCGTGCTGTTCCGGCGCGGCGCAGACGGCGCGTTCGAGCGCCGGGAGCTGCTGGCGACGCGGGGCCGGATCCGCGCGGGGCTCGTCGAGGGCGACGCGGCGGCCCTGGCGGTCGAGCATCGGCGGAGCTGGGAGCTTCTCCTCGTCGGTCCGGGGCATGGCCGGCGCGGGCGGTCGATCGAGGTCCCCGGGCCGGTCGCGGGCCTCGTGCTGGCCGGTGGCGGCGCGACGCTGCTCGTCGGGTGCGACGACCAGGTCCGGTCGTTCTCGTGGCCCGACGGACGGACCGGCGAGGTGTTCCTGGTCGGCGGCCCGCTGCGCGCGCTCGCGCCGGAGCCCGGCTCCGGGCATCTGCTGGCGGTGGCGGACGAGGGCGGCGTGGCGCTGTTCGACCTGTCGGGCAGGCGGGTCCGCGGCGCGCTCGCCGAGGTCGCGCGGCGGCCGCTGCTCGGTGTCGAGGCGCTCGCATGGGCCGGTCCCGGACAGGGCTGGCTCGTCGCGCTGCGCCCCGCCGCGCGCGAGATCGTCGTGCTCGAGCCCGCGGGCATGCGCGAGGTGCGCCGGGTCGCTCTCGAGGCCCCGCCGGTCGCCGCGGCGGTGACCGAGGACGGCGAGACGGCGCTGGTGGCCGACGAGACCGGCGCCGTGATCGCTCTCGAGACCGGGCCGCCGCCGAGAGCGCCGCTGGCGACCGTCCCGGAGCGGACCGCCGTCGCCGGGCCGGTCCCCGCGCGCGCGCCCGACCAGGCGCCGCC
>RFIB01000154.1 GCA_003695625.1 Acidobacteriota bacterium | reverse complement strand
GCTCGAGGGCCAGCGCCGCCAGCGTCCGTGCCCGGCGCGACGCGCTCCGCGTGCGCTCGGCCAGGCGTTCAAGTTCGGCGACGAGGGTGCGCCCCTCGATCGCCCGCGGCGCGGGCGCGGAACGGTCGACGCGGGGCTCCCACGACGCCGGCCGCGGATCGGCCGCCGGCTCGATGCCGGACGCCGGGCCGCCGCCGGGTGCGCCGATCCGCGCGATCAGGCCCCACGGTCCGCCGTCCTGCGCGACCACGAACGCGATCCGGTGCACGCCGGCGGCGAGCCGGACGAACGCCGCGGACTGGTCGAAGGCGAGGCTGCGCGGGCCGTCGTCGCGGGCCAGCTCGTGTCCGTCGACGAGCAGCCGGGCGCGATCGTCGGCACCCCACCGGACGGCGACGTCCACCGCCCGGGCGGCCTCGACGTAGAACACGACGACCGCGTGTCCGCGGCTCGACGGATGAAGCAGCACCCCGAGCGGGAACCGGCCGGTCGGGTCCGCCGGGACGACGCGGAACGGCTCCCCGCCGTCGGCGGACGGATCGCGGGCCAGCGCCAGCGCCTCGTCCTCGGACGGGAACGGCCCGGCGAGCGCCGCGCGTGCGAACAGGCCGAGACGGCTCCGCCGCGCCGCCGCCGACTCCGGCCGCTCGCGACGCACGTCGTCGGCGAGCAGCGCGAGATCGAGTTCCGCGGCGAGCAGCGGGTCGAGTCCCGGCACCTGCCGCAGCCGCTCGAGTTCCTCGAACACGGCGGGCGGATCGGCCGTCGTGCCGACCTGGTCGAGGATCTGGCGCAGCGCGAGCATCCCGTGCGGATCGTCCGGATCGTCGGCGAGGGCGGCGGCGCGCTCGCGCCACCAGTCCTCGATGCATGTCGTCGAACCGGCGGCACGCGCCGGCGCGAGGACGGAGAGCGCCAGCAGCGCGATCACGAGGCGGCGTGGGAACAGCGGTCTCACCGGTCGTCTCCGGGCGGATCGTCGGTCGCCGCCCAAGGGTGCGCAACGCACCCCTGCGGCGCAAACGCCGCCTTGCGATCACTCGCCTCCGTAGAACGTCTCCAGTCCGCGCACGATCGCCCGTGCCATCCGCTCGCGTGCGTTCGGGTCGAGCAGCGTCCGGGCGTCCTCGCGATTGTTGAGGTTGACCAGCTCGACGAGCACCTTGGCCGGGATCCGGTTCGCGGCGAGCACCGCCGGGACGAACCGGGCGGGCGGCCGGCGCCGCCTGAGCTTGCGCACGATGTGCGTGCGCAGCGGCCGGTCCTTGTGGACCAGCAGCTTCTCGTGCCGGAATCCGTCGAGCAGCGCCTCGCCGAGCCGCGTCGAGATCTTCTCGTCGCGCAGCCGCTCGCGGCGCGTGAAGCGAACCGTCGGCGTGTACTCCTTGTGGCGCTTGAGGACGCTGCGCCGGACGGAGACCTTCGAGCGCCGGTACCGGGCACCCGGCACGTAGACCATCGCGCCGCGGACCGAGCGGTGCAGCGAGTCGGCGTGCAGGCTGAGGAACACCACGTTCTCCGACGGCACCTTTCCCCTGCCGGTCAGCCTGCCGTACAGGCTGTTGGCGACCATCCACCGCATGTGCACCGCCGGCGTCGTCCGGGCGCGGCTGTCGATGCGGAACGGGGGCGTGCTCGCGATGACCTCCTTGCGGTTGCGCACCAGCCGCGAGCCGTTCGCGATCCGGCAGCCGGTCTCGGTGTCGCGGACGATCATGTGCACCGTGGCGCCCGTCTCGCGCTCGAGCAGGCGCTTGACGCGGCAGGCGACGTCGTAGGTGTAGTCGCTCTCCCAGGCGCCGTGCAGCATCGCCCCCGGATCCTCGCCGCCGTGTCCGCTGTCGAGCACGACGTGGATCCCGTCGAGAGTGCGCGGGCGCCGCGGCACCTCGATCGCCGCCATCTCCGACCGGCCGATCGCGGCGAGCACGCGCCGCGGGTGGTTCTCGGGCAGATAGCGCACCGCGAGCAGCTCGAGCGGGATCCGCACCGGATAGCCGACGGGGATGTCCCGCACGTCGCGGATGCCGCTGCGCTCGCGGATCACGTCCACCGCCGACTGGACGACACCGTCGCCGTCCCCCTCGATCACGTCGGTGAAGCGAAGCACGACCGCCGAGTACAGCGCCTCGCCGCGGCGCAGCCGGTACACGGCGAACTCGCCTTCCTCGTCCTCGCCGTACTCGAGCAGGCCGTCGGCCCCGGTCCGCTGCAGCCGGAACAGCGGGCGCAGCAGGTCGGCAGGGACGAGCAGCTCGCGGTCGCGCGGCGGAATCGGCTCGACCAGCCCGTTGGCCGCGGCGATCCGCGTCCAGTTCTCGCCGCTGCCCGTGAACCATTCCGCGATCTGCCACAGTCCGACGTCGACGATCGGCAGCGCGGCCGCGGCGGGCCGATGGCGCCAGCCGTCCTCGCCGGGACGGTCGCGCGGGAACAGGGCGCGCAGCGCCAGGTAGCGGTATTCCTCGCGCAGCAGCCGCCACGGGACGCGGACCGGCACGTCGATGTACGGGCCGCGCCCGCCGTTGGCCTCGGCCAGCGCGCCCGCCGCGTCGCGCGAGCCGCACATCCGCGTTGCCAGCGACAGCCAGCCCTCGCCCCGTTCCGGGAGCACGTCGACGACGATCCGGCGGCCGTCCTCGAGCCGCATCGCGATGCGCTCGTCGATCTCGAGCGACGCGGCCAGGACGACCGGGGTCGCGAGGAGCACGGCGAGACAGACCGCCGCGCACCGCCGGGCGGGCGTCACGGGGCGGGCTCCGCCCGGAAGCCGGCGCGCTCGAGTGCCCGCGCCGCGGCGAACAGCTGCGGCTCGCGTCGCGGTGCCGTGACGAGCTGCACGCCGACGGGCAGGCCGTCGGCGCGCACGGGTGCGGGCAGGGAGATCGCCGGCAGGCCGCACAGGCTGGCGAGCACGGTGTGCCGGTCGCTGCGGTACATGGCGAGCGGGTCGCCGGTCCGCTCGCCGATCCGGAACGCCGGTCCGTCGGTCGTCGGCAGGACGAGCACGTCGTGCCGTCCGAGTTCGCGCATCACCTCGCGCGCGATCCGGGCGCGGAGCGCCCGCGCACGGGCGTGGACGCTGCGGTCGGGCGGGCCGGCGAGGACCCACGTTCCGAGCAGGATCCGGCGCCGGACCTCGGTGCCCAGTCCGCGGCCCCGACTCGCGCGGTACAGCGCCTCGAGCCCGTCGCGCTCCGCCGCACGCAGGCCGTAGCGCACGCCGTCGAAGCGCGCCAGGTTCGACGACAGCTCGGCCGCCGACAGCGCCAGATACACGAACAGGCAGCGGTCCGGATCCGGCAGCCGTGCCGCACCGACCTGCACCCCGGCGTCGGCGAGCACCGCGCGCGCCCGGTCGAGCGC
>RFIB01000153.1 GCA_003695625.1 Acidobacteriota bacterium | reverse complement strand
GTCGGACAGGCCGCGCAGCCACACGGTGGGCGACTGTCCGACGATCCGCACGAAGTTGCGGTAGAAGTGCCGGTAGCTCTGGTAGCCCACGGTGTACGCGACCTCGGACAACGAACGGTCGCCGGCCCGGAGCAGAACCAGCGCATGCCGGATCCGCAGCTGGTGGATGTGCTCGGTCAGCGTGCTGCCGGTCTCGCGCCGGAACAGCGCCGAGAGGTAGTTCCGGGCGACCCCCAGCTCGCCGGCCACGCGCGAGAGCGAGATCGTCTCGTGACAGTGCTCGGCGATGAACCGCCGGGCACGCAGAACGATCGGGTTGACGCTGCGCGACGGTGCGGAGAGCGGGGCGAGCAGGCGGTCGACCTCTCCGCGAAACGCGCGCAGGAGAGTTGCCGGACACCGCTCGTCGGCGAGCAGGATCATCCAGCCCCTGCGGCGCGCCAGGTCTCCGTTGAGGGCCGCGGTCGCGGGAGTGATCGCCTCGTGCAGGGCGCGCAGTTCCTCGTAGAGAACGAGCCGCGCCAGGGTCGGTGCGGACTCGGCGAGAGGGCGGACCTGCTCGACGAGCCGGTCGATCTCCGCGCGGTAGGTCTCGAGCTCGAGCGCCTGCAGCGCGCGTCGCGCGGCCGTCGGATCCGGCCACGGAAAACTTCGCTCCCAGCCCGGACCGTCGTCCGGGTGCAGATCGCCTTGCGGCATGCCTCCGCTCCCTCGCCTTGCAGGCCGCCGGTTTACGTACGGCGAAGGGGTGACCGGCGCAATGTGCGCTCGCGCTCCGTTTCGTTGACCCCTGATCGGGGGCCATGCTAGGCTCCGCCGGCGCCCGGAAGCGCCGCGTGGGTGCGCCGCCGCGGCGGTGCGGGCATGCGGGGCGGGTGCCGGCCGTCGGGAGACCGGAGCCGCCCGCGCGCGTCGGGTGCATCGCCCACGACGGCGCGGGCCGGGTGGACGCGATGCTGAACCTTCCGACGTCGCTGACACTGGCGCGCATCTTCATGGTGCCGTTCCTGGTCGTGGTGCTGCTCGCGCCGCCGTCGCGGCTCGCCGACACCCCGTTCTTCGGCACCGCGTCGCCCGCACTTCGCGAGATCCTGGGCGTCGCGATCTTTCTCGTCGCGATCCTGACCGACTTTCTCGACGGGTTCCTCGCGCGGCGCCGCGACCAGGTCACGACGCTCGGCACACTGCTCGATCCGATCGCGGACAAGCTGCTCACCTCGGCGGCGTTCATCTCGCTGGTCGAGATGGGGCTCGCCCCGGCATGGATGGTCGTGATCATCGTCGGGCGCGAGTTCGTGGTGTCGGGACTGCGCTCGGTGATGGCGACCCAGGGGGTCGCCCTGCCCGCGTCGTCACTCGGCAAGCTGAAGACGACCGTGCAGGCGGTGGCGATCGTGCTGCTGATCCTGACGCGATCGCTCGACCGCTGGGGGCGCTGGGGATACCTCGGCGTCTGGGCGCTGTGGATCTCGATGATCATCGCGCTGATCTCGGCGGTCGACTACCTCGTGAAGTTCGTCCGCACCGTCGAGCTGGGCGCCGTCAGGCCGGACGCGAAGGGTCGGGCCGGGTGACCGGGTCGCGGCGGACGGGAGACCGATGATGCGAACGCCTCACGCGCTGATCTTCGCCGTGGGTGACGAGCTGGTCGACGGACGCCGTCTCGACGCGAACGGGCGTTATGTGACCCACGTGCTCGAATCGCTCGGCTGCGAGATCGACGGCCGGCTGCTGACGCCGGACCGCGAGGACCGGATCGCGGCGATGCTCGCCGCGGGCCTGGCCGGCGGGCCGGACGTGCTCATCGTCAGCGGCGGGCTCGGTCTGGCCGAGGACGACCGGACACGCGATGCCGTCGCCCGCGCGACCGGCCGGCCGCTGGTCGTCGATGCGGCGGTGCGCGAGAAGATCGCCGGGCGGTACCGCGACTGGGGACGCGAGCTGCCCGCCGGAGTCGACCGCCTCGCGATGATTCCGGAGGGGGGCCGTGCGATCCCGAATCCGATCGCGGTCGCCTGCGGGTTCACCGTGGAGCACGAGCGCACGCTGCTCGTCGCCCTGCCGGGCGTCCCGCGGCAGCTCAAGGCGATGTTCGAGCGGGCCGTCCTTCCCGTGCTCCGCGACCGCCTCTCGGGAACCTGGCCGGTGCGCACCGCCGCGATCCGCGTCGTCGGCCTGGCCGAGTCCGAGGTGGACGGCCTCGTGCGCGACGTGGTCCGCCGGCAGCCGCAGGCGCGGGCCAGCCTGATGACCACCGCCGGCGAGGTCGAGGTGCGCGTCGGGGTGCGCGCCGAGGCCGAGGACGAGGACGAGGCCGAGGCGACGCTCGAACGTCTGCTCGCCGAGCTCTCGGCGACGCTCGGCCCGCACGCCTACGGCCGCGACCGCGACTCGCTGGTGAGCGTCGTCGCCGGACTGCTGCGGGACCGGCGCCTGACGCTCGGTGTCGCGGAGTCGTGCACGGGCGGACTGCTCGCGCGGGCGATCACCGATCTGCCGGGCGTGAGCGACGTGTTCGCCGGGGGGATCGTCGCCTACGGCAACGCGCAGAAGCGGACCCTGCTCGACGTGAGCGACGAGCTGCTCGAGACGTGCGGTGCGGTCAGCGCCGAGGTGTGCCTGGCGATGGTCCGCGGGGCCATGCGGCGGCTCGAGGTCGGCGCGGCGATCGCGACGACCGGGATCGCGGGGCCCGGCGGCGGGAGCGCGGACAAGCCGGTCGGGCTGGTCTACGTCGGCACCGGCACGCCGGACGGCGAGCGCGTCACGCGCCACCTGCTGACCGGCGACCGGGAGGCGATCCGCCGCTGGGCCGTCAAGATCTCGCTCGATCGCCTGCGGCGCGAGCTGGCCGGTCTCCCGGCGACGGGAGAGCCGGTCGAGGCCGGTGCGCGCGGGTGATGGCCGCCACGCACTGGCGTCTGTTCTGGGCCATTCCGCTCGACGAGGCGAGCCGGCGCGCCGTCGCCGAGCAGGCGCGGGAGCTGACCCGCGGGCTGCGCGGATGGCGGGTCCTGCCCGCGGACGGCCTGCACCTGACGCTGCGGTTCCTCGGGCCGACGCCGGAGCAGCGGGTCGCGGAACTGCTCGCCTCCGCGCGGGAGGCGCTCGCGGGGATCGCACGGTTCCGCGTGACCCTGGCCGGAGCGTGGGACGTCCTGCCCGGTGCACGCCGCCCGCGGGTGCTCGTCGCCGGCGTGACCGACGGCGCGCAGCCGCTCGTCGAGATCGCGGCGCGCCTCGAGGACGCGGCCGTCGCCCTCGGCTGGCCGCCCGAGACACGGCCGTTCAGGCCGCACCTGACGGTCGCGCGCGTGCGGCGCGACGTGCGCCGGCCGGAGCTTCCGCCACCGGACGCCGGCCCGCGTCCGACGGCGTTCGACGCCGTGGACGTCGTGCTGTTCCGGAGTCATCTTGAACCGGGCGGTGCGCGCTACGAGCGCATCGCGGCGGTCCCGCTGGAGGAGCGCCGATGACGCGCGAGCTGCTCGTGATCGCGGCGTGCTACGTGCTCGGGTCGATCCCGTTCGGACTGCTGCTCGTCAGGGCGTTCGCCGGGACGGACCTGCGCGCGGTCGGCTCCGGGAACATCGGCGCGACGAACGCGCTGCGCAGCGGAAGCCTCGGGCTGGGGCTGGCGACGCTGTTCCTCGATCTGCTCAAGGGAGTGATGGCAGCCCTGCTCGCCCGCGCCGCGCTCGGGCCGCCGGCCTCCGGGTGGGCCCCCGCGCTCGCCGGCATCGCCGCCCCGGTGGTCGGCCACTGCTTTCCGGTCTGGCTCCGCTTCCGCGGCGGCAAGGGCGTGGCGACAGGGCTCGGCGTGCTGGTGATCGCGGACCCGTGGCTGACGCTCGGTGCGGCGCTGGTGTTCCTCGCGCTGGTCGTCCCGACGCGCTTCGTGGCGCTGGGGTCGATCGGCGCCGCGTGCACGGTGGCGATCGCCGGACCGCTGCGGGCGGGGTCGATTCCCGAGGCGTGCGCGCTGGTCGCCGTCGCCGCGATCGTCGTCGTCCGCCATCACGAGAACATCCGTCGTCTGCTGGCCGGCACGGAGAGCCGCCTCGGTGCGCCGGGAGGGGCGCGGGGCGAGCGCCCGCAATGATCGACACCCACTGCCACATCCTGTACGGACTCGACGACGGCGCGGAGGACGCGGCGCAGACGCTGGCGATGGCGCGCCTGGCGGTCGAGGACGGCGTGCGCGGCATCATCGCCACGCCGCACATGAGAGAGGGCGACTACCTCAACGAACGGCCGGCGATCCTCGAGCGCGTCGAGCAGGTCCGCTCGCTGTTCGCCGCGGAGGGAATCGACCTGCCGATCTGGCCCGGCTCGGAGGTCCACCTCGGGCCGCGGTTGCCGGAACGGATCGCCGAGGGGCGCCTGCTGACCTGCAACGACCGGCGCGTGCACCTGCTGCTCGAGTGTCCGTACAGGACGCGGCCGATCCGCCTGCACGAGACGATCTTCGAGCTGCGCCTGGCCGGGATCACGCCGGTGATCGCCCACCCGGAGCGGATCCGGTTCTTCCAGGAGGATCCGGCGCGCTACGAGGAGGTCGTGCGGCTCGGCGCGCTGGGGCAGATGACCAGCTCGAGCCTGGTCGGGACGTTCGGCAGGACGATCGCGCGGCTCTCCGAGGAGTGGGTCGCCCGCGGCCTGGTCCACCTGCTCGGCAGCGACGCCCACGACACCGAGTACCGCCCGCCGACGCTCTCCGCCGCACGCGAGCGCTGGGCCGGACTCGCCGGGACCGAGTCGGCGGACCTCGCGGCCGACGTGCATCCGCGCGCCCTCGTCGACGGCCGGCCCATCGAGCCCGATCCGCCCGCGCCGCCGCGGCGATCACGCGGGTTTCTCGCCCGCCTGCTCGGCCGCTGACCTTCCGCCGCGTCCCGCGGTATGCTCGCGTCCGTTCCGGATCATCCGGGGAGCGACGCCATGGACACGCCCGTTTCACGCCGGAGCCTGACGCCCGTCGCGGTGCTCGTTGCGCTCACCGCCCTGCTCGTCGTCGCCGGATGCGCCAGCGGTCCCAGGCGCGACCTCGAACGACGCCGGGGACCGATGCATCACTACCGGCTCGGGGTCGTCTACTTCGAGCAGGGCCAGGTCCAGAGGGCCCTCGACGAGCTGGACCGCTCGATCCGTCTCGACGACCAGATTCCGCAGGTGCACTACTACCGGGGCTACGTGCTGTGGAGCCTGGGCCGGTACGCCGAGGCTGCCGACAGCTTCCGCAGGGTGATCGCGATCAATCCGCTTTCTCTCGACGCGCGGCTCTACCTGGCGTCCTGTCTCGAGCAGCTCGGGCGGACCGACGAGGCGTTGCGCGCGCTCGACGAGACGATCGCGATGCCCGGCATCCAGAACGTCGAGCAGGCCCGCGTCAACAAGGCGCTGATCCTGTCCCGGCAGGGGCGCATCGACGAGGCGCTCCGCGAGCTGCGCCGGGCGGTCACCGGGCGCCCGCGCTACCATCGCGCGCACTGGGAGATGGCGCGCCTGCTCGAGCAGGCCGGTCGCCTCGAGGAGGCGCTCGCGGCGCTCGACGCGGCCGCCGAGGGCTACGAGGACGATGCGGGCTACCACCTGCTGCGTGGTCGCGTCCTGCTGCGGCTCAGCCGGCCGACCCAGGCGGCCGCCGAGTTCCGGCGGGTGCTCGACCTGGCCCCCGGAACCGAAGCCGCGGAGCGGGCCCGCGAACTCCTCAAGGTGATCGGCTGATGCTCTTCCGGCGCTCGAGGAACGGGAAGGACGGGAGCCCCGGACTGCGCGAGCGGCTCCGGCGCGGACTGGCGAGGACGCGGTCGCGGCTCGGCGCCGGCCTGCGGCGTCTCGCGCCACGGGGCCGGCGCGTGGACGACGCGCTGCTCGACGAGGTCGAGGAGCTGCTGGTCGAGGCCGACCTCGGCGTCGACCTGGCGACGGAGCTGCGCGAGGTGCTCGCCCGCGAGGCGCGCGGCCGCGAGCTGACCGGGCCGGAAGCGCTCGCCGAACTGGTCAGACGACATCTGGTCGACATGCTGCCCGCGCCGTCGGCCCCGCGCCCGGTCGCCGAGCCGCCCCGCGTGACGCTGGTCGTCGGAGTGAACGGCAGCGGCAAGACGACGACGACGGGCAAGCTTGCCGCCCGCTGGGCCGCGGACGGACGCCGGGTGACGGTCGCCGCGGCGGACACGTTCCGCGCCGCCGCGGTCGAGCAGCTCGTCGCGTGGGCCGAGCGGGCGGGAGCCCAGGTCGTGCGATCCCAGCCCGGCGCCGATCCCGCCGCGGTCGCGTTCGACGCGGCGCGCGCCGCGCGCGCGCGGGGGGCGGACGAGCTGCTGGTCGACACGGCGGGCCGGCTTCACAACAGGAAGCCGCTGATGGACGAGCTGGCCAAGATCGGGCGCGCCGTCGCCAAGGAGATCCCGGAGGCTCCGCACGAGACGCTGCTCGTGCTCGACGGAACGGTCGGACGCAACGCGATCGAGCAGGCGCGGCAGTTCGCGCGGGTTGTCCCGGTGACGGGGCTCGTGCTGACGAAGCTCGACGGCACCGCGCGCGGCGGTGTGGCGGTCGCGATCGGACGCGAACTCGGTCTTCCCGTGCGCTACGTCGGCGTCGGCGAGGGGATCGACGATCTGCTCGACTTCGACGTCGACGAGTATCTCGAGGGGCTGCTCGCCCCGGACGGCGACCCGCAGGCCGCGGAGGCCGGCGCTTGATCGCGGCGGACGAGCGCGCCTTCTTCGACCGCTGTCTCGAGCTTGCCGACCGGGCCGGACGCCTGACGGCGCCCAACCCGCGCGTCGGCGCGGTGGTCGTCCGCGATGGCGAGATCGTCGGCGAGGGCTGGCATCGCCGCGCCGGCGAGGCGCACGCCGAGGCGGTCGCGCTCGACGCGGCCGGCGAGGCCGCGCGCGGCGCGACGCTGTTCTGTTCGCTCGAGCCGTGCGCGCATCACGGCCGCACCCCGCCGTGCACCGACCGCATCATCGCCGCCGGCGTGAGGCGGGTCGTCTGCGGCCTGGTCGATCCGGACCCGCGCGTCCGCGGAGCGGGGCTCGAGGCGCTGGCTGCCGCCGGCATCGAGGTCGACCTGGTCGAGGGCGACGACGCGCAGCGCGCCGAGCGGGTGATCGAGGACTACCTCGTGCATCGGCGCGAGGGACGCGCGTTCGCCGTGCTCAAGGTCGCGGCGACGCTCGACGGGCGGATCGCGGACCGGGAGCGGCGCTCGCGCTGGATCACGGGAGCGGCGGCCCGCGCCCACGGCCGCAGGCTGCGCGAGCGCTACGGGGCGATCGTCGTCGGGACCGGGACCGTGCTCGCGGACGATCCGCTGCTGCTCCCGCCGTCCGGTGCGGGGGAGCCGGGCAGTCCGTTCCTGCGCTGCGTGCTCGATGCCGCCCTGCGCACGCCGTCGACCGCGCGGCTGCTCGCCGAGAAGGTCGCCGGAAGCCCGGTGATCGTGTTCACGGCCCCCGGCGCCGACGTCCAGCGACGGCGGCTGCTCGAACGGGCCGGGGCCGAGATCGTCTCCCTCGGACCTCCCGGCGGCCCGATTCCCCCGGCGGACGTGCTGCGCGAGCTGGGCCGGCGCGGCGTGCTCGGAGCGATCGTCGAGGGGGGCGGGAGGACCCACGGTCGGTTCGTGGCGGCCGGCGCGTTCGACAAGATCCTCTGGTACGCCCATCCGAGCATCCTCGGCGATCCGGAAGCCGTCGCGAGTGTCCGGATCGGCCGCGTCCCGCTCGAACGCGCGACACGGTTGACGATTGCGGGGCTCGAACGGCTGGAGGATGATCTTCTGCTGACGCTCTATCCCGCGTGAGCGAGGACGCATGTTCACCGGCCTGGTCGATCATGTCGGACGGATCCGCGAGCTGCGACTCCGCGGCCGGGGGGCCCGGCTGTCGGTCGAGCACGACTGGCGCGAGGAGCCGCCGACGCCCGGCGAGAGTATCGCCGTCGACGGGTGCTGCCTGACCGCCGTCGCGCCGACGGCGACGGTGTTCGAGGCCGACCTGTCGGCGGAGACGCTGACGCGGACCGGCGGGCCCCGTCGCTGGCGGCCCGGGCGCCCGGTGAACCTCGAACGCTCGCTGCGTGCGGGAGACCGGCTCGGCGGCCACCTCGTGCTCGGACACGCCGACGGGCTGGCACGCCTGATCGCGGTGCGCCGCACGCCGGGTGACGTGCGGATGCGACTCGCGACACCGCGCGAGGGGCGGGGACTGGTCGCCGGAAAGGGGTCGGTCGCGCTCGACGGCGTCAGCCTGACGGTCGCCGCGACCGGTCCGGGCTGGTTCGAGGTGGCGCTGATTCCGGAGACGCTCTCGCGCACGACGCTCGCGGCGCGGCGTCCCGGCGATCTGCTGGTGATCGAGTTCGACGTCCTCGCCCGCTACGCGCGCCAGGCGACCGACGCCGCGCGGGGGTGACGATGCCGTTCGCGAAGATCGAAGAGGCGCTCGAGGAGCTGCGTGCCGGGCGGATGGTCGTCGTCGTCGACGACGAGAACCGCGAGAACGAGGGCGACCTGACCCTCGCCGCCGAGTTCGTCACGCCCGAGGCGATCAACTTCATGGCCCGGCACGGGCGGGGGCTGATCTGCCTGTCGATGACCGGAGAGCGCCTCGACGAGCTCCAGATCCCGCTGATGGTCTCGGAGAACAGCTCCCGGTTCAACACGGCGTTCTGCGTCTCGATCGAGGCGCGCGAGGGCACCACGACCGGAATCAGCGCGGCGGACCGCGCGACGACGATCCGGCGCGCGATCGATCCGGCCACCCGCCCGTCGGATCTGGTCCGTCCGGGACACGTGTTCCCGCTGCGCGCCGCTCCGGGCGGGGTGCTGCGCCGGGCGGGCCAGACCGAGGCGGCCGTCGATCTCGCGCGCCTGGCCGGGCTCTATCCGGCCGGCGTGATCTGCGAGGTGATGAAGGACGACGGCACGATGGCCCGCGTCCCCGACCTCGAGGACTTCTGCCGCCGCCACGGCCTGAAGATGATCACGATCGCGGACCTGATCCGGTACCGGATGGAGCACGAGCGGCTGATCCAGCGCCGCGCCTCGCCGCGCCTGCCGACGCGGTTCGGCGAGTTCCGGATCCACGCGTTCTCGAACGAGGTCGACGGGCAGGTCCATCTCGCCCTCGTGCTCGGCGAGATCGACGACGGGGAGCCGGTGCTCGTCCGGGTGCACAGCGAGTGCCTGACCGGCGACGTGTTCGGCTCGATGCGCTGCGACTGCGGCGACCAGCTCGAGGCGGCGATGGCGGCCGTCGCGGCGGAAGGGCGCGGCGTCGTCGTGTACATGCGCCAGGAGGGGCGCGGAATCGGCCTGATCAACAAGCTGCGCGCCTACGAGCTGCAGGACGAGGGCCGGGACACCGTCGAGGCCAACCTCGAGCTCGGCTTTCCGCCGGATGTCCGGGACTACGGTCTCGGTGCGCAGATCCTGTTCGATCTCGGCGTGCGGAAGATCCGCCTGCTGACCAACAATCCGCGCAAGTTCGTGGCCCTGTCCGGCTACGGGCTGGAGATCGTCGAGCGGGTGCCGCTCGAGGTCGTGCCGACGGCGTCCAATCGCGAGTACCTGCGCACGAAGCGCGACAAGCTCGGCCACAAGCTCAGCGACTCGCTGTAGCGCGCGCCAAGTTCTTGCTGCCGTGGGGGATTCTGGTACCCTGCGGCCGGAGGAACGACCCTTCGGACGGCGCGGCAGCGCCGCCCGGAGGGTCGGCTTGTGCCAAGGGAGCGGTTCGCCGCGTGTTCGAGTCACTCACGGAACGGATCGGCCGGACGCTCGACCGGCTGCGCTCGAAGGGGCGCGTCACCGAGGCCGACCTCGACGCCGCGCTGCGGGAGATCCGTCTGGCGCTGCTCGAGGCGGACGTCGGGTTCCGGGTGGTCCGCGACTTCCTCGCGCGGGTCCGCGAGAAGGCCCTCGGCGAGGAGGTGCTGGCCAGCCTGACCCCGGGCCAGCAGGTCGTCCGCGTCGTGCGCGACGAGCTCGTCGAGCTGCTCGGAGGGCAGGCCGCGGGGCGGCCGCTGCAGCTCTCGGGGAGCCCGGCGGTGGTGATGCTCGTCGGGCTGCAGGGGTCGGGCAAGACGACGACGATCGGCAAGCTCGGCCGCCTGCTCGCCGGCCAGGGACGCCACCCGCTGGTGGCCCCGGTCGACCTGGCACGCCCGGCGGCGGTCCTCCAGGCGGTCCAGGTGGCCCGCGCGGCGGGGCTCGCGGTCCACGAGCACGACGGGACCGGCACGCCGGTCGGACGGGCGCGCGAGGCGATCGAGCATGCGCGCGGGCGGGGTCACGACGTGGTCCTGCTCGACACCGCGGGCCGGCTCCATGTCGACGACGAGCTGATGGCCGAGCTGCAGGAACTCGAGCGGACCGTCCGTCCGTGCGAGCTGCTCTACGTCGCCGACGCGATGACCGGCCAGGACGCGGTGCGTTCGGCGCGGGCCTTCGGCGAGCACGTGCGGCTGACCGGCGTGATCCTGACCAAGCTCGACGGCGATGCGCGCGGCGGCGCCGCGCTGTCGGTGGCGGCGGTCACCGGAGTGCCGGTGCGCTTCGCGGGCGTCGGCGAGAAGGTCGACGCGCTCGAGCCGTTCGACGCAGCTCGCATGGCCGGCCGCATCCTCGGCATGGGCGACGTGCTCGGCCTGATCGAGTCCGCCGAGAAGGCGTTCGACGAGCGCGAGGCGGAGAAGCTCGAGAAGGCGCTGCGGACGAAGCGGTTCACGCTCGACGATTTCCGCGCCACGCTGGGGCAGATCCGCAAGATGGGGCCGCTCGAGCAGGTGCTCGCGATGGTGCCGGGGGCGAAGGTGCCCGCGGGGGCCAACGTCGACGAGCGCCAGCTCGTGCGGTTCGAGGCGATCATCAACTCGATGACGCCGGCGGAGCGGGCGGACCATCGCGTGCTCAACGGATCGCGACGCAAGCGGATCGCGCGCGGTTCCGGCACGACGGTCCAGGACGTCAACCGGTTGATCAAGCAGTACCTGGAGATGCAGAAACTCATGAAGGCCTTCGGCGGCCGCGGGCGCGGCGGGAAGTTCCGGCGCCTGCTCGGCCGCTGAACGGCGATCGAGCGCAAGGAGAGACGAACGTGCTCAAGATCAGGCTTCGGCGGGAAGGATCCCGCAACCATCCGTTCTTCCGCGTCGCGGTCTCCGACTCGCGGCGGACGCCGAACGGCCGTGTGCTCGAGATCCTCGGGCACTACGACCCGAAGACGAACCCGGCGCAGGTCAGGATCGACCTCGAGAAGTACGACGCGTGGCTCGCCAAGGGGGCGCACGCCTCCGACTCGGTGCGCAGCCTCGTGCGGCAGCTGCGGCGCGGCGAGCAGGGAGAGGCGTCGTGAGCCTCGACGGGCGCATGCGGGCCTTCCTCGAGTCGGTCGTGCGGGCGCTGGTCGAGAAGCCGGACTCCGCCCGCGTCGAGGTGCTCGACGGGCGGCGGGCGACGCGGTTCCTGCTCCACGTCGACCCGGAGGACCGGGGCCAGGTGATCGGCAAGGAAGGCCTGACGATCCGCGCCCTGCGCACGCTGGTCGAGATCTCGGCCCACCGGCATCGCCGCCGGTTCGAGGTCGAGATCCCCGACTGAGGACGAGCCCGTGTCCTGCGATCCGGGCGGGCGCGCCGCCGAGGTGCTCGTCGCGCGTCTCGGACGGCCGTGGGGCCGGCACGGCGAACTGCTCGTCGAGCTCGACACCGACTGGCCCGCGCAGCGGTTCCGGTCGGGGGCCGGGCTGACCGCCGAGCTCCGTTCCGGCGAGCGGCGGTCCCTGCGCGTGCGCGCGCTGACGACGCGGGGGACACGCACGATGGTCGCCTTCGACGGAGTCGACGGAATCGGCGCCGCCGAGCCGCTCGCCGGGGCGCGGCTGCTTGCCCCCCGCGAGGGCGTGCCGCTGGCGCGGGACGAGGTGCACGTGGCGGATCTTCCCGGTCTGGCGGTGGTGCTCGCCGACGGGACCGTCGTCGGGCATGTCGAGGCGGTCGCGGAGGGCGTCGCGTCCGACCTGGTCGAGGTCCGCACGACGGACGGCTCGCGCCGGCTCGTGCCGCTGGTCGAGCCGATCGTGCTCGCGATCGAGCCGGAGGCGGGGCGGATGGTCGTCGATCCGCCCGCCGGGCTGCTCGACGACGGCGCGAGCGAAGCGACGCCCGGGGCGGAGCGATGAGCGCGCCGGCCCAGGAGTTCGCCGTGGTGACGATCTTCCCGGCGATGTTTCCGGGCCCGCTGGGGCACGGGGTGATGGGCAAGGCGTTCGAGCGCGGCCTGCTGCGACTCGACGTGCACGACCTGCGTCGCTGGGCCGACCCGCCGCACCGCCAGGTCGACGACGCGCCGTTCGGCGGGGGCGCGGGGATGGTGATGAAGCCCGAGCCGTGGTTCCGCGCCGTCGACGAGCTCAGGGCCGAGCGGCCCGGAGAGCCCTCGCGCGTGATCCTGCTCGACCCCGCGGGTCGCCGCTTCGACCAGCGGGTCGCCCGGGAGCTGCGCGGCGCCGGGCGGCTGATCCTGCTCTGCGGGCGCTACGAGGGGGTCGACGAGCGCGTCCGCGAGCACCTGGTCGACGACGAGCTGTCGGTGGGGGATTACGTGTTGACCGGCGGCGAGTTGGCCGCCATGATCGTCATCGAGGCCGTCGGCCGGCTCGTGCCGGGCGTGGTGGGAGAGCCGGAATCCCTCGTCCGCGAGTCGTTCGAGGAGCGGATCCTGGACCATCCCCACTACACCCGCCCGGCCGAGTGGCGTGGCTACCGGGTGCCCGACGTGCTGCTGTCCGGGCACCACGCGCGGATCGAACGATGGCGCCGGGACCAGGCGCTGGCGCGCACGCGGGAGCGCCGGCCGGACCTGCTCGGCGAAGACGACGGGACAGCCGCCGCCCACCGGGCGGCCGAGGACAGCAAGCGATGAGTGAGCAGATCATCAGGTCGCTCGAGGCGGACCAGCTCAAGACGGACATCCCCGAGTTCGGCCCGGGGGACACCGTCCGCGTCCACGTGCGCGTCCGCGAGGGCGAGAAGGAGCGGATCCAGGTCTTCCAAGGCGTCGTGCTCGGGCGCAAGCACGGAAGGAACTCGACGCGCTCGACCTTCCGGGTGCGCAAGATCAGCGGCGGCGTCGGCGTCGAACGCGTCTTTCCGCTGCACTCGCCGATGGTCGCCCGGATCGAGGTCGTGCGACACGGACGTGTGCGCCGCGCGAAGCTCTACTACCTGCGCGGACGTTCCGGCAAGGCGGCGCGGATCAAGGAGCGGCGTCGGGTCTGACACGTGGCAGGGGAACGTCAGCGACTGCTGCAGCAGGCGGCCGCGGCCGTCCGCCGGGGTGATCTCGCCGGCGCGGCCGAGCTGTACCGGCAGCTCGCCGAACTCGTTCCCAACGACCCGGCCGTGCTCCAGCGGCTCGGGGACGCGCTGGCCCGCATCGGGCGCCAGGAGGAGGCGCGCGACGCGCTGCGCCGGCTCGCCCGCGTCTACCGGAGCTCGGGACAGACCAACCACGCCCTCGCCGCGCTGCGCCGCGCGGCCCGCGTGGGCGGGCCCTCTGCCGAGCTGATGGAGGAACTCGGCGAAGCATGCCTCGAGGCGGGCCGGATGGCGGACGCCCGGGGCCCGCTGCTCGAGGCCAGCCGGCTCTACGCCGAGCGGCGGGATCTGGCCTCGGCCCGGCGCACGCTCGAGCGGGGGGCTTCGGCCTCGCCGACCGACCCGACCTACCTCGAGGCGCTCGTCGCGCTCACCGACCAGATCGGCGCCGAGCGCGACCGCGCCGCGGCGCGGGCGGCGCTGTCGGTCACCCGCTGCCGTGCGGGCGACCTGGCCGGTGCGGTGGCGGCGGCCGCCGAGGCGCTCGCTCTCGATCCGCAGGGCGAGGACGTCCTCGAGGTGCTCGCCCGCGCGGAGGCCGCGTTCGAGCGGCACCCCGAGGCGCTGCCCGACCAGCCGCCGCCCGGAGCGGCGGTGCCGGAAGGCACGTGGGCCACGTTCCGGGCCCGCTGCCTGGTCGGACGCCCCGACACCTCGCAGGCGGTCCTCGACCGGCTCGAGTCGGTGCTCGACGGCGAGCACGCGCCCGCCGGCCACGCGGCTCTCGTCGCCGCTGCGCTGCTCGCCGAGGCGGACCGCCACGACGCCGCCGACCGCGCGGCGCGCATCGCGGTCCGCGACCTCGGGCGCTCGCGGCGCTTCGCCGGGCAGCTCCGGGAGCTGCTCGAGCGCCTGACCACCCTCGACGCGGAGCGCTTCGCATGGGCCGCGCAGGCCGCCGGGCGGCTCGCGGGCGCGGCCACGCATCGAACCGGCGCGATCCCGGTCCCCGGTACGGGGCCGGTGGCGGTCGGCGGCGCCGACCTTCCCGACGAGATCCGTGCACGGCTGTTCGAGGCCGAGGCGCTGCTGCAGCACGGGCTCGCCGACACGGCCCGGCGCGCGCTGCGGGCGATCCCCGCGCGGTTCCAGGAGCACCCGGACGTCCTCCGGGTTTTCGGCGCCGCCGGCATGTCTGCCGAGGCGCCGGCCCCGCAGCCGGTCGTCGTGCCCGACGCCCCCGCACCCGCCCCGGAGGACGCCGGCGACCAGGCGCCCCCGATCGCGCTCGATGCGCCCGGAGCACCGTCCGCGGAGCCCGACGCGCCGCCGGCCAGGCCGGCCGGAACGACGACGATCCCCGCGCCGCGCCGGCAGGGTCCGGAGCAGGAGAGCTCTCCCGCCGCGCCGCCCGCCGCAGATGCCGGCGAGGACTTCGTGATCGTGTTCGACGACGAGGCCGGGGAGGGGGTCACCGCGCCGCCCGCCGGATTCGAGGATGTCCAGCAGGCGGCGGGCGGGGACGCGCCGGTCGACGGGCCGGACCTGCGTGCCCTCGAGGAGGGCATCGGCCGCGCGATGTCGGAGGCCGACGCCGAGACGTCGTACCAGATGGCTCTCGGTCTGGTGGAGATGGGACTGTTCGGACAGGCGCGCCCGGTGCTCGAGTCGCTGCTCGCGGTCCCCGAGCGCGCCGCCTCGGCAGGGATGCTGCTCGTCCGCGGGTTCCGCGAGCAGGACGCGCCGGCCGAGGCGCTCGCCGCCGGGCTGCGCGCCCTCGAGGCCGGCGAGGGGGTCGTCGATCCGGCGCGCGGTCAGCTCGCCGTCGAACTGGCCGAGCTGGCGCTCGCCGCCGGCCGGCGGGACGAGGCCCGGCGGCTTGCCGGCCTGATCCAGCGCTTCGAGCCCGGCAGTCCGCTGCTCGCGCGGCTCGCACCGCTGGCGGCGGCGGACTCCTGAGCCGGGACCCGACACCGGCCGGGCTGCGGAGCCGCGGTGAGACCGCCTCGATGACGCGTGCCGTGCCGCTGCGGGTCGAGATCGCCGGCCGGGAGCCCGGTCAGGTCGCGATGGATCGCGAGGCCGCTCTGGCCCGCGCGTTCCGCCGCGAGACCGACCCGCCGCCCGTCGCGCGGGGACACGGATGGAGCGCGCCGACGCTGACTCTCGGGCGAGCCCAGGATCCCCCGGCCGACCTGCTGTCCGATGCCCGCGAGTCGGGCGTCGCGATCGCCCGGAGACCGACCGGGGGCGGCTGGCTGCTGCACCTGCCCGGGGATGCCGCGCTGACCCTCGTGCTCCGGGGCCGTCCGACGCCGGGCGAGTTCCGGGCGACGGCCCGGCGCGTGGCGCGCGCGATCGTCGCCGGGCTGTCGGCGTGCGGCGTCGACGCCGCCGTGCTGACCGGGCACGGCACGCCGGCGGTCCGCTCGGACATCTGCTTCGCGCGCGGTGACCGCGACGAGGTCGCCGTCGGCACGACCAAGGTCGCCGGCGTCGCGCTGGCGCGGCTCGGGCCGGTGGTCCTCGTGCAGGCGGCGCTTCCGCTCGTGCCGGCCCGGGGCCCCGCGGCCGGATTCGAGGCGCGCTGGGATCCGACCCGGGCGCGGGCCGTCGAGGCCCTTGCGGGAGCCGACGCGACCCGGCTCTGGGACGGATTCGTCGCCGCGGTCCGCGCCGAGTTCGGTCTTGCGCCGCCGGACCCGCCGGCCGCTTCGGCCGGACAGCCGGTGCGATGGTGATCCCGCGCGTCGTCGCACCGCTCGCGGCCTGCCTGCTGCTTGCGGCGGGATGTGCCGGGGCGCCCGTGGCGCCCGGCGGACGACCGGAGCCGGCGCCCGCGGCGCGCCCGGCAGCCGCGGCGCGCGTCGTCGAGATCCTCGTCCGCGACACGCCGGGCGAGGCGGCCTCGCGGGAACCGGTCCTGCGCGAGGCGCTCGACCTGGCTCTCACGGCGTTCTTCGACGAGCAGTTCCCGCTCGACGCCTGGAGCAGACTCGGTGCCGCCGCCGGGACGGCCGCGCCGGCCGACGCGCCACCGTCACCCCTCGTGCGGATCGCGCGGGAACGGCTGGACCAGGCCGGGCACGGAAGCTCCGGGCGCGTCATCGCGGTCTGGCGCCCTTCGCTGGTCGGCGGGCGCCTGGTTCCCGACCCGCCCGCGGGCGATGCCGGGCCGCTGCTCGTCGACCTGCTCGAGCCGGAGCTGGACGGGGCGCCCTGGCCGGCC
>RFIB01000152.1 GCA_003695625.1 Acidobacteriota bacterium | reverse complement strand
CGTGCGTGTGCAGCGTGCCGAGGTCGTGCGCGACGACGTCGCCGAGATCGCGGCGGCGGTCCGGCGCGGCCTCGACGAGAGCGGCTGCGTGCTGACCACGGGCGGCATCGGGCCGACCCACGACCACGTGACGGTTGCCGGCGCGGCGACGGCGTTCGGCGTCGGCATCACGACCCACCCCGAGCTGGCGCGGCGGATCCGGGAGCATGTCGGCCGCGAGCCGACCGCCGCCGAGCTGCGGATGGCGAGCGTGCCCGAGGGTGCCGAGCTGGTCGGCGGGGCGGATACCTGGCCGACGATCCGGGTCGACCGCGTCTACGTGCTGCCGGGAGTGCCTTCCATCCTCAGACGCAAGTTCGGCGAGCTGCGCGGGGAGTTCCACGGGATTCCCCGGCATCGCGAGAGTCTCGCGTTCCGCGCGCGCGAGACCGACCTCGCGCCGCTGCTCGAGCAGCTCGTCGCGCGCTTTCCCGACCTGGAGATCGGGTCCTATCCGGAGCCGGCCCGCGTGCTGGTCACCATCGAGGGGACCGACGCCCGGACCGTCGTGGCGGCGCGCGAACAGCTCGCGACGCTTGCGGCGCACGTTCCGCGCGCCCCCGCCTGAATCCGCACGATTGCCCGCCGGGAATCCCGGTCCCAGATTCGTCATCGAGGAGGCTGCGATGGCGAGAACGACCCGGCCCCCGAGTGCTGCCGAACGCTGGTACCGGCACGGGGCGGATCTTGTCCGGGCCGGACGCTACCTCGAGGCGATCGAGCCGCTCGAACAGGCCCTCGCCTACTCCGCCGAGGAGCCGGAGGCTCCGTGGGCCGCTCCGCTGCGCTCGTACTACGGGCTCGCGCTGGCGCTCGGCCGCGGCGAGCTGGCGCGGGGACGGCGCCTGTGCGAGGAGGCGACGGCGGGAAGCACGCTGCGGAGCGACCTGTTCACCAACCTGGCGCGGATCTACCTGCGGCAGGCGAACCGCCGGCTGGCCGTCGAGGCGCTGGTCACCGCGCTGTCGATCCAGCCGCGGGACCGCGAGGCGTGGGAACTGCTCGCCGGACTCGGCGTGCGTCGCCCGCCCGTCGTCCGGTTTCTCTCGCGCAGCAACCCGATCAACCGCGCGCTCGGCGCGGTACGCCATCGCCTGTTCGGCTCGTCGCCACCCGCCTTGTGACGCACGGGGCGGAGCACGCGTCGCGGCGATCGACCAGGCGCGGTCAGAGCCCGAGTTCCGCGGCGACCTCGACGGCGCCATGGCGCCGGATCAGCAGGTCGAGCACGAATCGCAGATCGGTCACGACCGCGGCGCGGCCGTCGGCGGGAGCGTCCGGTCCGCGCACGGGCCCCGAGTGCACTCCGATCAGCCGGCCGAGACCGTCGAAGACCGGCGCGCCCGCCAGCGACGGATCGGCGAGCGCGGCCCTGAGCAGGACCGCGACGGGCACGTCCTGGAGCTGGCGGTCGACGAACCCCGGCGTGCGTACGCCGCCGAGCTGGGCGAGGCTGTCCGCGGAGAGTCGCCACGGCGGCGTGTCGGACACGCGCGCGAACAGTGCCGCCTCGGTGGTCGCCCAGGGCCGCCGGGCGGCGCTTCCGGCCGGCACGTACCCGTCCACGATCCCCCACGCGAGAACGCGACGCGGTCCTTCGGGCGTGCCCGCCCAGCCGATCACGAACGCCGGGGCGGTGCGGTACGGCCCGATCGATGCGAGCGGCGCGAGCGCCCGGCCCGCGAACGCCGGCTCCTCGCCGGCCGCGGCAGGCGCCGCTGCGGACGCGGCCCGGAGCCGCAGGAAGGCCACGTCGGCGCGCTGCCGGGGCCACGCGCCGGCCTCGGCATCGCCACCGAACGTCGCGAGGGCCCGCTCCGGGATGTGCACCAGGCGCACGTCCTCGTAGCGCGTCACGCCGCCATCCGGGGCCGGCAGCTCGGCCACGAGCCCCGCGCAGCGGATCTCGTCCGCGCGCGTCCAGGCCGCGAATCCGTCGCGTGCGACGGCCGCCGCGCGTTCCGCGTCGTCCGGCGTGCACGCCGAGCCGACCGCGAACCGCGTGACGACCAGACCGTGCGGCGAGACGAGCAGGCCGCTGGCCGCGACGGCCCCGTCGAAGCGGACGACCGACGCGGCGAGCTGCCCGAGCCGTTCGGGCGTGACGCGGATGCCGCTCTCAACCAGCCGGGTCCGCTGCTCCGCATCGAGCGTCTCGAGCGGAAGCGGCGCGTCCGCAGCGCGGCACGGTGCGGCGCCGAGCAGCGCCGCGAGTCCGAGCCACGCCGCGGCGGCCGCCGGTCTCATCGCTGCCCGAGGTCGAGACGGACGGAGATCGCTCCGCGCAGGTCACCCTCGGCGTAGCCGGTGGCCTGGTCGCCCGGGTACAGCTCGGCGATCTTGTCGCGCACTTCCGGGTCCATCCGGTCCACCGGCCCGTGGCAGGTCAGGCACGGACGCTGGACGAAGATCGGCCGCAGGTAGCGCAGTTCCTCGCCGTCGTCGCGAGCCACGACCACGGCGAGTTCCTCCGGCAGCGCGGAACGGTCGACGGCCGCGATCTCGACCAGCGTCTCGAGAATCCGGCGTTCCCAGTCGTCGGGCCGGTCGGCGGGATTGCGGACCTTGAGGCTGACGCGGCGCACCATCAGTCCTTCCTCGGCGAGCGCCTGGCGGATCTCGGTCGCCCGCTTCGAGCAGACCTCGATCGCCCCGACCGGCCCGCTCTCGTCGAGCAGACGCAGCAGTTCCGACTTGAGTTCGACGCCGAGCCGGCGGGCGGCCGCCTTGGCACGCCGGACCGCCTCGTCGGGCGGGGGCTGCTCGCTCGAGGGAAGCTGCGCGAGCAGCGCGTCGAGCTTCGGCTGCTCGGGCGCGGCCGGTTCGGCGCCGGGCCGGCACGCCGTCGCCAGCAGCGCGGCGGCGACGAGCACGAGCAGGCCGGTCGCGATGCGGATTCGCATGGGGACACTCCTCGAAGCGTCGGGGGGGGACTGTAACGCTACCG
>RFIB01000151.1 GCA_003695625.1 Acidobacteriota bacterium | reverse complement strand
TTCGCCCACCTGACGCTCGACGACGCCGAGCTCGACACCTACGAGCGCCTCTACGCGGTGCTGGCGCCGGACGTCGTCCGCCCCGACCTCGTCGTCTACCTGCGCGCGGGCGTGCGTGTGCTGCGCGAGCGGATCGGCCGGCGCGGGCGCCCGGTCGAGCGCCGCATCGCCGGGCCGTACCTCGAGGAGGTCGTCAGGGCCTACGACGAGTTCTTCTTCCGCTGGGACCAGGGGCCGCTGCTGGTCGTCGACACCGACCGCTTCGACCCGATCCACGATGACCGGCACTTCGAGGATCTGGTCCAGCGGATCGACGCGATGGACCGCGGGGGGGTCGAGTACTACGTGCCGCTGGCCTGACGGCGGCGTGACGATACGGTAAGCTGGCTGCGGACCGCGGCCCGTCCGGGCGGCCGGGATCCCCCGGCGGGGGACCTGGACCGGTGACCGGCGGGGACGCGGGTCCGCGCAGCCGACCGTCCCGCGACCGGCCCTGTGCCGGCGGGGAGATGGAGGAGCCGCCGTGAGTCCCCGTTCCGGCGATCATGCGCCGCGTCCCGCCGCGCCGTCGAAGATCACCGTCCCCGACGTGCGCTCCCGCAAGGGCGGCGAGAAGCTCGTCATGCTGACCGCCTACGACGCCCCGTCCGCGCGCCTGGTCGATGCGGCGGGCGCCGACGTGATCCTTGTCGGCGACTCGCTGGGGATGGTCGTGCTCGGGCACGAGAACACGCTCGCCGTCGACCTCGACGACATGGTCCGCCACACCGCCGCGGTCGCGCGAACGCGCCCGCGGGCGCTCGTGGTCGCCGACATGCCGTACCTGACCTACCACACCGGGCCCCGCGACGCGGTGCTCGCCGCGGGCCGGCTGGTGCGCGAGGGGGGTGCGGAGGCGGTCAAGCTCGAGGGCGGCCGGCGCCGGGTCCCGGTGATCGAGGCGCTGGTCGACGCGGAGATCCCGGTCGTCGGGCACCTCGGCCTGACCCCGCAGTCGCTGCACGTCATGGGCGGATTCCGCGTCCAGGCGCGCGCGCTCGAGGCGATCGACGTCCTGATCGACGACGCGCATGCGCTCGTCGGCGCCGGCGTGTTCGCGCTCGTGCTCGAGGGCGTGCCGGCGGACGTCGCCCGGCTGGTGACCGACGAGGTTCCGGTCCCGACGATCGGCATCGGTGCCGGCGAGGGCTGCGACGGCCAGGTGCTGGTGTTCCACGACGTGCTCGGCCTGAGCGAGGGCCCGACCCCGCGGTTCGTCAGGCGCTACGCCGACCTGCAGGCGGCCGCCGTCGAGGCCCTCGCGCGGTTCGCGGACGACGTGCGCCGCGGGACCTTCCCGGCCCGCGAGGAGACCTACCGGCTGCCCCGCCGCGTCGCCGACGCGCTCGACGAGCGCCGGCGCCGCGGCACGGCCGGACGGAGCTGACCGGACGATGGAGCTGATCCGCCGCCTGCACCTGATGCGCGAGATCTCGCAGGAGGCCCGCGGGCGCGGCCGCAAGATCGGGCTCGTCCCGACGATGGGCGCGCTGCACGACGGCCACCTGTCGCTCGTCCGCCGCGCGCGGGAGCTGTGCGACCTGGTGGTCGTGTCGGTGTTCGTCAATCCGGCCCAGTTCGGCCCCAACGAGGACTTCGACCGCTATCCCCGCGACCTGACGCGCGACGCCGACCTGTGCGTCCAGGAGGGCGTCGACTACCTGTTCGCGCCGTCCGGCGAGGAGATGTATCCGCCGGGCTACCGGACCTGGGTCGAGGTCGAGGGCCTGTCGGACGTGTTCGAGGGCGCGTCGCGTCCCGGACATTTCCGGGGCGTGGCGACGGTCGTGCTCAAGCTGTTCAACATCGTGCGGCCCCACTTCTCGTTCTTCGGCCAGAAGGACGGCCAGCAGGTCGTCATCGTCCAGCGGATGATCCGCGATCTCAATCTCGACGTGGAACTCGTCGTCTGTCCGACCCAGCGCGACGCGGACGGGCTGGCGCTGTCGAGCCGCAACGCCTACCTCGACCCGGACGAACGTGCGGCGGCGACCTGCCTGTACCGGGCGCTCGAGCGCGCCCGCGAACTGATCGAGGATCAGGGCGTGCGCGACGCCCGGCAGGTCGAGGCGGCGATGCGCCAGGTGATCGAGTCCGAGCCGCTGGCCCGGCTCGACTATCTCGCGATCACCGACACCGAGACTCTCGAGCGCGTCGACGAGATCGACCGGCGCGTGCTCGTCGCGCTCGCCGTGTGGATCGGCGAGACGCGCCTGATCGACAACATGATCCTCGAGCCGCGCAAGCGGGGGGCGCACGCGACGATGGAGGAAGCCAGACCGTGAGACGACCGTTCCTGCTGGCAAAGGTGCACCGGGTGATCGTCACCGAGGCCGACCTGGACTACGAGGGCAGCCTGACCCTCGACGAGGATCTGCTCGATGCCGCCGGGCTGCTCCCGTTCCAGAAGGTCGAGATCTACAACGTCACGCGCGGCACGCGGCTGTCGACCTACCTGATCGCGGGGCCGCGGGGCGGCGGCGACTGCTGCGCCAACGGGGCGGCGGCCCACCTGTGCCGTCCGGGGGACCGCGTGATTCTCGCCGCCTACGCCGATCTCGACGACGAGGAGGTCGCCCGGCATCGGCCGCGGATCGTGCTCGTCGGCGAGGACAACCGCGACTGGCGCGTCGTCGGGACCGAGACGCCGTTCCGCCGCAGCGCGGGCTGATCGCGCGCGCGGATTGTCCCGCCGGGCGTCCCGGCGTACTGTCCGGCGGCACGCGGACCGCCGAGCGGCCGCGCCGCCGCCGGAGGATCGATGGTCCGCCCCCGTCCCGCCGTCCTGCTCGTCCTGTCTTTCGCCTGCTCGCTCGCGTTCGCCGCTGCGGCCGCTGACGGCCCGCGCCTGCGGCTGCGCGCCGGCACGTTCGACCTCTCGCGGCTCGCCGCCCGTGCAGACGGTCCCGCGCGCCCGGACGCGTCCGCGGACGTCCGCATCGCCCTGCTGCGCCGCGCGCCGGACGCCGCATTCCGCGCCCGGCTCGAGGCGCTCGGTCTCCGCGTCCTCGGCTACGTCCCCGACCACGCCTTCGTCGTGCGCGTGCCCGATCCCGCGGCGCTCGCCGCGCTCGCGGCGCTGCCCGAGCTCGCCTGGCAGGGGCCGGTCGACCCCGACTGGAAGCTTGCCCCGGACCTGGGCACCCGCCCGCTGCGCGATCCGTCGCGGCGCGCCGGCGGCCGGCTGCTCGCGGTCGTGTCGCTGTGGAACGACGGCGATCTCGACGCGATCGACCGTCGCGCCGGCGCGCTGGGCCTCGAGGTCCGTGCACGGTGGGCCGACCACGGGCAGCGCCGCCTGCTCGTGCGCGGTCCGGTCGCGGCGCTGCGGGCGCTGGCCGCCGAGCAGGACGTCGCCTTCGTCGAGGAGGCGCCGGAGCCGACGCCGCGCAACGACGGCGCGAGCTGGGTCGTGCAGACCGACGTGCGTGACGTGCGGTCGATCTGGGACCACGGCCTGCACGGCGAGGAGCAGATCCTCGGCAACATCGACGGGCGGCTCGACATCGACTCGTGCTACTTCGACGACGGCGGCAGGTCGCCGGGGCCTTCGCACCGCAAGGTGATCGCGTACCGCTCGAGCAGCGGACTCGGCGCCGACAGCCACGGAACGCACACCAACGGCACGATGGCCGGGGACCGCGGCACCTGGGGCGCCCACGACCCCGGCGACGGCCACGCCTACGCCGCAAGGATCGTGTTCGCGAACGTCAACGACATCGACGGCTCGGGGAGCGCGCCGTCGAACCTGCTCGACTACTTCGCGCTGGCCCACGAGGACGGCGCGCGGGTGCACAGCAACTCGTGGGGAGACGACGGCACGACCGCGTACACGAGCTGGAGCCGGGACATCGACGACTTCAGCTGGCAGTACGAGGACAGCCTCGTGCTGTTCGCGGTGACCAACACCTCGTCGCTGCGCACGCCGGAGAACGCCAAGAACGTGCTCGCGGTCGGCGCGACCCAGCGTGAGGAGAACGCGGACGACCACTGCTCCGGCGGCACCGGCCCGACGAGCGACGGGCGCCGCAAGCCGGAGATCTACGCCCCGGGCTGCTCGACGGTCTCGGCGGCGAGCAACGATCCCTGCGGCACCCGTTCGCTGACCGGCACGAGCATGGCCTGCCCGGCCGTCGCCGGCGCCGCCGCGCTGGTGCGCCAGTACTTCGTCGAGGGCTGGTACCCGACCGGCGCTCCGGAGCCGCTCGACGCGCGCACGCCGACCGGGGCGCTGCTCAAGGCGGTGCTGCTCGCGGGCACGCAGGACATGACCAAGGTCGCCGGCTTCCCGAGCGACCTCGAGGGCTGGGGCCGCGTCCACCTCGAACGCTCGCTGGCGTTCGCGGGCGACGCGCGCGGGCTGGTCGTCCTCGACGACGTCCGGCGCGCCGACGGCCTCGGGGCCGGCGGAGAGGCGACCTACCCGCTGGACGTGACCGACACGGACGAGGACCTGCGGATCACGCTCGTGTTCACCGAGCCGCCTGCCGAACTGCTCGCCGCGACGGCGACGGTCAACGATCTCGACCTCGAGGTCACCGCACCGGACGGAACGGTCTACCGCGGCAACGCGACGGACGGCGCCGGGCGCTCGGTGCCGGACGGACCGGCGGACCCGATCAACAACGTCGAGCAGGTGCTCGTGCCGGCGCCGCAGCCCGGCGAGTGGACCGTGCGGGTGATCGCCCGCGACGTGCCGATCGGCCCGCAGGGCTACGCGCTGGTCGCCACCGGCCGCGTCGTCGCGACGGCGGTCGGGGTGCGGCTCGGCCACGACGGACATCGCGTGCTCGACGACGGCCCGCTCGGCAACGGCGACGGCCGGCTCGACCCGGGCGAGACGATCGTGCTGCCGGTCAGCCTGGCCAACCGGGGCGACGAGGATGCGACGACGGTGCGCGGCATCCTCGCCAACGGGCAGCCGTCGTGGGGCCGCATCCTGCGTCGGGACGGGGCGTGGCCGGACATCGCGAGCCGCAGCTCGGCCGAGTCGCTTCCGCCCCACTTCGAACTCGTGCTGTTTCCGGAGGCCCCGTGCGGCGAGGCCCTGCCGCTCGAGCTGGCGGCGGTCTCCGACGCGGGACCGGCCGACCCGATCGGATTCGGCGTGGAGGTCGGCAACCGCCTGCGCGACTATGCGAACGACGACGACCTGACGATCCCCGCGTTCCAGCTCGGGTTCGTCGAGTCGACGATCGAGATCCCGGACGACGTCCGTGTCGCCGAGATGGACGTGACGCTCGACGTGCTGCACGAGGACGTCGGCGAGCTGCGCATCGCGCTCGTCTCGCCGGCGGGCACGCAGGTCGTCCTGCACGACCACTCGCGCGAGGGCGAGCAGGACATCCATGCGCGCTACGACCGCGACCGCCGGCCGGACGGACCGGGCTCGATGGACGACTTCGTCGGCGAATCGGCGCAGGGGACGTGGACGCTCGTGCTGGGGGACAACCGCAACACGGCGGTGCCCGCCGGACGGCTCGACCGCTGGGAGCTGAACCTGCGTGCCGACCGGGCACTCGAGTGCGCGCCGCTGGCGTGCCCCGACGCGAAGCCCGGCGAGGTGCCTGCCGGTCTGACCGTCGAGCGCTCCGGCGACGACCTGGCGTTCTCGTGGCCGGAGACCGCCGGCGCGGCCGGCTATCACCTGCTCGAGGACACCGACCCGGCGTTTCCTGCCCCGCGGCTGGCCGACCGGACCGACGGCGCGACCACCCTCGTGCTGCCCGGCGCGGCCCCCGCCGACGGGACGGCGCTGCGCGCATGGCTGGTCCGCGCCACCAACAGCTGCCACTGGGAAGGTCCCTGACCGCGGCGCGTTCCGGGGGATAATGCCGGCCTTCGTGCCGGGTCCGCGCCGCGGCGGCTCCGGCGCCGGCGGCGCTGATCGCCGTCCCGGAGCCGACGATGGGATCCTCGACCTCTCCGTCCGACCGCCACCCTGCCGTCCGCTGGGCGGTCCTGCTGCTCGTCAGCCTGGTGATGGGCGCCAACTACTACGCCTACGACGCCCTGTCGTCGATCAAGGCGCTGCTGCAGAGCGAGCTCGGGATCACGTCGGAGCAGTACGGCGTGATCGTCTCGTTCTACTCGGTGCCCAACACGTTCCTGCTGATGACCGTCTTCGGCGGCATCATCCTCGACCGGATCGGCATCCGCCGGACAGGGCTGCTGTTCAACCTGTGCTGCGCGCTGGGCGTGATCGTCACGGCGTACGGGGCGAGCGACACGTTCCGTGCCGGCGGTCCGCTCCACGGGCTGTTCGGCAGTTTCCTGACCGCCTATTCCCCCGAACTCAAGATGATGATCCTCGGCCGGCTGCTGTTCGGCCTCGGCGCCGAGACGAGCATCGTCGTGATCAACAAGACGATGGCGCGCTGGTTCCGCGAGCGGGAACTAGCGTTCGCGTTCGCGGTCAACCTGGCGGTCGCCCGGCTGGGCACCGCGCTCGCGCTGCAGGCCTCGCCCCGCCTGATCCATGCACCGTGGGGCTGGACGACGGCGATCTGGGCGGCCGCCCTGCTGATGAGCCTCGGGTTCCTCGCCTTTGTCGTCTACGTCGTGATCGACCGCTGGCTGACCGGCGACGAGATGCAGCGCGGGCTGCTCGCGGAGGACGAGCGGTTCCGGCTGACGGACATCCGCGACCTGCTGACCAACCGGGCGTTCCTCTACATCTCGGCGCTGTGCGTGACGTTCTACTCGGCGATCTTCCCGTTCCAGGCGTTCTGTCCCGACCTGCTGCATCACAAGTTCGGCCTGTCGCTCGAGGCGAGCGGCGACCTGACGTCGCTGATCGTCTGGGCGACGATCCTCTTCACACCGCTGTTCGGATTCGTCGTCGACCGTGTCGGCCGGCGCGCGACGCTGATGATGCTCGGCTCGGGGATCCTGCTCGTGTCCCACACGCTGCTCGCGCTGACGACGATCCCGCCGTGGCTGCCGATCTTCGCCCTCGGCATCGCGCTGTCCCTCGTCCCTGCGGCGATGTGGCCCGGCGTGGCGCTCGTCGTCTCGGAGCGCCGCCTCGGCACGGCCTACGGCGTGATGACCTCGATCCAGAATCTCGGCATGTTCGCGTTCCCGATCCTCGCCGGCCGGATCACCGACCTGGCGAACCCCGGCGTCGACCCGACGCGGGGCGGCGTGCTGGACTACACGTGGACCGTGCTGATGTTCGCGGGCCTCGGACTGGTCGGCTTCGTGTTCGCGGTGCTGCTGCACGGCGCGGCGCGCCGGCCGGAATATCGCGCGCTCGAGCTGCGGGCCCGGGAACTCGGCGGAGGCGCGACCGGCTAGCCGCGCCTCGCCGGCGGGAACTCGAGGAAGAACCGGCTGCCGCGGCCGAGCGTCGACTCGAGGCGCACCCGGCCGCCGTGCAGGGCCATCAGGTGCTTGACGATCGCCAGGCCCAGCCCGGTCCCGCCGCGCTCCCGCGACCGCGACGCCTCGACGCGCCAGAACCTGCTGAACACCCGCTCGCGATCGGCCTCGGCGATCCCGATCCCGGTATCCTCGACGACGATCACGGGGCCGCCGTCGTCGCCGACGGCGGCGCGCACCGTGACCGTGCCGCCCGGACGGTTGAACTTGACCCCGTTGTCGACCAGGTTGACCAGCATCTGCTCGAGCCGGCCGCGGTCGGCGACGACGACGAAGTCTGCCGGCACGTCGACCTGCACCTGCACGTCCGCGTCCGGGTGGCGGACCAGCACCTGCTCGACCACCTCCTCGACGAGCGGCCGGACGGTGATCGGCTCGGGGACGAGGCGGACCGCGCCGGTCTCGATCCGCGACAGGTCGCCCAGGTCCGAGACGAGCTCGCCGAGCCGGTCGACCTGGCGCAGGATCGTGGCGAGGAACCGCTCGCGCGCCGCGGGGTCGTCGGCGGCCCCGTCGGCGAGGATCATCGTCGCGCCCTTGATCGACGCCAGCGGCGTTCTCAGCTCGTGGGACACGTTGGCGATGAACTCGCGCCGTGTCCGCTCGAGCCGCTCGATTCTCGACACGTCGAACATCAGCGCGACCGCCCCCGCCGTCGCCCCGCCGCCGTCACCGGGCAGCGGGTAGACCAGCAGCTCCCACGCGCGGACCTCGGGGCCCGTGTGCCGGACCAGCTCGCGGCGCGGCTCGCCGCTCTCGAGCACGGCGTCGATCACCTCGATCATCCGGGGATCGCGGACCACCTCGGCAAGGCGCCGGCCGACCGGATCGGCGTCGAGACGCACGTGAGCCCGGAACGACTCGTTGGCCAGCACGACGCGCCGGTCGCCGTCGACGAGCAGCAGGCCCTCCTTCATGCGCGAGACGACCAGCGTCAGGTTCCGGTAGCGGCGCTCGATCCGCCGCAGGCGCTGGCGCAGGCGCTGCCGCGCCCGCTCGAGATCCGCAACGAGGTCGTCGTCCGCGACGCCGGCGTCGCCGGCGAACGGCCGGTCGAGCCGGCCGGCGGCGAGTTCGCGCGCCGCCGCGCGCGCGACCGCGAGCGGAGCGAGCCGGCGCCGGAGCAGCAGGGCGGCGAGCGGCAGCGCGAGAGCCGGCCCGATCAGCGCGAACCCGAACAGGGCGAGCCGCAGTCGCCGCGACGTGCCGGCGAGGTGTTCGAGCGGCACCGCCGCCCGCACGTAGTCCGGCCGCTCCCCGGCACCGCTCCGCAGCGCGACGTAGAGATAGACGACCCCGGACTGGGGCGACCGATGCGTCTCGGCCCCCCAGCCGAGCCGCCGCGCCTGGTCGAGTTCCGGAGCGGCCTGCGGGTCGAGCACGGTCCCGGTCAGCACGTCGTGCGAGTCGGCGAGGACCCGGCCGTCGGCACCGATCAGTGCCAGCTGCATGCCGAGCCGGTCCGCGAACCGGCGCAGTCTCGCGGCGCGCTCCGGCTCCGGCGCCTCGCGGTCGAGCTCCCCGGCGACGAGCGCGAGTTCGGCACGCACCCTCTCGATCGTCGCGGCGCGGAGTTCCGACGCACTGAGCCACCATGCGGCGAGGCCCGGCACGAGCGCCGCGAGCACGGCCGCCGCGAGGACGACCGGCAGCAACCGTCCCTGCAGCGAGGAGCTCAACGCCACCGTCCCTGGCGCCCCGTCACGGGGCGCCGCGGGAACCGGGCGCAGTGCCGTCGCTCTCGACGGTCAGTCGCGGGTGCTTGATCACCGTGCCCTCGACCATGAACACGACCAGCTCGCAGATGTTCGTCGCCTGGTCTCCGATCCGCTCGAGATACTTGGCGATGAACGAGTGCCGGATCGCGCGCGAGGTCGCCGCGGTGTCGTCACGCATCGCCTGGAGCAGGTCGGCGAACGCCTGCTCCATGATCTCGTCGAGCTGCTCGTCCCGCGCGATCACCGCACGTGCCGCGTCCGCATTGCCGGACACGAACGCATCGAGCGCGTCGTGCAGCATGCGCAGGGCCAGCCGGCCCATGCCCGGAACGTCGATCGGCGCCTCCCACGGGGGCTCCTCGCACAGTTCCTGGACCCGCTTGCACACGTTGCTCGCGATGTCGCCGACACGCTCGAGATCGGTATTGATCTGCATCGCCGCGATCAGGAAGCGCAGGTCCCGGGCGGCGGGCTGATAGCGCACCAGCGTCTCGAGCCCGAGCTGGTCGATCTCGAGTTCGAGCCGGTTGATCTCGACGTCCGCGTCGCGCACCCGCTGCGCCAGCTCGGCATCACGGCGCTCGTACGCGTCGAGAGCGCTCTCGATCGCCTGCTCCACCAGGCCGCCCATCCGCATCAGCTTCGAGGAGATCTCCTCGAGCTGCTCGGCGTAGTGTCGTTCGAGTCGGGTCATCGTTCCTTCGGCCGCCGAGCCCTCGCCGGGTCAGCGGAACGCCTGTTGCGTCATTGTAATGCCACGTCGGCCGCGCGGACCAGCGACGAGCGTCAGCCGAAGCGGCCGGTGATGTAGTCCTCGGTCTCCTTCTTGCGCGGCTTGATGAACAACTGTTCGGTCACGCCGTACTCGATCAGACGGCCGAGATAGAGGAACGCCGTGTAGTCCGACACGCGCGATGCCTGCTGCATCGAGTGCGTGACGATGATCAGCGTGTAGTTCTCCTTGAGATCCTGCATCAGCTCCTCGATCCGCGCCGTCGCCAGCGGATCGAGGGCCGAGCAGGGCTCGTCGAGCAGCACGACGTCCGGCTCGACGGCGATCGCCCGCGCGATGCACAACCGCTGCTGCTGACCCCCCGACAGCCCGAGCGCGTTGTCGTGGAGCCGGTCCTTGACCTCGTCCCACAGTGCCGCCGCCCGCAGGCTGCGCTCGACGATCTCGTCGAGCCGGCGCCGGTCGCGGACCCCATGGATCCGGGGACCGTAGGCGATGTTCTCGTAGATCGATTTCGGGAACGGGTTGGACTTCTGGAACACCATGCCGATCCGGCGGCGCAGCGTGTTGATCTCGACCTCCGGCGAGAAGATGCTCCGGCCCTCGAACAGGATGTCGCCGCGGATCGTCACGTTGTCGAGCAGGTCGTTCAGCCGGTTGAAGCAGCGCAGGAACGTCGACTTCCCGCAGCCCGACGGCCCGATGAACGCGGTGATCCGGTTGCGCGGGATCTCGATGCTGATGTCATGCAGCGCCTGCTTGTCGCCGTAGTGCAGCGACAGGCCGTGGACGGAGAAGATCGGATCCTCGATGCCGGGATCCAGCGCGGGATCGCGCCCGGCGGCGGCGTCCGGCACCGCGCCCTTGGGGGGCACCGGCATCGAATCGGGGGTCGTCATCGGATGCTGTCCTCGTGAGCTGGCCGACGTGGCGGCGGACATCATACAGCGCTCCCCGCGTACTTCCGGCGCAGACGGTTGCGCACCACGATCGCGACGACGTTCATCGCGGTGACGACCGCGATCAGCAGCAGCGCGGTGGCGAACACCAGCGGCTTGGTCGCCTCGACGTTCGGACTCTGGAAGCCGACGTCGTAGATATGGAACCCGAGGTGCATGAACTTGCGCTCGAGATGCACGAACGGAAAGTGACCGTCGACCGGAAGCGCGGGGGCCAGCTTGACCATGCCGACGATCATCAGCGGCGCCACCTCCCCCGCCGCGCGGGCCATGGCGAGGATCATTCCGGTCAGGATTCCGGGCGCCGCAGCAGGAACGACGACCTTCCAGGTCGTCTCGAACTTGGTCGCGCCGAGGGCGAGCGAGCCTTCGCGCACGATGCGCGGGACCGCGGCGAGACCCTCCTCGGTGGCGATGATCACGACCGGCACCGTCAGCAGCGCCAGCGTCAGCGAGGCCCAGAGGATCCCCCCGGTACCGAAGGTCGGCGTCGGCAGCGCTTCCGGGTAGAACAGCCGGTCGATCGTCCCGCCGACGAGATAGACGAAGAACCCGAGCCCGAAGATGCCGAACACGATCGACGGCACGCCGGCAAGGTTGTTGACCGCGATCCGGATCGAGCGGGTCAGCCAGCCCTGCGTCGCGTACTCCCGCAGGTAGACCGCCGCCACCACGCCGAACGGGGTGACCGCGAAGCTCATCAGGAACACCATCATCACGGTGCCGAAGATCGCGGGGAAGATCCCTCCCTCGGTGTTCGACTCGCGCGGCTCCCCGGTGAGGAACTCGACGAGCCGCGAGGCGTAGATCCGGATCCGCGCTCCGGTGCCGATCCGGTTGGCCGGGACGGCGCGAACCACGTGACTGACCGGAAACTCGTGCCGGATGCCCTGGGCGTTCTCGACGACGAGCTGCTCGCGCTCGAGCGTCTCGCGCAGGGCCGACAGCCGGCCGGCGAGCACGCGGTACTCGGCCTCGAGCGGCGCGATGTCGCGATCGATCCGCTCGAGCGCCTCGTCGTCGCCGCGCCGCTGGGCTGCGCGGCGCTCGAGCCGGAGCGCCTCGAGGGCGGCGTTGACGTCGGCCAGCGGCCCGCGCTCGAGCCGCCGGACCTCGCGCCGCTCGCGCTCCTTGCGCGCGAGCAGGCCGTCGAGCGCCTCGGCGACGGCGTGCCGGCCGGAGATCAGCGGATCGCCGTCGCGCACGACCGCCTCGAGATAGCCGTAGAAGTTGCCCCACTCGGTCCGCTCGAGCTGCCACGCATCGGGCGGGTGGCTCCGCCGGGCGATGCGGCTCTCGTCGACCCAGACGAAGTCGCGGCCGGTGATGTCGCGGTTGCCGACCTTGAGTCGGATCCGACGCCCGGTCGAGGTCGCCAGCGTGCCGTCGGGCCCCGGGACCGGCTCCTCGCCGGTGACCTCGCCGAGGTGGCGCTCGCCGTCGACCGTCTCGACCAGCAGCAGCTTCTTCTGCCAGAAGTAGCCCGCCCCGTGGACGAGCAGCACGGCGAGCAGCCCGGCGACGAGGACGAGATTGAGCGCCAGCGCACCGCCGCAGAGCCACGTCAGCAGCCGGCCGATGCCTTCGCTCTGCCTGCCGGAAGCGGTCATCGCGATCCTCCCGCCCGGCTCACAGGTCGGCGTAGCGGCCGCGCAGGCGCTGGCGCACGACCTCGGCGACGGTATTGATCACGAACGTCAGCGCGAACAGCAGCAGCGCCGAGAAGAACAGCGTGCGATACAGCGTGCCGCCGTAGGGCGCCTCGGGGATCTCGACCGCGATGTTGGCCGACAGCGTCCGGAAACCGTTGAACGGGAACCAGCTCATGATCGGCGTGTTGCCGGTCGCCATCAGCACGATCATCGTCTCGCCGATCGCGCGGCCGAATCCGATCATCACGGCCGAGAAGATCCCGGGGCTCGCCGTCGGCAGGACGATGCGCGTCACGGTCTGCCAGCGCGAGGCGCCGAGGGCCAGCGAGCCGGAGATCAGCGTCCGGGGCACGTTCGAGAACGCGTCCTCGGCGACCGAGAAGATGATCGGGATCACCGCGAACCCCATCGCGATGCCGACGATGACGGCGTTGCGCTGGTCGTACGGAATGCCGGAGACGGCGTGGATCCAGTCGGGGAACGACCCGCCGAACACCATGCTCTCGACCCACGGCGACAGCTCGAACGAGAGCCACATCGCCGCGACGATCGCCGCGGCGAACGCGACGACCTCGAGGCCGTCGGGCACCCGATGGCGCAGCCGGGCCGGCAGCCGGTGCCACACAGCCCCTGCGGCGATGACGGCCAGCGGGACGAGCACCAGCGTCAGCAGCAGCCCCGGAAAGACGCGCTGGATCAGCGGGGCGAGCCACAGTCCGGCGAGGAAGCCGAGCACGACGCTGGGCAGTGCGGCCATGATCTCGACCACCGGCTTGACCGCGTTGCGCAGCCTGGGATGCATGAACTGCGAGGCGTACATCGCGCCGAGCACGCCGATCGGAATCGCGAGGATCAGCGAGTAGAACGTGCCCTTGAGCGTCCCGACCAGCAGCGGCACGAGACTGAGCTTCGGCTCCGCGTCGTCGGTCCCGCCGGTCGACTGCCAGACCCACGCAGGCCCCGGATACCCCTCGTACCACACCTTGCCGAACAGCGTGCCGAGGCTGATCTCCGGGTGCGGATTGTCGACGCGCCACAGCGCGAGCTGTCCGCTGCCGCCGACGAGCAGGCCGTCGGCGCGCGGCGCGAGCACGAGCGTGCGGGCCGCCTCGCCGGCCTCTCCCCTCCACAGGGTCCGCCGCGAGGTCGAGTGGTACAGCCCGGCCCCGCCGCCGCGGTCCAGCGCGACGAAGCCCTTGTTGCGCAGCGACGGCGCGAGCACCGCGATCGGCGCGTCCCGCGGCGGAAACGCGCGCACGAACACGATCCGCGACCGGGTCTCGCCACGGTCGCGGATCGGGAACCAGACCTCGATCGCCCCGTCCTTGCGGCCGACGACGGCGGCGCGGTCACCGACCAGCCAGGTCAGGGCGGTCACCGGGGCTCCCGGCCCGGACACGGACGACGGCCGCGGATCACCGGCCTCGTAGAGGGCCAGGCGTCCGTCCGCCGTGGCGGCGAGCACCCGCTCGCCCCGCGCACTGACGGCGAGAGCCGCCGGAGGTCCCCCGGCGAGCGGCTCGAGCGGGCGGTCCTCGACCGACGTCTCGACCTCGCCGGTGAAGTCGTTCTCCTCGCGCGTCGTGTGGAACACGTGCAGCGTCCCGTCGGCCCACGCCGCGGCGACGGCCAGCTCGTCGCCGGCGGGGCTCGCCGCAACGGCGAGGCGCACGACGGTGCGGCCCTCCGTCCCGGGTGCCGCGAGGACGGTCGGCGCGGAGACCTCCGGAGCGACGAGGCGCCGTCCGGTGTCGTCGAAGGAGATCGCGAACGAGACGGTCCGCACCACGACCCGCCCGTCGGCGAACCCGCCTGCGACGACCGGCCGGCCCGAGACCGGGGCCAGCGCCGTCGGCGGGCCGTCGGGAGCGCCGACGTCCCCCGCGAGAGGCAGCTCGTCGTCGACCACACCGCGCTCGAGATCGACGATCCGGACCCGACCGTCGCGGTCGAGTGAGACCGCGTGGGTGCGGTACTCGTCGATGACCAGCGCCGCGGGATCGAGTCGTGCGTCACGCACGCCGGCGAGCGGCTCGACGCGCGCGCCGCCGAACAGCGGCCAGACCTCGATCAGGATGAACAGCAGGATCCCGAGAATCGTGGCGATGATCCCGACGCCGCCGGCCGCCACCAGCCAGCGGCCGAACCGATCGGCAGCCAGCCGGCGGCGGGCGGTGGTTCCGCGGATGCGGCGCGGCTCCCCTCCGGGTTGCCGGGTTCCGGGGGGAATTCGCCGGGCGAGCGGCATGTCGGACCTCCCGCGACGGCGTCAGTCGAGCTTGGCCAGTTCCCTGGCGACCAGCTTCGCGTGCAGCGGCAGGTAGCCGTCCTTGATCACGACTTCCTGCCCGGCGCGCGAGAGAACATACCGCAGGAACTCCCGCGTCAGCGGATCGAGCGGCTGGTTCGGCGGACGGTTGACGTAGATGTACAGGAAGCGCGCCAGCGGGTACTTGCCGGAATACACCGACTCCGGCTCGACGCCGTGGAACTCCTTGCCGTCCTTCGACAGCGCGACCGCCTTGACGCCCGACGTGCGGTAGCCCACGCCCGAGTAGCCGATGCCGTAGAGGTCCTCGGTGACGCCCTGGACGACCGAGGCCGAGCCGGGCTGCTCCTTGACCGTGTCCTTGAAGTCGCCCTTGCACAGCGCGTGCTTCTTGAAATAGCCGTACGTGCCCGAGGCGCTGTTGCGGCCGTAGAGGCTGATCGGCTTGCCGGCCCAGGAGCCGGTCAGCCCGAGCTGTCCCCAGCGGTCGATCGGCTGTGTCGCGCCGCACTTGCGCGTCTTGGAGAAGATCGCATCGACCTGCTCGATGGTCAGCCGCTCGATCGGATTGTCCTTGTTGACGTACACCGCCAGCGCGTCGACGGCGGCGCGGATCTCCAGCGGCTTGTAGCCGAACTTCTTCTCGAAGGCGTCGATCTCGGCGGCCTTCATCCGGCGGCTCATCGGTCCGAGCTGCGCGGTGCCGGAGATCAGCGCCGGAGGGGCGGTCGACGAGCCCTTGCCCTCGATCTGGACCTTGACGCTCGGGTGGACCCGGCGGAACCCTTCGGCCCACAGCGTCATCAGGTTGTTCATCGTGTCGGAGCCGACCGAGTTGAGGCTTCCCGCCACGCTGCGGGTCGCGTGGTACGTCGGCACGTCGGCATCGACCTTCATCGCCTGCGCGAGCGCCGCGCTTCCGGTCGGCACGAGCGCCCCCGCGAGGATCAGGATCGTCGTCAGCCATCTGGTCGTCATGCGCCATCCTCCGGTTCCCGGTCGCGGTCAGGTCTCGCCGGGCCGCTGCTCCGGGGACGACGATTGTCCGTGGCGCGGGGCGCGTTCGCCGCCGCAGGAACGGCCATCCGGCCCGCTGTCACACGATCGTCACAGGCAAGCAGGCGGGCGAGGCGCCGTCAGCCGTGGAACCGGTACCCGACGCCGACGACGGTCTCGATCCGCTCCGCCTCCGGACCGAGCTTGCGGCGCAGCCGGCGGACGTGCGTGTCCACGGTCCGGCTGTCGACGCCGCTGGCGTAGCCCCAGACCTCGGTCAGCAGCGCGTCGCGTCCCCGGACGATTCCCGGCGCGAGCATCAGGTACTCGAGCAGCCGGAACTCGGTCGCGGTCAGCCGCACCTCCTCGCCGCCGACCAGCAGGCGATGCTCGTGCCGCAGCAGGCGCAGCGTGCCGGCCTCGAGCACGACGCGGTCGTCGCGCGGGGCGCCGGCCTCCTCGCGGCGGCGCAGCACGGCCCTGACACGCAGGACGACCTCGCGCGGACTGAACGGCTTGACGATGTAGTCGTCGGCCCCGACCTCGAACCCGACGATCCGGTCCGCCTCCTCGCCGCGGGCGGTGAGCATGATGATCGGCACGCGGCCGGCCCGCTCGTCGCGGCGGACGAGCCGCGCGATCTCGAGCCCGTCGACGCCGGGAAGCATCAGGTCGAGCAGCACCAGGTCCGGCGGACGCCGGCGCAGGGCGGCCAGCGCCGTGTCGCCGCGCCCGTAGACCTCGACGTCGAACCCCGCTCGGCGCAGGTTGTAGCGCAGAACCTCGGCGATGTCCGCGTCGTCCTCGACGACGGCGACGGTTCGCTTGCGATCCATCGTCCGCGCACGCTCCGGGACCGGGACCGGTCCCTGCCCTCATGCAACCACGCGCGACCGCGACCGGCGCGTGACGATCCTGCAACGATGCGCCGGCGCGCGGCGCCGCGGGCCGTCACAGCCGCTCGCGGCGGAACAGCATCCGGTTGTCGGGGTCGATCCGGGGCGTGCCCCGGGGCTCGAAGTCCAGCTCGAGCCGCCCCGCCTTCTCGGCCTCCTTGAGCCACACACGCACGACCTTGGTCGAGCCGTCGGGAGCCGTCAGATGGATCGGGATCACGAGACGGAACACCTTGCCCGGCAGCACCTCGTCGCCGCGGACCACCTTCTGGGTGAACCGGTAGTCGAGGACCCACTTGTCCCCTTCGCGGCGCGGACTGCCCAGCTCGTAGCCGATCGTCGGGACGCCGTTTCCGCGGATCCACTGGTCCCAGTACCAGTCGAGCTGGACGCCGACGACCTGCTCGGCGACGCGCTGCAGGTCGGTCGTCGTGACCAGGTCCCCGCGATGCAGCTCGAGCAGGCGCTGCATGAAGCCGCGCAGCTTGTCGTAGCCGAAGTGCTCGCCGAGCATCAGCAGCACGTACGGGCCCTTGGTGTAGCGCAGCGGCTGCGCGCGGTACTTGCCGATCTCGCCGCCATAGAGGATGTCGTCCTTGATCGAGCAGACGTGTTCGCTGCGCAGCGTCATGTCGCGCCAGTCGTTGATTGCGACCTCGATGCTGCCCGGCTTGACCGCCTCGAGGTACAGCGCCGCGCTGAGGTCGGCCAGCGACTCGACGAACCAGTAGTGGAAGAAGTCCGTGTTGGAGACGAGGCCGCCCCACCACTGGTGGGCCGCCTCGTGGGCCGTGATGCTCTCCCACTTGCGCGGATCGAGATACTGGCCGATCACGCCCTCCGGCAGCAGCAGGTTCTCGTCCATGAACAGGATCGAGGTCGGCGACTGGGCGTAGCCCTGGAACGGCACGCTGACCACCCGCAGCGTCGTGAACGGATAGTGCACGCCGAAGATCTTGTGATAGCCCTCGATCGCGCTGCGGGCCTTCTCGACCTCCTGCTTCATGCCCTTCTGCGGTACGCGCAGGCTGCTCAGCTGGTCGTTGCGGACGCGGGTGGCGTAGCCCTCGATCGTCACGCCGTCGACCTCGGCGGTGATCGGCTCGTAGAACTGGCCGATGATCATCGTCGGGAAGTTCACGCCGCGCGGCGAGCGCCATTCGGTGTAGCGGTAGTCCCCGGCCACCTCCTCGCGGGCCTTCTCGCCGAACGAGACGTGCTCGTACTTCGCCTTGGTGCGCAGCACGAACGACATCATCGCCGGATCGCCCAGGCCGCGGGAGAACGGAATCAGGCCCTGGCGGGAGATGCGCCAGAATCCCTCGTCGAACTTGTAGACCAGCTTCGGGCTGTTGTACGACAGCTCGATCCGGAGCACGGTGCCCGGCTGGAGCATCTCCGGGAACGCGACGCGGTACGTGTTGACCGTCTCCTCGAAGCCGAAGATCTCGGAGAACGGATTCTTGTACGGAACGAACGGAAGCTGCGCGTCGGTCTCGAGGTCGCGCACGTAGCGCACGGTCGGGTTGCCGCCGATCGAGAACAGCAGCGAGTCGGTCGGCTCGGCCACGATCAGGTCGAGCGACGCGGTGGCGATGAACTTGTCGCCGTCGATGTCGAACCGCGCATTGATCTTGTTGGGAACGACGAAACGCAGCGACTCGCGCCGGTCCCGCTCGTCGACGGGCAGCGCCCGCGTCTCCGGGGCCGGATAGACCGCCACCAGGCGCGTTCGCTCGCGGGTCCGCTTGCGCAGCGAGATGCCCTTCTCGACCGTGTAGACCCCGATCTCCTGCGGCTCGACCGGCGAGTACCCGTAGAGGATCTCCCGGCCGTCCGTCGTCTCGAACGCGATCGACCACGTGCCCTTGTACTGCGGCAGCTGCAGTTCGCGGTAGCCGCGGGGCGTCCAGGCGATCTCGTCGCTGTCCTCGGTCAGCTCCCGGTAGCGTTCGACGAGCTTCTCGGGCGCCGCGACGTCCTCTCCCGAGAACTCGAACGGCCGCACCTCGCCGCCGGGAGGCGTCCAGCCGATCAGTTCGAGGAAGCTGCGGTCGAGGTGATGAAACTCGATCTCGACACCGACGATGTCGGCGTCGAGCACCGGCCCGTCGAGGTAGCGCTTCCAGAACTGCTCCTGGTAGTCGTCGGGCGGCGTCAGCCGCACGTGTCCCTTGCCGGCGATCTCCAGCGCCACCGGGTGGTCGCCGACGTAGCGCGTGACGTACGTGCCGGACGTCATCTCGATGCTGAGCTGGTCGTGCTGGAACGAGAACGGCTTGATCGGCCGCGCCAGCTCGAGCTTCTCGATCTTGAGCGGCAGCGAGCGGTCGACCTCGTTGACCTTGCGCTCCTCGGCGAGGGTGTATTCCCCCTTCGCGTCCTTCTCGAACACGTACTCGATGCGCTCGGTGACCATCCGGTCCGGCAGGCAGCGCTGCAGCGTGACCCACGTGACCGGCCGGCCGTCGCGGATCTCGACGTAGTTGCTGAAGTAGGGGTGGATGAACGTCTTGCCGGCGTCGTTCTTCGCCCCGGTCAGCTTGCCGACATGCTCGCGGACGGCGAGGTCGACCGCGTGGCGGACGCTGTAGGGAATCTCGTCGTCCCAGCCCAGTTCCGGCAGCGGGACCTGCTCCTGCTGGGCGATCGC
>RFIB01000022.1 GCA_003695625.1 Acidobacteriota bacterium | reverse complement strand
CGCGCAGCAGGACGATGTCGCCGCCGTTCCGCAACCGGAGGGCCGCCGGGGGTGCGGTCAGGAGCGCGCCTTCCGGCAGCGCCCGTTCGGCGCCCGACTTCCGCTCGAGCGGAAACGCGCCACCCTCGGCGCGCCGGCTCGGGATCACGGCGACCGCGCCCTGGCGCGGGGTGTAAACGAGTTCGGGAAGCCCGTCGTCGTCGAGGTCCGCCTCCCAGTTCAGCCAGGGACCGCGCGGGGCGCGTTTCATCGCCACCGAGAACGTCGTCGGCTGCGGCAGCGTTCCGCGGCGAAGCGCCGCCCCGTCGTAGAGCAGCAGCTCGGCCTGCGGGCGGCGCCGGCCCGACACCCCCTGGATGCCGAGGTCGACCGTGCCGTCGCCGTCGAAGTCGGCGCGCGCAGCGAACCGCGTCGAGGACCAGATCGGGATCGGCGTCCTGCCGGTCGCGAGCGGCGCAATGCCCCGCGCCGTGCGGTCGCACACCAGCGGAGCAAGCAGGATCGACCACTTGCCGAGCACCGAGACGCGTCCGGTGGGCAGCGTCAGGCCGAAGAGCAGCGGGCCGTCGGGTCCCGCAACGACCCGCATCGGCCCCACGAACACGGCTTCGTCCGTGCGGATCCATGCCTCGCACGTCGCGATCGCCGCCCCGGCGGCGAGGGAGACCCTGCGGACCGCGAGCCGCGATCCGGGGCGCGGCTCCGGTCGCATCCACCGGACGCGCGGAGCGGCGTCCGCCCGCCGGTCGTAGGCGGGGCCCCGGACGATCGCCTGCGGGCCGAGAACGCTGAGCGCCGCGCGACGGGGCAGCGTGACCGCGCCGAGCCGGGAGAATCCCGTCGCGTGCCGGCGCCAGACCGCCAGCCCGTCAGGCGTCGCGACGACGAGATCGTCCGTGCCGTCCCCGTCGACGTCGGTCCGGTCCGCCAGCTCCGCCCGGCCGAGGGACGGTTCGTCGAGAAGCACCGAGGGGGGGCCGAGCGACCCGCTGTCGATGTCCACCCGTCTGGCGACGATCCGTCCTCCCGGAAGGCCGAGCAGCAGCAGCGGCCGCCCGCCGGTGTCGTGGTCGGCGCCGAGTGCCGGAGCCCGGGAGGCGGCGATCTCCTCGAGCGGACGGACGGTCGGTTCGTCGCCGTCGCGGCAGACAAGAGACAGGGCCCAGCGTCGCGGCGACGCCGTCTGCTCGACGAGAACGCCGCATCGCCCGGCGCGGCCGGAGCCCTCGAGCGCGGTCCACGTCTCCAGCCTGCCGCCCCGTTCGTGGATCGCGAGCAGCGTCCCGTCGTCTGCGGACGCGTCACCCGGAACGAGCAGCGCGGCGCCCGCCACGAGCGCGATCGCGACGACGCGGCGGGCGGTCCTCATCGGCGCTCCGTGTCGAGCGTGATCAGCTCGAGCCGCACCGGCCGGCTCGGCCGGTCATCCTCGTCCCGGCCCGCCTTCTGTGGCTCGATGGCCAGCAGGTCGAGCGCGCCGCGTCCGTCGACATCGAGGAACCGGACCTGGTCGAAGCTGTCCACGGCGGCGCCGAGCGGAATCACGCGATCCGGATCATCCGGAAAACGCGGCCCCGGCCGGCCCCAGGTGATCCGCACCTCGTCGCGATCCACGTCGACCATGTCGAGCCGGCCGTCTCCGTCGAGATCGCCGGGGAAGGACCGGAACCGGGACAGGTCGAGATCCTCGAGATCCATCCGGAAGCGCGCCTCCGGGACCGAGCCCTCGAGCGGGTGCAGGCGGCCGTCCGGATCGATCGTGCACACGACGGGACGCAACGTCGCCTTGACCGAGCCGAAGGCGATGGCCCGCAGCGCTCCGAAGTAGCCGAACGCGATGCGCAGTGCGAGCAGCTCCGGCCGACGGTCGCCGTCGAGGTCGCGGAACGGGCTGACCCATCCTCCGGGATGCCGCAGCCACCAGGCATGCCCGTCGAGTTCGAGCGTCCGCTCCGGCTTCCGGCCGACGGTCCCGTCACGCGCCAGTTCGTGGAGTTCGATCCGGCGCGGTTCGCCGCGGATCAGCCGCAGGCCCTCGCGGATCGTCTCGGCGCCGACGCGGCTGATCGCCAGCGCGAACTCGAGTTCGCCGTCGCCGTCGAGATCGAGCACGTCCCAGGCTTCGCGGGCGAGCCCCTTCCTGCGCTCGTCGGGAGTCTCCTCGAGCAGGGGGGTGAGCGTCCAGATCGTCGCGCCGGAAAAGCGCCATCGGCCGAGTCCGCGGCGCAGGGCGACTCGCGTCTCGCTCCAGTCCCCGGAGAGTCCCGCGACGTCGAGCAGGTCGAGCGTGCCGTCCCCGTCGACATCGGTGACCCGCGGCAGAGTCACCCTCATGCGTCCCGACGAGCCGGAGTCGACCTCGCGCAGCGGGGCGTCGAGGCTGGCGCGGACGCCCTGCTCGGAGACGATCACGAGGCCCGAGGAGACGGGAACCAGCATCTCGGCCGGCGGAACGCCGTCGAAGTCGTGCAGGAACGGATAACCGAGCGCGAGCACGCGCGAGCGTGCCATCAGCGGCTCGACGGCGACGATCTGCCGGAAGCCGACGCCGGTCGGACGTCCCCGCTCGTCGCGCTCGAACTCGAGCAGTGCGGGGCCGTCGTCGCGAAGCGCCCAGACCCGCTGGTCCGGCGCCGCCGCGGCCAGCGCAAGCAGCTCGGGTCCTACCTCCAGCGGCTCGACGACCGGTGCAAGACGCCGTCCGTCGACGCGCAGCACCCACAATTCGCGGCGCTCCTCGATCGCGGGCCGGACGTCGAGTTCCACCTGTCCCGGCGCCGGCGAGGAGAGGTCCGTCACGGTGCCGTGTTCGGCGAACACGACCAGGACGACGATCTCGCTCGTCCCGTCCGCGTCGATGTCCCCCGCCGTGACGATGCGCGGCTCGGCCGGAAGGACGACGGAGGCGGCGAGCGCCACGAGAACTGGCAGCATCGGGCGGGTCTCTCCCCTGCGCGATCATACCGAAGAGCGCCGGACGACGTCCGCTGGACGTCATCCGGGGCCGGCCCTGGGGGGATCAAGCGTGTCAGGGGAATGAGGGGAGGGCTGCGGACCGGCCCCGGATGGACGTTGGGTGGCGACGCCGGAGGGTCACCTCTCGGTGGAGGAAGGGGAGAGATCCCGGAACGGTCGTGCCATGTGCCGCCATGGATGAACGGGCCTCCGGCGTCGCTCGATCGTCGGCGGGCACGGCGTGTGTCCGCCTTCGTCCGGCTCATTGCCGGAAAGGCCTCGCCGGTTTCGCGGAGCCGCACCGCACCGCGTCGATCAGGGATGGACGGTCATTCCCGGGGCCCGAACGGCTGCAGCGCCGGCGGGGCGCGGCCTCATGCCTCCGGGTCGAGCGCCTGCCGGAAGTCGGCGATCAGGTCGTCGATGTGCTCGATCCCGCACGAGACGCGGATCATCCCCGGCGTGATGCCCGCGCGGAGCTGGTGCTCGGGGGACACGTCGGAATGGGTCATCGCGGCCGGGTGCTCGACGAGCGTCTCGGTCCCGCCGAGGCTCACCGCGAGGTGGGCCAGCTTCAGGCGGTTGAGTACCCGGAACGCGGCGGCCTTGTCCTCGGGGTCCTTCATCTCGAACGCGATCAGCGAGCCCGGCCCGCTGCACTGCCGCCGGAAGATCGCACCCTCGGCGCTCGACGGATCGAGCAGTCCCGGGAAGTGGACGCGCGAGACCGCCGGATGGTCGACCAGGAACCGGGCGAGGGCGATCGCGTTCTCCTGCTGGGCGGCCATGCGGATCTTGAGCGTCTCGAGCGAGCGGAGCATCAGCCACGCGGTGAACGGCTCGCTGATCGATCCGAGAATGGTGCGGAACACCTTCACCCGCTCGACGAGGTCCCGTCGGCCGAGCACGGCGCCTGCGATCAGGTCCGAGTGTCCGCCGATGAACTTGGTCGCGGAATAGAGCGACAGGTGTGCCCCGTGCCGGATCGGCTGCTGCCACACCGGCCCGAGGAACGTGTTGTCGACGACGAGCAGGCACTCGTCCGGCGCCACCGGTGCGACGTCGTTGCGCGACTCGGCCGGCGCCTCGTACTGCAGTTCCCCCGCCAGCCGCGCCGCCTCGGCCAGGTCCGTCATGGTCGTCGTCGGATTCGCCGGCGTCTCGACGTACAGGATCCGCGGCCGGCGCAGCGGCAGGCTGCGGACGCGTTCGGCCAGACCGGGGCCCGCCTCGACGGGGATCGCCTCGAGCTCGAGGCTGGGCGCGATGTGCTCGAAGAAGTAGTCCGTGCCGCCGTAGACCGGGATCGTGTAGACGATCTGGTCTCCCGGGCGGCACAGGGCGAGGATGGTGGTGGAGATCGCCGCCATCCCCGAGGCGAAGCTCAGCGCGAGGTCGGCGTCCTCCCAGACGCGCAGCCGATCCTCGAGGATCTCGAGCACCGGGTTGTTCAGCCGGCTGTAGATCAGCCCCATCGGGCGCTTGGGATCGACCGGGTCCAGACCGTACGCCTGCCGGAAGTACGCCTCGCCGTCCTCGGCCGACTTGAACACGAACGTCGACGTCAGGAACAGCGGCGGCTTGATCGCCCCCTCCGACCATTCGGGGACGTAGCCGTATCCCATCATCAGCGACTCGGGGTGGCGGGCCGGTCGCGGTTCGCGCGGTTCCATCGCAGTCTCCGGTCGGGCGGGGGGGCGGGGCAGTGCCTATTGTGCCCCAGCTCTCAGTCGAACAGGGACGGGTCGTAGAGGGCCCTCGGATCGAACGGTTCGCGCCCGATCTTGGCGCCGAAGTGCAGGTGCGGGCCCGTGACGCGCCCCGTCGCCCCGGCCAGGCCCAGCCGCTCTCCCGCGCGCACCGGCTGGCCTTCCCGCACGTCGATCCTCGAAAGGTGCGCGTAGATCGTGAACAGACCGAGGCCGTGGTCGACGATCACGGTGTTGCCCGAGTAGTAGAGTTCGCCCGCCCAGACGACCGTGCCCGCACCGGCGGACCGCACGGTGTCTCCCTCGGCGGCGCGCAGGTCGAGTCCGGGATGGGGAGCGCGCGGCTTTCCGTTGAACACGCGGCGTTTTCCGAACGTCGACGTCGGGGGTCCGGGGACCGGCGGCACGAACGGCCCCAGATCCGGCGGCGGGGGGCTTGTCCGGGCATAGACGGCGTCGAGCGCGGCGCGCTCGCGGGCGAGCCGGGCCGCCACGTCGGCAGGCGGCTCGACGTATTTCGCGGCGACGGTCAGGTGCTCGACCGGAAACTCGCGCGCCGCGACGGTGACGGCGCGGGCTCCGGCCGCCGCGCGGCCGCCGGCGGTGCGTCCGGTGATCTCGATGATCGCCGGTCCCGGCGGATCGTCGAGGCCGACCAGAGACCAGCCGGTCCAGCTCGCGGAGGGCGTCCGGCCGTCCTCCGGCGCGAGCCGGATCTCCCGTCCGCCGAAGCGGCCGCGGGCCGAGACCAGCGGTTCCGGTGCGCGAACCGTGATCCGCACCGGCTCTCCGGGCGCGAATTCCCGGGCGCGGACCTCCACCTCGAGCGGCAGGCTCGCCGCGGCGCACGCCGCCGGGCGCGCCGCGGCGCAGGCGACAACGGCAAGGACGGCGAGGAGCAGCGTGCGAGGCATCCGCGGCAGTGTAGCCCGATCGGAGCGATAATCGACGCGGAGCAGCCAGTGAACGTCGTCTATATCGTCCTGCCGGCCTCGGTCCTGCTCGCGCTGATCGGCGTCGTGCTGTTCGTCGTCGCCGTGCGCCGCGGCCAGTTCGACGACCTGGATACGCCGGCGCTGCGGATGCTGGTCGACGACGAGCCGGTCGACGACGCCGAGCGCGACGACGAGGACTGACCCGCCCCGGCGCGGCCCTCAACGGGCGGCCAGCTCGAGCTCCAGATCGGGCATGCGTCCCGATTCCGGGGTGAACACGAGGCGCACGACGTAGACGGCCCCCTCGGGCAGGGCGGGCGGAAGCGCCGAGGCGGTCAGCTCGAGCGTGGTCTCGCGGTCGGGCCACAGGCGGAGCGCGTCGCCGCCGTCGACGGTCATGGCAATCGGCTCGGCGAGCAGGTACGTCCGCTCGACGTCGACCGGCACGGGCACGACCGCGTCCGGATCGGCGAACGCGGCGTCGATCGCCAGCGTTCCCTCGAACGGACCCGGCTGACCGGGAACGTGCTCCGTCTCCAGGATCCTGTACCCCATGCCGTCCGAGACGACCGGCTCGTCGTCGTCGTCGAGCACGCGGACGGCGACGTCGGTGAAGCGTCCCCAGTCCTCCGCGGACAGCTCAACCCGCGCGCGAAGGCCGCGCACGCCCCGACCCCAGCGCACCGGCAACCGGAGCCGGCCCGCGTCGAGCGACTCGCGCCCGGCAAGCCGGAAGCCGACGATCTCGCCCCGCACCGTCCCGCGCCACGTCCGTCCGGCGCGCGAGACGAGCGTCACGCGACCGGCGGGCGGAGCGGCCTCGCGATGTTCGAGCGCGAGCGGGCCGGCCTGCGGCGCGATGCCGTCGAAGCGGACGGCGACGCCGGCATCGGCGGCGCGGGCGTTGCGCCGGTCGGCGACGATCACGATCTCCCACGTGCCCGGGTACAGGTCGCGCCCGGCCGCCACGAACGAGCGCGTCTCGGGCCGCCGCGCCCCGAACGAGCCCAGCGCGTGCCGCCGGCCCTCCGGGTCGTGGACGAACGCTGAGAAACGCGCATCCGTGTCGTCTCCCGCGCTCGCGACGACCGACATCTGTCCGGCTCCGGCCGGCACGCGGACGAACATCCGCCACAGCGTCGCCGGCTCGAGCGGCGGGCTGGTCCGCTCGAGCGTCTCGCCAGGTCCGGGACGGAAGGGCACGACGACCGAGACCGGCACGTCCCACGCGGGACCGAGCCGCTCCCGCTCCGCCGCGGTCAGCGCGTGGTTCCAGGCCAGGATGCGCGCCGTGTGGAGTCCGGGCTCGGCGAGCCGGTCCGGGTCGAAGACCAGTCCGAACGTGATCGCCTCGCCGGCGCGCGAACGCACCTGCCCGGTGTCGGGGCGGACCCAGTCGGCCGTCGACTGCAGGTCGAATGCCCGGAAGAACTCCGCCCTGCGCCGCGCGCTGACCTGCTCGGCGAACTCCGGCGTGACCGTGACGTCCTGGCGCTCCGGCGGCAGCGGCGGCAGGATCCCGCGCCAGTGCGCCGCGGGCCCGCGACCGTCGCGCATCTCCGGGGAGACGGTCTCGACGACCCAGCGCCGCGGCTCGGGACCTTCGCGGGTGGCCAGCGTCCGGTAGATCTCCCACGCGCGTCCGACGTCGATCATTCCCGGGCCCTGGTCGAGCACGGTCTGCCCGGGGATCGGCCGGGCGCCGCGACGGAGCGCGTCGCGGATCCACGCGCCGTCGACCGGCAGTCCTTCGCCGAGCGCTGCGCTGATCAGCAGCGCCGCCGCGCCGGCGGCCTGCGGGGACGCCATCGACGTCCCGCGCATCACGTCGTCGCCCCCCTCGTACGCCGGCACTGTCGACGCCGCGAAGCCCGGAGCGACGACGTCCGGCTTGGCCAGCTCGGCTCCGCGCGAGGAGAAGAAGAACACGCGGTCGACGGGCAGGTCGACCCCGTAGATCGCCCTGGCCGTCGTGCGGTTCATCACCGCGCCGGCGGCGATCACCCGGGAGGCGGCCGAGGGGAGGCCCGCGGTCGACAGGCCCGGTCCCTCGTTGCCGTTGGACACGGCGGCCGCGAGCCGCGGGTTCTCGGCGAGCAGCCGGTCGATCTCCCGCTCCATCACCGCGCGGCCCTCGTCCTCCGATCCGACGCCGTACGACATCTGGATCACGACCGGCGTGTCGTTCTCGCGGGCCCAGCGCGCCGCCCAGCGCCACGCGCGCCACATCGATCCGGTGGTCGTCGCGCCGCCGCTGAGCCGGTTGTTGCCGATCTTCAGCGCCAGCAGCCGGGCTCCGGGGGCGATCCCGTGCGCGTCAGGCTGCTCGCCGATCCGCCAGCCCGCGGCGATCCCGGCCACGTGGGAGCCGTGGGCGCCGTCGTCGAAGAAGAACGTGACGCGCTCCTCGTCGTCCTCCCAGAGATTCAGCGCGACCGCGGTCGCGGGGCGCGCGCCGCGATCCTCCGGGTTGCCCAGCGTGAAGGCGACCGGCTCGTCGGCGTAGTCCGCGCGGACCGTCTCGTCGTCGAGCCGTCCGTCGGCATCGGTGTCGACGACAATCGCGCGATGGACCCCGCGGCGTTCGGGCGCCTGCCAGACCACGACGCCGTAGACGTCGTCGGTCCGGCCGTTGCCGTCGAGATCGCGCGCGGCGGATCCGGCCAGGGCCGACTCGTCGAGGTACCCGACGAGCACGCTGTCCGCCGGGTCGGGTGCCGGCGCGAGCGCCTCGAGACCGCGCAGCCAGCGGCCGTCTCCCGCGCGGATCGCCGGTCCCGACTCGTCCGCGACGTGTTCGGCGGGCGAGAGCGCGACGTCGCCCTCGCCCGAGAAGTCCCGCACGTCGATCACCTTGAGATCTCCGGTCGAGGTGAAGCGCAGGCCGGCGATGGTGGGATCGACGCCGGTGTCGCACACGGCGATGACGACGCCGCGCCCGTCCCATGCGGGATGCTGTGCGACGAACGCGCGCGCCCCGATCGCCGAGGCGGACAGCAGCTCCCACGGCGCCGGTTCGGGCGGCGTCGCCGGCCCGGCCCCGGACAGCAGCGCGAGCGCGCCGAGGACGGCCGGCCACGTCCTGATCACCATCGTACGTCGCATCGGAGATCTCCCGCGGGACCGCGACCGGGTCCCGCCGTCGCTCGTCGACCTCGGAGGGCGCTCAGGACTGGGCGCCCCAGGTCCTGACCACCGCGCGGTCCAGCTCGTCGGCAGCCGCCGCGACAGCCGCCGGATCGACGCCTTCGCCCACCGCGACCGCGCGACCGAGGGTCCGGCCGCGCAGGAACCAGACGTCCGTCCCGCCCGACAGGAACCGCGCCGCCTCGCCGGGGTCGCGCCGCTGCTCGCCGCCGAGCCGGCGGAACTCGATCAGCGCGCGGCGCTGGTCCGGAAAGACGTACAGTTCGCGGCGCACGCCGGCAGTCCCCTCCGGCTCCCAGCGCAACAGCCACTCGAGCAGCTCGTCGCGCAGCCGCTCGGCGTCCGCGGGGGGCACCGCCTGCTCGAGGGCGCCCCGCGGGTACGCGACCGACACGGCCGGGTAGTCGCGCAGCGCCGGGACCTCGGGAACCTCGACGGGAATCTCGGTCGTTGCCACCCGCATCAGGAAGAACAGCACCATCAGCGCGATGCCGCCGAAGACCACCGCCGGACCGAGCCAGTTGTTCGAGCCGAATTCTCGCTTCGCCGAGGAGCGCGAGAGCATGCCCTTCTTGCCGGGCCGACCGGCGCGGTTCTTCCTGCTCGCCCTGGCCACGATGCCTCCCGGACCGGCCCGGCTCACCCCGTCCCGTGCGCCACCTGCGGATCGTCCCAGACGCCCGTCGTCAGGAACTCGTCGATCGCGCGGGCCGCGCGGCGCCCGGCACCCATCGCCAGGATCACCGTCGCGCCACCGGTGACGATGTCGCCTCCGGCGAACACGCCGCGCCGGGTGGTGCGGCCGGTCTTCTCGTCGGCGACGATCGTACCCCAACGGGTATGCGCGATGTCGCCCGTCGTGCGTCCGATCAGCGGATTCGGGCTGTTGCCGATCGCGACCACGGCCAGGTCGATCGGCTCGACGTACTCGCTGCCGGGGACCGGCACCGGCCTGCGCCGGCCGCTGTCGTCCGGCTCGCCGAGTTCCATCCGCTGCAGGGTCACCGAACGGACCCGTCCGTTCTCGTCGCCGTCGAAGCGCAGCGGGTTGGTCAGCAGCACGAACTCGACGCCCTCCTCGCGGGCGTGGGCGATCTCCTCGTTGCGCGCCGGCATCTCCGCCTCGGAGCGACGGTAGATGATCTTCGCCGAGCGGGCGCCGAGGCGAAGCGACGTGCGCACCGCATCCATGGCCGTGTTCCCGCCTCCGAACACGGCGACGTCGCGGCCGGCGACGTCGAGCACGGGCGTGTCCGCGTCCTCGCGCCAGGCCTGCATCAGGTTGACGCGCGTCAGGAACTCGTTGGCCGAGTAGATCCCGATCAGGTTCTCGCCGGGCACGCCGAGGAATCGCGGCAGGCCCGCGCCGACGCCGAGGAACACCGCATCGAAGCCCTCCGATCCGAGCAGCTCGTCGACCGTCGCGGTCAGGCCGATCACCGTGTTCGTCTCGAAGCGCACGCCCATCTTGCGCAGCTGATCGATCTCGGCCCGGACGATCTCCTTGGGCAGCCGGAATTCGGGGATGCCGTAGACCAGCACGCCGCCCAGCTCGTGGAGCGCCTCGAACACGACCACCTCGTGCCCCATCCGCGCCAGGTCGGTCGCGCACGACAGCCCGGCCGGGCCGCTGCCGACCACCGCGACGCGCCGTCCCGAACGGCGCGCCGGCGGCTCCGGATCCGGAATCCCGCGCTCCCGCTCGTGGTCGGCGACGAACCGCTCGAGCCAGCCGATCGCCACCGGCCGGTCGCGCTTGCCGACGATGCAGAGCTTCTCGCACTGCTCTTCCTGGGGACAGACACGGCCGCAGATCGCGGGCAGGGAGTTGTCCTGCTTGATGATCCGCGCCGCCTCGTCGAACTTCTCCTCGACGATCGCGAAGATGAAGTCGCGGATCCTGATCCCGACCGGACAGCCCTCGACGCACTTGGGGTTCTTGCAGCCGAGACAGCGCTGCGCCTCGCGGATCGCCAGCTCGGGCGTCAGACCGAGATTCACCTCGGCGAAGTTGCGGATCCGCTCGCGCGGATCCTGCTCGGGCATCTCCTGGCGGGGAATCAGTCGGCGTTCCTTCGGCGGCAGGAACTCGGCCATGGTCGTTCTCCTCGCAGTCACGCCCGCGGCGTGGCGGATCCGGCATCCTCCCGGCCCAGCTCCTCGAGCTGACGCTCGAGCCGGCACGGCCCCTCGTGGCGCCGACGCTCGAACTCCTCGAGCCGCGCCCTCTCGAACTCGACGTACGCGCGATTGCGCAGCGCGAGCAGTTCGTAGTCGACCTGATGCGCGTCGAACTCCGGACCGTCGACGCAGGCGAACCGGGTCTCGCCGCCGACCTCGACACGGCATCCGCCGCACATCCCGGTGCCGTCGACCATGATCGGATTGAGACTGACCACGGTGCGGATCCCGTGGGGCCGGGTCACCTCGGCGACGGCCCGCATCATCGGCACCGGCCCGATCGCGAGCACGAAGTCGATCGTCCGGCCCTCGTCGAGCAGCTGCTGGAGCTTGTCGGTGACGAGGCCGTGGAATCCGTACGACCCGTCGTCCGTCGTCGGGTGGACCTCGTCCGCGACGCGGCGCATCTCGTCCTCGAGGATCACCAGCTCGCGGGTCCGCCCCCCGATGATCGAGATCACGCGGTTGCCGGCCTGCTTGAGCGCGACCGCCGTCGGCCAGGCGATCGCCGTGCCGACCCCGCCGCCGATGACCACCGCGGTGCCGAAATTCTCGACGTGCGACGGGGCGCCGAGCGGGCCGGCCACGTCCTGGATCGCGTCGCCGGCCTCCAGGGTGTTGAGCAGCCGGGTCGTCTTGCCGACTCCCTGGACGATCAGCGCGATCCAGCCGGCCTCGGGGTCGCCGTCGGCGATCGTCAGCGGGATGCGCTCGCCGTCGGCCGTGACGCGGACGATCACGAACTGCCCGGCGCGGCGCTTGCGGGCGATCTTCGGCGCCTCGATCCGGAAGAGCTTGATGTCGGGCGCGAGAAAGCGGGCCTCGAGGATCCGATGCATCGGTCGGCCTCCATTTTCGCCGGGACTTCGCCATCCGGCGGCCGGGTGCATGGCTGACTGGTAATTTTATGTGCCGGTTCGGCGGGTGTCACCCCGGGCCGGACGGTTTTCTGCCTTGCTGGTAATTCAGCGAATGAGGTATAAGCGGGACCGCTTCCCCGCCGAACGGCCGCGGTCCCGACGACGGCGGCCGGAGACGACCATGGGCCGCACCCTCGACGACCTGCTCGGCGTTGCCATCGACCACGAGATCGCCTCGCAGCGGCTCTACCGCCGGGCTCTCGAGCGGACGACCGACGGTCCCGCCCGCGCGTTCCTCGAGTCGCTGATCGAGGAGGAGCAGGGGCACGAGCGCACCCTGCGCGAGCTGCGCGAGATGGCGATCTGGGACGGCTCGGTCCCGGTCGACGACGAAGACCTGTTCGCGGCGCCGTCGGCGTCACACGGGGAGGACGGTGTGCCGGCGGACGCGGGGCTCGACACCCTGCTCGCGTTCGCCATCCGCCGGGAGCACCGCGCCCGCATGCTGTTCGAGCAGGCGGCCCGGGCGGCGCGACACCCCGAGCTGGTCTCGCTGTTCGAGGGCCTCGCCCGCGAGGAGGCGCAGCACCACCGCGACATCGAGGGGCGCTTCCTGCGCCAGCAGGGTCGGCTCGGCGACGAGATGTGAGCGACCCGCGTCGCGCCGGTTTTCTGTAGGATGCCCGCCTGCGGCCGGGCCGGAGGGCCCGCCGCCGCGAGGAGACGCCGATGGGACGTCGGCATGCGCGACGCGTCGTCGTCGCCCTCGGGGGCAACGCGATCACGCGGCCCGGGGACCGGGGCACGGTCGAGGAGGACTACCGCAACCTCGAGCAGAGCCTCGAGGGAATCGTGGCGCTGCTCGAGGCCGGCTACGAGCTGGTGCTGACCCACGGCAACGGGCCGCAGATCGGCAATCAGATGATCCGCGTCGAGCTGGCCCGCGGCGAGGCGCCCGATCTGCCGCTCGACCTGATGGGAGCCGACATCCAGGGCGGTCTCGGCTACATGATCGAGCGCACGCTGCGCAACAAGCTGCGCGCCCACGGCATCACGGCCCGCGTGTGCTGCATGCTCTCGATGGTCGAGGTCAACTGGGACGATCCGGCGATGGAGGAGCCGACCAAGTTCGTCGGGCCGTTCTACACGCGCGACCAGGTGCCGGAACTCGAGGCCCGCGGGTGGATCGTCAAGGAGGACCGCGGGCGGGGCTGGCGTCGCGTCGTTCCGTCGCCCGAGCCGCTGCGGGTGGTCGAGCAGCAGGAACTCAATGCGCTGCTCGACGCCGGCGTCGTCGTGATCAGCGGCGGAGGCGGCGGAATCCCGGTCGCCCGTACCGAGACCGGCGAACTGGTCGGCGTCGAGGGCGTGATCGACAAGGACCTCGCCTCGGCGGTGATCGCGCTGGCGATCGGCGCCGCCGAGCTGTTCATCCTGACCGGCGAGGAGAAGGTCTTTCTCGACTACGGCACCGAACGCCAGCGTCCGCTCGACCGCCTGTCGGTGCGCGAGGCCCGGTCGTACCTCTCGGCGGGAGAGTTTCCTGCCGGCAGCATGGGCCCCAAGATCGACGCAGCGTGCCGTTTCATCGAAGGCGGCGGATCCCGCGTGCTGATCACCGACACGTTCAAGCTGAGCGAGGCGCTCGCCGGCCGCACGGGAACCGTGATCACGGCCTGATTCCGCGCCGGTGCTATTCTCGACCGTCGTGCACGGCTGAGCGACGGGAGGCCTGGCGATGGAACTCGGACTGGTCGGACTCGGTCGCATGGGCTCGGCGATGGCGCGGCGCCTGCTCGCGCGCAGGATCGGCGTCGTCGCGTTCGACGTCGACGCGTCGCGCGCCGCCGCGCTCGCGGAACACGGCGCCGAGCCGGCGTCGAGCCTCGAGGACCTCGTCGTCCGGCTCGAGCCGCCGCGCGCAGTCTGGGTGATGGTGCCGGCCGGCGCGCCGACCGCGGCCGTGATCGACGAACTCGGAACACGGCTCGCCGCGGGCGATGTGGTGATCGACGGCGGCAACTCGCACTTCGTCGACGATCCGCCGCGCGCCGCGCGGCTCGCCGAGCGCGGCATCGAGTACCTCGACGTCGGCACGAGCGGCGGCGTGTGGGGCGAGCAGCGCGGCTACTGCCTGATGATCGGCGGGCCGCGTGCGGCGTACGAACGCCTGCTGCCGGTGTTCGAGGCGCTGGCTCCGGGGCCGTCGAACCTGCCGCCCGCCCGGGGCGGCGCGCCGGCGCGTCCCGAGGACGCGGGCTACCTGCACTGTGGTCCGACCGGGGCAGGCCACTACGTCAAGATGGTCCACAACGCGATCGAGTACGGCGTGATGCAGGCCTACGCCGAGGGGTTCGACCTGCTCGATGCCACGCGCGGCGACGGCGTTCCCGCCGAGCACCGGTACGACCTCGACCTGCCGGCGATCGCCGAGCTGTGGCGTCGCGGCAGCGTGATCGGTTCGTGGCTGCTCGACCTGACCGCCTCCGCGCTGGCGCGCGACCCGGCGCTCGACGGATTCGAGGGGCGCGTCGCCGACTCGGGCGAGGGACGCTGGGCGCTCGAGGCGGCGGTCGACCGTGCGATCCCGATGCCGGCGCTGGCGGCGGCGCTGTTCGCCCGCTTCGCCTCGCGCCGGGAGCGCGCGTTCGCGGCACGGCTGCTCTCGGCGATGCGTGCCGAGTTCGGCGGGCACCGGGAGCCGCTGTGAGCACGGCGTCGCCGGCACCGTCGCGCCCGCAGCCGGTCGGGCCGGCGCTGATGGTGATCTTCGGCGGGGCGGGGGACCTCGCACGCCGCAAGCTGCTCCCGGCGCTCGTCAACCTGCGTGCCGACGGCCTTCTCGGGGATGCGTTCGGCGTGCTGGCGACGGCGACGCGTCCGCTCGACGACGCGAGCTACCGGAACGACATGGCGCAGGCGGTCCGTGGCCATCTCGGCGGGGACCTCGACGCCGAGGCCTGGTCGTGGCTCGAGCGCCGCCTGCACTACGAGCGCGGCGATCTGACCGACGACGGCCTGTACGACCGGCTCGCACGACGGATCGACGCGCTCGACCGGGAACTGCGCACCGCGGGCAACGTGCTGTTCTACCTCGCGATTCCGCCCAGCCTGTTCGCGCCGACGGTCGCCCGGCTCGCCGCCCGCGGTCTGTTCGACGAGTCGGGCGGGCACTTCCGCCGCGTGATCGTCGAGAAGCCGTTCGGCCGCGACCTGGAGTCCGCCCGGGCGCTCAATCGGTCGCTGGCGGCGTGCCTGGCGGAGTCGCAGATCTGGCGCATCGACCACTATCTGGGCAAGGAGACCGTCCAGAACATCCTCGCGTTCCGGTTCGCCAACGGGATCTTCGAGCCGATCTGGAACCGGCGCTACGTCGATCACGTGCAGATCAGCGTGTCGGAGACCGTCGGGATCGGACATCGCGCGCGCTACTACGAGGAGGCCGGCGCCCTGCGCGACATGGTGCCGAACCATCTGTTCCAGCTGCTGGGCTACGTGGCCCTCGAGCCGCCGGTCTCGTTCGAGGCCGATGCGGTACGGGACGAGAAGGGCAAGGTGTTCAGCGCGATCGTGCCGATCGACCCCGAGGACGTGCTGGCCTGCACGGTCCGCGGGCAGTACGGTCCCGGGACGATGCCCGACGGCGAGCGCGTGCCGGGCTACCGCGAGGAACCGGGAGTCGATCCGCAGTCGAGCACCGAGACATTCGTCGCGCTGCGGCTGGCGATCGACAACTGGCGCTGGGCCGGCGTGCCGTTCTACCTGCGCACCGGCAAGCGGCTCGCGGAACGAGCCAGCGAGATCGTCGTCGAGTTCCGGCGCGTGCCGTTCATGATGTTCCGCAGCACGCCGGTCGATCACCTCGGGCCGAACCGGCTGACGCTGCGCATCCAGCCGAGCGAGGGGATCTCGCTCCATTTCGGCGCCAAGGTGCCCGGACCCGCGCTGCGACTCGGCGGCGTCGACATGGACTTCTGCTACCGGGACCACTTCGGCGAGGAGCCGGCCACGGGGTACGAGACGCTGCTCTACGACGCGCTGCGCGGCGATGCGACCCTGTTCCAGCGGGCGGACAACGTCGAGAAGGCGTGGGCCGTCGTCCAGCCGATCCTCGACGTGTGGCAGGCGCTGCCTCCGAGGGACTTCCCGAACTACGCGGCGGGCAGTCGCGGGCCCGCGGCGGCCGACGAGCTGCTGGCCCGGGAAGGGCGCCGCTGGAGAACGAGGTGAGGATTCTCGCCGGCGACGTCGGCGGGACGACGACCCGCCTGGCGGTGTGCGTCCTCGAGCGCGGGCGCCCGCGCCCGGTACACACGACCGTCGTGCCGAGCGAGCCTTCTGGTGATCTCGCCGCGCTCCTGCGCGTGTTCGCGGAGCGCAACGGTCCGTTCGACGTCGCCTGCATCGGCGTGCCGGGACCCGTCGAAGGCGACGTGGTGCGCACGACGAATCTGCCGTGGCGGCTCGACGCGCGGGCGCTGGCGCGGGCCGCCGGCGTCGCCCGCCTGCGGCTGGTCAACGATCTGGTCGCCCACGCCCGCGGTCTCGACGAACTCGACGACGACGCGCTCGCGACACTGCACGACGGAGAGCCCGACACGGATGCGCCGCGCGTGATCGTCGCTCCGGGCACGGGACTCGGCGTGGCGTGGTCGGTCCGGGTCGCGGGGCGGCCGCTCGCGCTGGCCTCGGAGGCGGGACATCTCGGCTTCGCGCCGGCGGAGCCGGAGGAGTACGACCTCGCGCGCGCGCTCGCCGCACGGTACGGCCGCGCGAGCTGGGAGCGCGTCGTGTCGGGACCGGGCCTGGCCGCGATCGACCGGATGCTCGCCGCCGGCGAGTCGACCGGGGAGCGCTCTCCGGAGGAGATCTCGCGCGCGGCTCTCGAGCGGCGCGACGAGCGCGCCGAGCGCGCGCTCGGACTGTTCGCACGCGCACTGGCGCGCTTTGCCGGAGACCTCGGGCTGGCGCTGCGCGCGCGCGGCGGCGTGTTCGTCGGTGGCGGGATCGCGCCGGCGATCCTGCCGCGGCTGCGTGCGCCGGACGTGCTGGCGGCGTTCACCGCAAAGGGGCGGCTCACGGAGCTGGCGTGTCGCCTGCCGCTGCGCGTGGTCCTCGACGAGCGGGCCGGCCTGCTCGGTGCGGCGCGGCTCGCGGTGGAGGGGGCATGAGCGCGCGGGATACCGGCCTGCGCGACGACCTCGCGCTGCTCGTCGCCGCCCGGCTCGAGGAGGTCGCGATCATCGCCGCGCGGGTCGCCGCGGACGCGATCGCCGAGGCGCTGGCCGCGCGCGACCGCGCGCTCGTCGCGCTGTCGGGCGGCACGAGCCCGGCGCCGCTGTTTGACGCGCTGGCCCGTCGCCATCGTGCGGGGCTCGCCCCGCCGCTCGATGATCCGCGGATCGCCTGGTTCTGGGCCGACGAGCGCGTCGTCGCGCCGGACGACCCGCGAAGCAACGCGCGGCTCGCGCGCGAGCATCTGCTCGCGGCCGTCGGCGCACCTGTCGCGGCGGTTCATCCGCTGCCGCCCTCGGGGGATCCGGACGCGCGCGCGCGGAGCTGGGAGCGCGAGCTGGCGCGCGTCGCCGGCGCCGATCCGGGCGGCGCGCCACCCGTGTTCGATCTCGTGCATCTCGGACTCGGCGCCGACGGCCACACCGCGTCGCTGTTTCCGGGCGACGCGGCGGTCGACGAGACGGCGCGCTGGTTCGTCCCGGCGCGCGGTCCGGCCGGCGGCCCTGCGCGCGTGACGATGACCCTTCCGCTGCTGTGTGCCGCCCGGGAGGTGCTGTTCTTCGTCGGCGGGGCGGACAAGCGCGACGCGTTGGCGGCGCTCGTCGCGCGCGCGATGCCGGAGCCCGCGCCACCGGCACGTCTCGTGCGGCCGGCCGGCCGGCTGATCGTCGCGGCGGACGGCGCGGCCGCCGCCGGACTGCCCCGCGGGGAGGGACGGCCGTGAGCCTGTGGAACCTCGTCTCGGCGCTGGGGCTGGTCGCGTTCGCCGCGCTGGCGTGGCTTGCCGGCGGGTGCCGGCGTCCCGTGACCTGGCGCCCCGTGCTCGGATCGGCGGGGCTGATGCTCGTGCTGGCGCTGGCCGTGTTCCGGCTGCCGCCGATGCGGACCGTGCTGCTGTGGGTCAACGACGCGGTGGTCTCCCTGCTCGACGCCAGCCGCGAGGGGGCGCTGTTCCTGTTCGGTCCGCTCGCCGTCGGGCCGGGGGAGAGCACCGCGTCGGGCGAGCCGTCGGTCGGATTCGTGCTCGCCGCGCAGGTGCTCCCGGCCGTCGTGTTCTTCGCCGCGGTGATGGCCGGGCTGTACCACCTGCGGGCCGTCCAGCCGGTGATCCGGCTGCTCGCCCGGGGGTTGCGCCGCACGCTGCGACTGTCCGGCGCGGAGGCGCTCGCGGCGGCGTCGAACATCGTCGTCGGCATCGAGGCGGCGCTGACCGTGCGGCCGTTCCTGGAGCGGATGACGCGTTCCGAGCTGCTCACGCTGCTCACCGCGTCGATGGCGACGGTCGCCTCGACGACGCTGGCGATCTACGTGATGTTCCTGCGGGCGACGTTCCCCGCGATCGCCGGCCACCTCGTGTCGGCCTCGGTGCTGTCGATTCCCGCCGCGGTGCTGGTCTCGAAGCTGATGCTGCCCGAGCGCGAGCACCCGGTCACGCTCGGCGAGGTCCCGCGCGAGACCGGCGAGGCGCGCCACGACAGCCTGATGGCGGCGCTGATCGCGGGTTCGTGGGACGGCCTGCGGCTGGCGGCCGGGATCGCCGGGCTGCTGATCGCGGTGCTCGGCCTGGTCGGCGTGCTCGACCGCGTGCTCGTCGCCGCGAGCGGAGCGGTGCTCGGCCCTGATGCCGCCCCCGTCGGCATCGAGCGTCTGCTGTCGTGGCTGTTCCTGCCGCTCGCCTTCCTGCTCGGGATCGAGCCCGGCGAGCTGTCCGAGGCGGGGCGGCTGCTCGGCGGGCGCATCGTGCTGACCGAGGTCTGGGCGTACCGCCAGCTCGGCGAAGCGGCGGCGGCCGGCACGCTCGGTCCGCGCAGCGTGCTCGTCCTGTCCTACGCGCTGTGCGGATTCGCGCACTTCGCGTCGCTCGGAATCTTCGTCGGCGGGGTCGCGGCGCTGGCTCCGTCGCGGCGCGAGGACCTGGCGCGCCTCGCCTGGCGCGCGCTCGTCGGAGCGACCCTGGCCACGCTGATGACCGGCGCGCTGGCCGGGCTGTTCGAGCACGGTGCGTCGGGCGTGCTCATGGCAGGATGATCCCGGGCCCGGGGGGCGAGGCGGACGGAGACCGCCGCGATGGACAACGCCGGCTACGCGCGGATCTTCGACGAGATCGCCGACCTGCTCGAGATCCGCGGCGAGAATCCGTTCCGTGTGCGCGCCTACCGCAACGCCGCGCGCACCGTCGAGGGACTGGCCGAGCCGCTCGACGAGCTGGCCGCGCAGGGTGAGCAGGCCCTCGTCGCGCTGCCCGGCATCGGACACGATCTGGCGCTGAAGATCCTCGAGATCGCGCGGACCGGACGGCTCGCGTTCCTCGATCGTCTGCACGACGAGGTGCCCGCGACGCTTGCCGAGCTGCTTCGCGTGCCGGGCCTCGGGCCGAAGCGGGTGCGCCTGCTGTGGAAGAAGCTCGGCGTGACGACCCTCGACGACCTCGAGGAGGCGCTGGCCGCCGATCGGCTGGCGGGTCTCGAGGGCTTCGGTCCGACGCTGATCGACAAGGTCCGCCGCGGACTCGCCGAGCGTCGCGAGCACGCACGGCGCGTGCGGCTCGACGTGGCCGACCGCGTCGCCGCGTCGCTCGTCGACCGCCTGAGCCGAGGGCGGCGCGGGATCGAGATCGTCGTCGCCGGCAGCCTGCGCCGCCGGCGCGACACGGTCGGCGATCTCGATGTGCTGGCCACCGGCTCCACCCGGGGGCTGATCACGCGATTCACGGAGCTGGACGACGTGAGCGAGGTGCTCGCCGCGGGGCAGACGCGGGCCTCGGTCGTGCTCGCATCCGGCCTGCAGGTCGATCTGCGCGTGGTGCCGCGCGCGTCGTTCGGATCCGCGTTGCAGTACTTCACCGGCTCGAAGGAGCACAGCATCGTGCTGCGGCGCCGAGCCCAGGAGCGGGAGCTGAAGCTCAACGAGTACGGCGTGTTCCGCGGCGCGCGGCGCGTTGCCGGCCGGACCGAGGAGGAGGTCTACGCCGCACTCGACCTGCCGTGGATTCCGCCCGAGCTGCGCGAGAACCGTGGCGAGATCGAGGCCGCCGCCGCCGGCGACCTGCCGGAGCTGGTCACGCTGGACGACATCCGCGGCGACCTGCAGATGCATACCGACTGGAGCGACGGCGAGGCGTCGATCGAGCAGATGGCCCGCGCAGCGCGGGACCTCGGCCACGAGTACATCGCGATCACCGACCACGGACCGACCGTGCGGGTCACCGGCGGTCTCGACGCGCAGCGCCTTGCGCGCCAGGCGAAGGAGATCGACGCGGTCAACGAGAGGCTGGACGGCATCCGCGTGCTCAAGGGAGTCGAGACCGACATCCTCGAGGACGGCTCGCTCGATCTTCCGGATGCGACCCTCTCGCGGCTCGACTACGTGCTGGCCACGGTGCACACCCGGATGACGATGTCGCGGCGGGAGATGACGCGGCGGATCGCGCGGGCGCTGCGCCATCCGCTGGTCACCGCGCTCGGTCACCCGACCGGACGCCTGATCGGGCGGCGGGCTCCGTACGAGGTCGATTTCGACGAGATCGTCCGCGTGGCTGCGGGGGAGGGCAAGCTGCTCGAGATCGACGGCCACCCCGAGCGGCTCGACCTCGATGACGTCCACGCCCGCAAGGCCGCCGAGGCCGGCGTGTCGATCGTGATCAGCACCGACGCCCACCGGCCGGCCGACCTCGAACTGATCCGGTACGGCGTCGACCAGGCGCGCCGCGCCTGGCTTTCGGCCGCCCAGGTTGCGAACACGCGCTCCCTGAAGGAGTTCCTGGCCCTGATCCGCAGGTGACGCCCGTCCGGAACAGGTGAGGCCCGCGGCCGGGGCCGCGGGCCTCGAGGGGAAGGGGAAGACTCCGCCGCGGCTCAGCCGCAGACGGAGGTCTTGTCGGGGCAGCAGTCGCCGTAGAAGCTGCACGCCGAATCGCACCAGCAGCCTCCGGGCGCCTGCGTGCCGCAATGGCCGACACAGGAGTTGGGGTCCGATCCGCCGCCGGACTCCTCGCACACGTCGACCCAGCTCGCCCAGCCGTAGTTCGGACCGACGTTGCTCACGCAGGTCAGGCCGGCGTTGCACTCGGCGTCGGAGTCGCAGTCGCCCTCGCCGGCGTCGCACTTGCAGCTCGTCGAGCAGTAGCTGCCGCTTCCCGGGCTGCCGACGTGGCAGTCGGGGACCTCACAGACGTCGACCCAGCTCGCGAAGCCGTAGTTCGGACCGACGTCGGTCGAGCAGACGAGGCCGGCGTTGCACTCGGCGTCGGAATCGCAGTCACCCTCGCCGGCGTCGCACTTGCAGCTCGTCGAGCAGTAGCTGCCCGAGCCGTTGGAGCCGTTGTGGCAGTTGCCGGGGCCGGGGTCGAGCCACTGCGAGATCTGCGAGTAGTACGCCGCGAACGCGCCGTCGACCGTGGCGTTGGCGTTCGAGGCGCACGGGTTGTTCGGATTCGTCCCGCAGGCGCCGGAGAGCTGTCCGACGACCTGGCCGCTGGCGTTGAGCACCGGCGAGCCGCTCGAGCCGCCCTCGGTCGCGCCGAGCGTGTCGCGGCTGTAGATCCAGTCGCCGCGCGGCCACGAAGCGCACGTCCCCTTGCTCGTGTCGACGACGTGCTCGCTGTAGGCCTGCGGCTGGCCCTTCGGGTGACTGATCCGATAGAGCGGCGTGCCGTTGGCGAACGCGACGGCACTGGTCGTCCAGCCCAGCAGCGTGCTGCCGGCGGGGGCCGGCTGGTCGAGCTGGAGCAGCGTGTAGTCGCTCGACGAACTCGAGCTGAGCAGTGTCGAGCCGAGGACGCGCGGCTCTCCGTTGGCGCCCGGCGACTGGCACGGACCGCCGCAGGGGGCCGTGTACTGGAAGTAGACCTCGAGGCTGCTCGCCTCGGACTGCGTGCTGATGCAGTGGTTGGCGGTCAGGAAGTAGGGGATCGTCGTCGAGGTGTCCGTGTCGTTGAGCAGACCGCCCGAGCAGAGGAACTGCCCGCCGCCCGAACTGTAGAGCATCCGGCCGACCGCGTCCTGCGCCGGCTGGATCGCCGACGGGATCGACACGCACGAGGCGTTCTCCACGCAGCTCGCGTTGGCCGGACAGCCTGCATCGTTCTGGCCCGCCTGGTCGCCGAACAGCCCGGCCCATCGTTCGCCGAGGAAGCCGATTTCCCCGATGTCGAACCCGAAGCGCGACGAGCCGGCCGCCGCGCGCAGCGCATCGGCGGGGATCCTCACCTGCAGCCGGAGCGCGTCCCCGCGCAGGCTGTGCGTCCACAGTCCCGACTCGCCGGCGGTCTCCGGCCTGTAGGGACCGAACGCCTCGCCCGCCTCGGTGTAGACGTAGATCTCGGACCCTCCGGGCAGCGCGAGGTCCTCGAGGTGCAGGCGCAGGCCCGCCGCGCCGGGGGCGCGGATGATCGTGTACCAGACCAGCCGGTCACCGACGACGTGCGCGACCCCCGCGCCCGCGGCGACGGCGCCGCCCCGGGCGCGTGCCGCCAGGCGGGGTGTGAGGGCGACGCGGGCGCCGACGGGCTCGGTCAGACCGACCTGCAGCGGGCCCGGCGTCACCGGGGCCCGATGCAGCGCGTCGAGCCGGTCCGGAGCGATCCGCACGAGCAGCCCGGCGGGGCTCAGCGGCGCCTCGTCTCCGGTCAGCGCGGCGGCGAGCGCCCGCGCGGCGGCGATCCGCTCCGCCGGCGCCGGCGCGCCCGGCACCCGCTCCGCAGGGACCGAGACCTGGGCGAACGCCGCCCCGGCGAGGGCGACGGCCAGCAGTGTCGCGGCGAGCCAGCGCAGTCCAGACGTTCCTCGTGGCATGAACCTCCTCCTCTGCGCGCCGCCCCGCACGGACGGCGCGGCGGGGCCCCGGCCAATCGCGCGCGGCCCGTCACGGCCCCGGGGCCAGCGGGCGCGGCCATGGACGAGGGCGTGGTGGGCAGTTTCTAACACGGAATGTTTCCCGAAAGAAACCCGTTCTCGTTCAGGGAATCGTCAGATGACGGCTAATTGTCGCTCTGTTCGGCGTAAGCTTTCCGGGTCCGTGGACGCGTGGCGCGTCGTCCCGCGACCCGGGCCGGGAGGACAGCCGATGTTCCGCCACGCCGCCCCGCGCGCCGCCCGCCGGGCAGCCTGCGCGCTGCTCGCGCTCACGGCGTGTTCCGCGTTCGTCCTGTCCGGGGACACGAGTTGCGCCCCGGCCGTCACGGCCTGCACGCAGGAGGAGATCGACGCGATCCCGGTCGCGTCTCTCGCCAACATGCACTGGCTGATGCAGGTCACGCCCTCTGGGTACTCGGACTTCGCGATCGTCACGCGTCCGCCGTTCCCGCGCCGCGATCCCCGCGATCCGATGGGACCCGCCCCGCTGCACGAGATGCTCTCGGGCGAGTGGGCGGCCGCCGTGCGCTACGACGGCATGGGCCCGATCTGGCTCGAGAGGTGCTTCCGGTACCCGGAATGGAAGACCAACTCGAACTTCACGATCGTCGAGCCGCCGCAGTTTCCGGACGATCCCGACGGCGACGGGCTGAACGAGGGCTGGTCGCGGATCCAGAACGATCACCTCGACATCCGTGTCGAATACGACATGGAGATTGCGCCCGACGGCGTGGCGATGGGCAAGGACGCGATCAACGTCGAACAGTTCGAGACGAGCAACCCGTTCGTGCTGTTCGTCACCTACGAGCTGACCAACCGGACGATGGCGCCGCTGACCGGGCTGGCGCTCTACCAGCTCTCGCACATCCATCCCGGCAACACCGAGACGGGAATCGTCGACATCGGCTGGGACCCGATGATGTACCCGTCGGGCGACTTCCAGCAGTTCCAGTACGACATCACCGGCTTCTCCTACAACTCCGGGTTGATCGACGGGTTCGCCACCGGCAGCACGTTCCACGATCACGTCGGGTTCTCGGCGGACATCATGCCGGCGGCGTTCGGTCTCGGGAGCTACCGCGGGCATCGTCCCGGCGATCCCGGCCTGCCGGCGACCGGCGGCATGAAGCCGGTCGAGGGCGAGCATTGCGACATCGAGAACGAGGCGCTCGCGGGGGAGACGGCGCTGTTCCAGGACGAGGCCGCGGGCTCGATGCGCTTCGATCTCGGCGACCTGGCGCCCGGGGCGACGACGTCGCTGCGGCTGATGTTCTCGATCCAGACGCGAGCCAGCGGCGTGCCCGCCGAGAGCTGCCTGCGCGTCGTCGACGACACCGGCCCCTGTCCGGAGATCCGCATCGCGCGCGGTCCCTGCATCTCCCCGGGCCCGGGCGCCGGTCCGTTCGACATCGTGATGGGCTCGCTGTACGACCTGCAGATCGTTCCCGGCTGCGACCCGGCGTTCGACTGCGTGCAGCTCACCAGCCTGGTCTGCCTCGCCCAGGGCCACACGTCGACGGACCTGACACTCGCCGAGGACGGCCACGCCAGCGATTCGCTGTTCTACCTCGTCCGGCGCTCCGCACGCTTCACGTCGTGGGGCCAGGGGCAGCCCGCCACCGGGCAGCCGCCCCTCGAGCGGTTCTTCTTCACGCCGTCCACGGCCCCCGGCGTCGACGCCTGCGACGTGATTCCGTAGCGGGCGGCCCGACGCTCCCTGGGGCCTGATCTCGTGCTCCGCGGAAACCGGGGCGGCGACCGGGAGATCCGTGCCCGCCGCGGGGCGATCCCGCGCACGGGATCGCCGCGGGGCCGACCGCTGGAGCGGGTCCGGTCCCGTGCTCCACGATGACTCCGGGACGGAAGGCCGCCGCCAGGCACGCGCCATGGGGGCGTGCGGGACCTCGCGGCGGCCCGGAACTGGACCGCGTACCGGGACGCCGTGTCGGCGTCGCCCGGATTCTGTCCCGCCGCGCGTGTGCGGGAGATCCTCGACGGCGCGCCGGACGGGCCGGTCGGTCCGCTGGACATCGTCGCCGCGCTGGGAGCGCACGCGGTGGACGGTGGTGTCGTGTCACTGGGAATCAAGGAGTACCTGCAGTGCCTGCAGGAGACGTGCACGACGTGCAACGCGTGCTGGGAACACATCGGCATGGGATGTGTCGGCTGTCCGCAGGACCCCTTCTGGGCGCAGATGGCATCGACCGGCTGCTACCTGATGTTCGCCGAGGTCTGCTGGTTCGAGCTGCACAATCCGCTCAAGGGCTGGGGGACTCCGTGATTTCCCGACAGGAGCCACGGGGTGCCGGACGGATTCGTATACTCCGGGCGGTGTCCGTTTCCAGTTCCTGCAGGGCGGCGAGGCGGGGAGGCGATCCACGTTGCTGCTGATTGAGAAACTCGATTTCCGGCACCGCCGATCACGATTCCGGCTCGCCGTGGACGAGCTGGCGTTTCCGCGGGGCAGAGTCACCGCGCTTGTCGGCCCGAATGGATCCGGCAAGACGACCCTGTTCCAGGTCATCGCCGGCCTGCTCGTGCCCGACCGCGGGAGCATCACGTTCGACGGCGCCCCAGTCGGAGACTGCATCGCGCGCGGGGGGCTTGCGCTGTGCCTGGACAACCTCCCGCCGGCGAGCCGAATGAAGGTCGGGACGTGGCTCGATCTGGCCGCGTCCGCGCGCCGCGCAGCGCGCGAGGCCGAGCCCGGGGCGGGTCCCGGAATCGCCGAGCGACTCGGTGTCCCCCCGTTGCGCGACCGGTCGCTCGACCAGCTCTCGCGCGGTCAGGCGCGCCGGGTCGCGCTGGCAATGATGCTCGGCCGCGGTGCGGACTGCGCGCTGCTCGACGAGCCGGCCGCGTGGCTCGATCCGGACGCCATCGTCGCGCTGCGATCGCTGATCGAACGGCTTCGGAATGACGGGGCGGCGGTGGTGGTCAGCTCGCACCTGCTCGGTGAACTCGAGCGCATCGCGGATGGCTACGTGTTCCTCGACGACGGTCGGGTGCGCCGCGTCGTCGACGCGTCCGAGCTGCGCCACGGAGGAGGGCTCCGGCTCGTGGTGCCCTTCTGGCCGCGCGAGGCAGCGCTTCGCTGGCCGGGCGGCGAGCTGGAACGGGTGCCGGGCCGTGGCGACTGGGTCACGGTCCGGCTTCCCGCGGACGCCGGCGTCACCCTGCCCGAAGTCGTCCAGCACCTGACGGCGATGGGAGTCGGGGTGCACGAGGCGGGCATGGCCGGCACCAGCCTGGAGCAACTGTTCGATGAGTTCGTTTCGTCCCGTTGATCGCAAGCGCTTCGCCGTCGCCTGGCGCGTCGCCATCGAGGAGGCCCTGCGCGGTCCGCTGGTCAGGAGCGGCTGGCTGGTTCTGGCGGCATTCAGCGGCGTCGTTGCGAGCCGCATCTCCACCGACCGGACGGTCTCCCTGGTCATCACGCAGTTCGCGGTCTATTTCGCACTTCTCTGCGCGGGCGAGACGATCTTTCGCGAGTACGCCTCGCGCCGGGCCGCCGTCCTGCTCGGATGGGGTGTCGGCCGCCGACAGCATTACCTGGCGACCTGCGCGGCATGGCTGACGGTCTACCTCGTCGGATGCTGGGCGTTCGGGCTCGCGTTCCTGTGCCTGCGGTACCTCGGAAAGGGCCTCGACGGCATCGGTCCGCTCGGCGGCGCGTTCGCCATCCCCGTGCTGGTGCTTCCCGTGCTCGGCCTGGGGTTCCTCCTCTCCACGATCCTGCCGGGCTGGTCGAACGTGGCGGTCCTGATGGCGCTGATGCTCGTCCTGGGCATCATCAGCGAGCTTGACGAGTCCTTCGGGCCGCTGGCCGTGCTGGCGCGCTTCGTGCTCGGATCGTCGGACAGCGTCAAGGAGTGCCTCTCCGTCGGCGGCGGGGCGGACGCCGCGCTTCGCGCGGCCGGCGTGCTCGGAGGGGCGGTGGCGCGCATGGCGCTGTTCGTGAGCATCGGTGCATGGCTCGTCGGGTCGAGGCTCGGGCGACGCCGGCTCGGACGCGCGGCGGCCGGCGCGAGGGGCTGAACGGTCGGTCCGCGGCCGCCGGCCGGCTCAGTACCCCGCGGCCATGCCGTCCTTGCGCGACTCGGTCGCTCCGGACAGCACGCCGGTCTCCGGATCGCGACAGACCGCCTGGTAGCCGCCGTACAGGCCGATCGCGTCGAGCAGGCGGTGTCCGCGGCGCACCAGCGCGCGGCGCACCTCGGCCGGCACGCCCGACTCGAGGTGCACGAACCCGCCGGCGGACATCCGCGTGCCGGTCGGCTGGGACGAACCGGTGTGCACGAAGCGCGGCGCATCGCCCGCTTCCTGGATGTTCATGTCGAAGTCGACCAGGTTGACGACGATCTGCACGTGCCCCTGGGGCTGCGTTGCGCCACCCATCACGCCGAAGGCGCACCACGGTTTGCCGCCGCGCGTCAGGAACGCCGGGATGATCGTGTGGAACGGCCGCTTGCCGGGAGCGAGGGCGTTGGGGTGCTCCGGGTCGAGATTGAACAGCGCCCCGCGGTTCTGGATGCCGAAGCCCAGCTCGGGAACGACGTATCCCGAACCGAATCCCGTGTAGTTGCTCTGGATCAGCGAGACGAGCATTCCCGACCCGTCACCCGCCGCGAGGTAGGTCGTCTCGGCCCGGTCGAGGGCCGGATCGCCCGGCGCGTCGACCCGCGCCGCGCGATCCATGTCGATCGCGGCCGCGCGCCGCCGCGCGTAGTCCTTGTCGATCAGCCCGGCGACCGGGACGTCCGCGAACTCGGGATCGGCATACCACCGGGCGCGGTCGGCGAAGGCGAGCTTCTTGGCCTCGATCAGCAGGTGCCAGAAGTCGGCCGAGTCCCGGCCGAGCGCCCGCAGGTCGAACAGCTCGAGCATGTTGAGCATCTCGAGCGCAGCGATGCCCTGCCCGTTGGGGGGCAGCTCCCACAGCTCGACGCCGCGGTAGCTCGTCGAGACCGGTTCGACCCACGTCGAGCGGTGCCGCGCGAAGTCCTCGCGCGCGAAGAACCCGCCGTGCTCGTTCGAGTACCGCACGATCGTCTCGGCGATCTCCCCGTCGTAGAACGCCCGACGCCCCTCCTTCGCGAGCAGCTCGAGGGTGCGCGCGAGCGCGGGGTTGCGGAACACCTCCCCCTCGCGCGGCGCCCGACCGTCCGGCAGGAACACGTCCGCGAACCCCGGCTTGTCGCCGAACACGCGCGCGGCGCGCGCCCACGCCGCCGCGATCACCTGCGGCACGGGCGCTCCGTCGCGCGCCAGCCGGATCGCCGGCGCGAGCACACGCGCCATCGGGAGCCGGCCGAACTTTCCGTGAAGCGCGAACCAGCCGTCCGCGGCGCCCGGGACGGTCCACGCGTACGGACTGTAGAGCGGGATCGTGCCGTCGGCCGCCGGCGGGACCTTGTCGATCGTCAGCGCCAGCGGCGCGCGTCCCGACGCGTTGAGCCCCCAGAGCCGCTGCGACGCGGGGTCCCACACGATCGCGAACAGGTCGCCGCCGAGCCCGCAGCTCACCGGTTCGACCACGGCGAGCGCGGCGTTGGTCGCGATCGCCGCGTCGACCGCGTTGCCCCCCGCCCGCAGCACCTCGATCCCGGCCTGGACCGCCAGCGGATGTGCCGCGGCGATCATCCCGTGGCGCGCCCAGCTCACCGAGCGCGTGGCGAACATCCGTCCGCTCGTCCGATCCGCCGCGTTCGCGGCCCCGGTCGCCGCGACGATCGCCGCCGCGAGCGCGAGCCAGAGTCTCGTCGTGGTTCTCATCGGTCGTCCTCCTCGAGCGGAGCGGGGCGCGGCGCCGCCCCGAGCACGGTCAGCAGTTCGGCGAGGATCATCGCGGTGGCCCCCCAGACGACCTCGCCGTCGACGTCGAACAGGGGCACGCGGTAGCGCCGGCCCTCGTGCGCGCGAAAGACCGTCCGTTGCCGCGCGGGGTCGGCGAGCTCGGACAGGGACGGCTCGAGCAGCCCGGCGACCTCGCCCGGATCGGGCGTCAGCCGCGGACGGGCCGGTGCGAACGCGACGAACGGGTGCAGCAGGAATCCGGACACCGGGATGTGCAGCGGCGACAGGGCACCGAGCAGGTCATAGGCTGCGGGCGGGACGCCGAGCTCCTCGGCGAGTTCCCGCCGGGCGGCCTGTTCCGGGCTCTCGCCTGGCTCGCAGGCGCCGCCCGGCAGACTGATCTGTCCCTGGTGGGTCGGCAGGTGAGCCGCCCGGCGCGTGAGCACCAGGCGCGGGCCGTGCGGCGAGCCGTAGAGCAGCAGGACGGCCCCGGCGGGCCGCGCCGCGCCCGGCGGCGGGCCCGGGCGCCAGCCCGGACGCGGACGGGGCGCCATCAGCGCCTGCGCGTCCGCTCCCGGCAGCGGGCCGGCGAGCCCGCGGCGCAGGTGCTCGACCAGCCGCGCGGTGTCGGCCCAGGCGCGCGTCCTGCTCACGGATCCGTCATCGTGGAGGGCCTTCGAGCCCGAGTTCCGCGGCGTGAGGTCTCAGGGCGGAGATCACGAACTCGATGTGCTCGGACAGGTCGACGCCGAGCAGCTCGGCGCCGAGGCGGATCTCCCCGCGATCGACCTTCGCCGCGAACGCCTTGTCCTTGAGCTTCTTCCGCACCGAGCGCGCGCCGAGCGTCGCGATCCCGTCCGGCCGGACCAGGCAGCACGCGCCGATGAACCCGGTCAGCTCGTCGCACGCGAGCAGGCACCGGTCCAGGGTGGAGCGCGGCTCGACACCCCACTTGCTGTAATGGGCGCTGATCGCGTGGGCCAGCTCGTCCTCGCCGCGCTCGCGCAGCCACCCGACGATCCGCTGCGGGTGCTCTTCGGGCCACTTCTCGTAGTCGGCGTCGTGAAGCAGTCCCGCGATGCCGTAGACCTCACGGTCGGCCTCTCCCGACCCGTAGCGGTCCGCCGCGGCCCGCATCACGATCTCGACCGCGCGGGCGTGGCGGCGCAGCGCCTCGGTCTCGGTCCACTCGAACAGCAGCGCCTGCGCCTCCGCGCGGGTGAGCCTCGTCCTCGCCATCACGTGCGATCCTCCGCAGACTGTCCGTGTCCGGATTATGCCCGACCCGGGCGAAGGGGGAACGCCGTGGCGCGAGCGCCGCGATTCGACGCCGTCCTGTTCGATGTCGGCGAGACGCTGATCGGCCCGGCAGGGACGTTCGGCGCGTCGTATGCGCGGCACTTCCGCGAGCTGGGGATCGACGCCCCCGACGCCAGGTGGGACGCGGTGATGCGCCGCCAGTGGCGGCGGCTGGCGCTGGCGCATCCTCCGGGCGCCGATCGCTACCGGCTCGCCGGCGGGGAACTCGCGTTCTGGCAGGCGCTCGTCGCCGCGGTCGTCGAGGAGATCGTCGGGCGCCCGCCGGCCGACGGTCTGGTACGGCGTGCGACCGAACGCCTCTACGAGCATTTCCTGACCCCCGGGGCGTGGCGGATCTACGACGAGGTCCCGGAGGTGCTCGCGCGGCTCGAGGCGTGCGGCGTCGCGCTGGGCGTCGTGTCCAACTGGGACTCGCGTCTCGAGCCGCTGCTCGACCGCCTCGGGCTCGCCCGGCACTTCGCGGTGATCTGCGGATCGCATCGCGCCGGCGTCGAGAAGCCGGATCCGCGCCTGTTCGACTGTGCGCTCGCCCGACTCGGCGTGGCGCCGCGCCGGGCACTGCACGTCGGCGACCTGCCGGAGACCGACTGGTCCGGTGCGCGTGCCGCCGGCTGCGCGGTCCGGCTCGTCGATCGGCGCGGGCGGCTCGGTCCGCTGTGGGCCGCGCTGCCCGACCTGCGCGCGCTGCCGCGACTCGTCGCGGAACGACAGGACTAGGCCCGCAGCGCGTGCCAGGTCACCCGCGGAAGTCGCGCCCACGACGGACGGGCCTCGAACTCGGTCAGTTCGGCGCACAGCCGGTGGGCACTGCGATGGTCGACGAACCACGGCGGGTAGGGGAACGCCCGGAAGCGCGTCCTGATCACCGCCTTCTCGACCTCCTCGAACATCAGCGCGTTGTGGACGACGCCGATTCCCGAGCCCGGCGCGTGCGGCTCGTTGCCGGGATAGGCGCCCCACGGCGTGATGCCGAGCGCGAAGCCGAGCGCGGCCCAGTGGTTGACGCACACCGTCCCGTAGCGCAGGTCGGCGACCGCGCGTTCGACCGCCCGTCCGAGCCGCGGGTGTCGTGCGGTCTCGCGGTCGACCACCAGCGTCACGTTGAGCGATCCGTAGAGCGTGTCGTTGCAGAACGCGACCGCGCGCTGCAGATAGCTCTCCACGTCCGGCGCCTCGAGGGTCGTCTCGGCAACGAGGCCGCAGAACGCCTCGACCTCGAAGCAGATCTCGTCGCGTGCGTCGGACGGCACGCCGGGGATCAGCGTCCACGGCAGCTCGTCGGACGCGGGGTCGCCGAACCGCTCGGCCTCCGGATGCGCCTCGACGAACGTCCTGTGGCGCTCGAACGCGCCGGGGTAGTACGCGCGGCGCGTCGGCGTCGCGGCGAGACGATGCCGGATCGCGTCGAGCAGCGCCGACCGTCCGCTCCAGCCCGCATGCTGCACGATGACGCGGGCCGCGTTGCAGTTGAACCCGGCGTTGTTGACCAGCATCGACACGATGTTCGTCGCCTGGTAGGCGAGGTCGCGGCGTGACCAGGCCCCGGGGACGACGAGCACCGGCGAGACGTTCCCGAGTTCGCCGGTGACCGGCTTCTCGATCAGCGGCCGCCCTTCGGCGCGCCGCCGCGCACCGTCCTCCCCGGTGCCGAACACGATCGCGAGGTACGTCTCCTCCGCGCCGGTGACGTGGATCTCGTCGACGAGCGGATGCCGGCACAGATGCGCACCCTCGGCCACACCGCCGACGACGATGCGCAGGAAGCCGCGGTCGATCAGCGGCGCCATCGCCTCCTCGAACAGCGGCGCGAGAAAACTGTTGACCGGGTGCAGCTTGAACAGCACGACGCGGTCGTCGAGGAACAGCTTGGTCAGCGCGTCGAGCGGGCCGATCGACGAGACGTTCCCGCCGCCGAGCACGAGACAGGTCCGCCCCGGAGACTCGAGGTCGTGATAGCAGCGCGCCTGGGTGCGCGGCAGGTCGTCGAGAGTGACGTGAGGGTGCATCCACACCTCGGCGGCGACGCCCGGGTAGAACAGCCGGTCCCAGATGGTCTCCGGGAACACGCGGGCGACGACCTGCCCGTCCGGCCGGGTCGTGATCGGCCCCGGAATCCTCGGCCGGCCGGTGTCGCGCACGCCGACGAGCGCCCGTCGCAGGCAGTGCAGATAGCGCAGCACGAGATAGGGGCCGACGAGCCACTCCTCGCCGGCCTCCGGGCGCTCGGGATCGAGACCCTCGAGCTCGAGCACGGACTCGGCCCATCGTGCCGCGATGCGCGCGAAGCCGCGCGACAGCTCGTCGATCAGGGCGATCCGTTCGTCGACATCGACCCGGCGCCACGCCTCGCGCCGGGCCGCGAGTTCCTGCGCGGCGGCATCGAGCAGGCGGGTCTCGACAGCGCTCTCGCTCACCGTGGCGACTCCTTTGCCGGGTCCGCGGTCCGGCGCGGCGCCCGGCGTCCTGATCCAGCGAACATCATCGCCCGCGCCGGGCGCGCTGCCCAGCCGCAGCGGAACGGCCGGCGCTGACCCGGGTCAGCGGAGCGGCCGCGGGGGGCCAGTCTTTGATTACCGGCCGGCCGGGGCGTATAAAGCCCGCCTGCGGTGCTCCCGCCCGCGGGGCGCCAGGACGGGCACACGATGTTCATGAAGATCCCCTCGCTGATCCTCCGCCAGCTCTACACGTTCGGCAGCCTGGAGAACACCGGCAACGGCGTGACGTTCGCGCTGAAGAACCGGCTCTCGGACGCCCGCCTGCGCCGCATCCGCGCTCTGCGCATCGACGGTGAGGAGATCCCCCTCGACCGCGTCGCGATCGAGCTGTCCGACGGACGTCGCATGTCGCCCGCGGAGCTCGAGCAGGACGGCCCGCTGCCGTTTCCGCTGCGCGAGCGGCTGCAGCTCCACGTCGCCGGGACCCGGCTCGAGCAGGGACAGCACGAACTGGCCTTCGACGTCGATGCGGAACCGTTCGGCCGGCTGCGGTTCAGCGTCAAGGACGGGCTGGTCGAGGAGCGCGAGCAGCGCACGCGGATTCCGTACTCGAAGGACAACGACTACGCGGAGGAAGTGATCCGCGAGCGCCGGGCGTTCGTCGAGAAGTTCTCCGGTGTCAAGTTCCGGCACCTCGACAAGTACTCGTTCGATCCCGAGCTGACGCGGGGCAACATCGAGGCGTTCACCGGCGTGGCGCAGATCCCGATCGGATTCGCCGGGCCGCTGCTCGTGAACGGCGAGCACGCGCAGGGCGAATTCCTGATCCCGCTGGCGACGACCGAGGGCACGCTCGTCGCCTCCTACAACCGCGGCATCAAGGTGGTCAATCTCAGCGGCGGCGTGCGCTGCACGGTGCAGGACGACTGCATGCAGCGGGCTCCGGTGTTCGTGTTCGACTCGGCCCGCGAGGCGCGCGCGTTCCGTGACTGGGTCAACGAGAACATCGAGCCGATCCGCGAGGCTGCCGAGGCGACGACCAGCGTCGGCAAACTGCTGTTCATCGACACGTTCCTGGCCAGCAAGTTCGCCTACCTGCGGTTCAACTTCTCCACGGGGGACGCGGCCGGCCAGAACATGGTCGGCCGGGCGACGTTCGCTGCATGCAGCTGGATCCTCGACAACAACAAGTCGGTGCGCCGGTTCTTCCTCGAATCGAACCTGGCGACGGACAAGAAGGCGTCCCAGGTCAACGTGATGCGGACGCGGGGCAAGCGGGTCACCGCCGAGGCGACGATCAAGCGCGAACTGCTCGTCCAGCACATGCGCGTCGAGCCGGAAGCGCTGGTCTACCACAACCAGGTTGCCAACGTCGGCTCGATCCTCTCCGGCGCGAACAACAACGGCGCCCACTCGCCCAACGCCATCACGGCGATGTTCATCGCCACCGGCCAGGACGTGGCCAATGTCTCGGAGAGTTCGGCGGGGATCTTCTACAGCGAGCTGACCGCGGAGGGCGACTTCTACATGTCGCTGACGATCCCGTCGCTGATCGTGGCCACCTACGGGGGGGGGACCGGCCTGCCGACCCAGCGCGAGTGTCTCGAGGTGCTCGGGTGCTGGGGCAAGGGCAAGGTGCGCAAGCTGGCCGAGATCGTCGCCGGCGTCGCGCTGGCGGGTGAGCTGTCGCTCGGGGCCGCGATCTCCTCGCTCGACTGGGTGTCCAGCCACGAGGAGTACGGTCGTAACCGCTGATATCATCCGACGTTCCGGAGCGCGCGGAGCGGGTCCCGGCTGCGGGGCCGGCCCGCGCGCCCGCCGACGGAAGGGGTGATGGCGAGATCTCCGGACGCCAGGAGTCCGGCCGACGTCCGCGATGCCGGCGTCGAGGCCGCCCTTCGCGCCGCGCGGCGCCAGGGGATCGTGCGCCGCTTCCTCGTCACGCAGCGGCACCTGGTCGGTCTCGCGCTGGGCGGAGCGATCGCCTGGGTCAGGCACCGGCGGGAGGAGGGGCGCAATCGCGGCTGGACATACCGCGCCGTGGCGGTGTTCGCGTTCCTCGTCAGGCCGTTCGTCGACCGGGAGTTCCGCAACGAGCCGTTCCCGGTCCAGCTGCGCCGCCGACTCGAGGTGATGGGACCGACCTACGTCAAGCTCGGCCAGATCATGAGCCTGCGCGAGGACATCCTGCCGCGCTCGATCACCGGCGAGCTGGCGAATCTTCTCGACAGGCTTCCGGCCGTGCCGTTTCCGGTGATCCGGCAGGTGATCGCGGACGATCTGGGCCGGACGGTCGACGAGATGTTCGCCGAGATCGAGCCGGAGCCGATCGGCTCGGCGTCGATCGCGCAGGCCCACCGCGCGGTCACCCGCGAGGGCGACCGGGTGATCGTCAAGGTCGTCAAGCCGGGGATCCGCGAGATCCTCGAGCGGGATGCCGTGCTGCTGCGGCTGTCGGGTCGGCTGCTGCAGGCGTTCCTCCCGCGCTACCAGCCGCGCCGGATCATCGACGAGTTCTGCGACTACACCCTGCGCGAGGTGGACCTGCGCCGGGAGGCGGACAACGCGGAGACGTTCTCGGCGAACTTCCGCGATGAGCCGGACATCGTGTTTCCCCGGATCTTCCGCGCCTACAGCGGCGAGCGCGTGCTGTGCATGGAGTTTCTCGACGGGTTCCGGCCTGATGCGCCGGCCGCCGAGAGCCTGTCGCTCGCCGAGCGGCGCCGGCTGATCGACCTCGGAGCCGCGGCGATCCTGCGGATGCTGTACCAGGACGGCTTCTTTCACGCCGACCTGCACCCGGGCAACCTGCTCGTGCTTCGCGATCCGGAGACCGGTCGGCTCCGCGTCGGATTCATCGATCTCGGCATGGTCGGGCGCATCGACGAGGAGCTGCGCCGGCTGCTGCTCTACTACTACTTCAGTCTGGTCTCCGGCGACGCGGAGAACGCGGCCCGGTTCCTGGCCAACGCGGCCGAGATCGGGGCCGGCTCCGATCCACACGGGTTCCGGCGCGAGGTCGAGGAGATCTCCCGTCGCTGGCGCCTGCACGCCAGCTTCCGCGAGTACTCGATCGGCCGGATGATCCTCGAGTCGCTCGCCGCCGGCGCCCAGTTCCGTGTGTACTTTCCCGTCGAGATGGTGCTGATGGTCAAGGCGCTGGTGACCTACGAAGGTGTGGGGCACCTGCTGCTGCCCGGCTTCGACGTGGTCGAGGTCTCGACGCCCCACATCCGGCGCCTGTTTCTCACGCAGTTCAACCCGCTGCGCCTGGTGCGGGAGGGCGTGCGCGTGGCGCCCGAGATCTTCGACGCGATGGTCAAGGCGCCGCTGCTGGTGACCGAGGGCCTGCGCGTGCTCGAGAAGACGACGCGGCGACCGCCGGAGAATCCGCTCGCGGGTCTGCGCGGCAGCGTGATCGCCGCGGCGTGTCTCGTCTCGGGGGCGATCGTGCTGACGACCGGCGGGCCCTGGCCGGCGTGGTCCGTGCTGTTCCTGCTCGCTCTCGTACTCGCGTTGCGCCGCGGTGAGCGCTGACCGACGCCCGGCCTAGGACGCGATCGGCACGAACTTGTATCCGTAGCAGATGATTCCCGACTTGCCGTCCTCGGTCACCTTGCGGAACTCGAGCCGGACCGGCTGGCCGATCTCGAGCTGCTCCGGATCGCAGTCGACGACCTGGGCGGTGATCTTGACGCCGTCGTCAAGCCGGACGACCGCCACCGCGTAGGGGACCTCGTCCTCGAATCCGGACGGCGCGACGTGGATCACGGTGAAGGTCTCGATCGTTCCCTGCTGCGCGAGCGTCGTGGTCTCGAACTCGCGACCGCGGCAGGCGGAGCACACGTCGCGGGGCGGGAAGTGGATCTTGCCGCAGCTGCGGCAGCGCGCCGCCTCGTAGCGGTACCGCTGCGGAATTTCTCTCCAGTAGCGTGGCGAACCGATCATCACCGCGTCTCCCTCGGACTCAGATCCGCTCGAAGATGTG
>RFIB01000150.1 GCA_003695625.1 Acidobacteriota bacterium | reverse complement strand
CTGGGCCGGAACCTGCCCAAGGTGATCGCCGCGCGGAAGACGGCAGCCTGAGCTGCCGGCCGCTTCCCGGGGCGCGGTGCGCACCGGCCCGCCCGCGACGGACGGGCCGGTGCGGGGTGCATCGGTCGCCGGCTCAGGGCATCGGCCGGATGCGGATCATCGTCACCGCCTACGTGTAGCGCAGCTTGTGGGTGTCGGGAGTGCCGGTCCGCGGTTCGGCCGGCGCGACGTCGCAGCCGAGGTCCTCGGCGTGCAGCGCCACCAGGCGCCGCAGGTCAGGGTCATCCTCGACCACCAGCACCCGGTGACTCACCGCTCCGTCCGCCGCTCGCGCACCGCCCGATTCTCCGCGTCAAGACTCACGCCGCGGTCACGGAAGACTCACGGAACGGTCACCGGCCCCGGTCACGAGCATGGCCCGCCGAGATCCAGCGCGTTCCGCGGGTCGTCGATCGGGCCCTCGGCATTGCCCCACGAGCCGGTGTTCCCGCGCACCAGGTACCAGTATGCGTCGCCGGGAGGGGGGGCAGGCCGCAGGTCGAAATACTCCGTCTGGAACGTGTCGTCGATCAGGCAGGTCGCCGCCGAGAATCCTCCCGTGGCCAGCAGATCGGAGAGGTTTCCGCCGGCCACGTCGTAGAGCACGGAGCCCAGCGTGTCCCAGGCGATGCGCGTCGGGCTCTTGCCCTCGACGATCAGCCCCGTCACTTCGGGCACCGCGAAGCCGACGGTGACCGGGTAGTAGTCGTAGAACGACTGCGTCCTGCCGTCGGCCAGGCGGGTCGACGTGACGGCCAGCCGCAAGGTGTAGTCTCCGAAGCTCAGTCCCGTCGTGTCCCAGAGGCCGAGCAGCTGGTCGCGCTGGCCGCCTGTGCCGGAGACGCCGGTGGTCATCCAGCTCGCGTCGCGATCGCACTGGTAGAAGTCCGTCCCCGGGCAGTAGTCGACCGTGTAGGTCGTGTCGACCAGGGCGGGATCATGCCCGTTGACGGTATCGCCGCGGAGTGGAGCCAGCGGATCGAGCACGCGGTCGGCGTCGTTGAGGTAGGCCAGGTGGACCGCCACCGGCGAGTAGAGCGGGTCGCCGTAGACGATCCCGCTGTTGTGATTCTCGGCCCACCAAGCCGCGTCGCCGTAGGGCAGGCCGCGCAGGAAGTACAGCAGCGTCTCCTGGGGATGCTGGTCGAACGAGTGGCCGCCGGACTCGTGGTGGCTCAGGCTGCCGAAGAAGCCGACCCCGTTGAGGCGCGAAAGGAAGTTCGCCGCGTGGTCCCCGCCGCTGACCTGTTCGTGGCCGGCGTCGAACGACGTGTTGACGAACAGCTCGGCCGGGTCGCCGTCCTCCTTGAGCGAGGCGTCGTCGAGCCCCAGCGCCCCGCTGAACGCGCAGGAAGTGTCGAGCAGGATCCGCAGCCCGTCGTACTGCAGGTCGGCCCTCGTGTGCAGCGCCGGATCGAGCTGGTAGCTCACCTCGCCGTACGTCCAGTCGACCGTGGCCGGTAGCGTCGCGATCGTCTTGTACCCGTAGTCGATCGCGGTCGAGCCGCCGTCCACCTCCCTGACCCAGAGGCGGGCGCGCAGGCTGCATGTCGGCGAGATGCTCTCGGTCCGGTACCAGATTCCGAAGCGGTAGACCTGCGGGTTCGCCGTATCCACCGTTCGTGGCGTGAACGTCACTCGCTGGTTGATGCGAGGGCGGCGCCGGTCACGGCAGCTCTCGGTCGGAGGGCCGCTGAAGTCGTCTCCCGGAAGGTAGCAGCGCGGATCGGCGATCTCGTCGGCCTTGCGGTACCACAGGCTGTGACTGTCGGTGCGCCCCAGATCGTCGCGGACGTCGGGGAAGCCCAGCAGGTGGGTCGAGCCGCCTCCGAGACCGGTGAAGCTCGTCCCGCCGTTCTCGTACCAGGCCGTGGGCCAGACCGTGAAGTACGAGACCGGGAACGACTGGAAGTTGTAGCCCCAGAACCCGTCGGCGACCCCCATGCAGTCCGTGGCGATCTCGCGGAACACGTCGGTGGACGCCGCACGGCAGGCCGCCGGGTCGGCGGCATTGCGGCACAGCGTCACCGTGCAGGTCTCGTCGCGGCGCCAGTTCTGAAAGTCGGCGAAGCTGCCGGTCGTCGCCTGACCGTCGAGGGAGCCGAGATAGAACAGTCCGTCGAACGGATCCGGCTCGCGGGAGCTGGCCCGGCCCGGAGGCGGATCGTTGCCCGACGTCAGCCGGGCGCGGCAGTGGGCCGGCGCCTTGCCGGATGCCGACGAGGCCGGCTGATCGAGGAAGTCGATGCATTCGCTGCGATCTTCGCCCACCAGCCCGAGCTGGTAGCGCCAGCTCGTGTTGACGTCCCCGTAGACGTAGCGGAACGACTGGTAGTCGTACCAGCGGGCCACGCCGCCGGTCGATCCGTACTTCGAGCCGTACAGCTTGCCGTAGATCCCCTTCTGCTCGGCATCGATCGCGCGGTCGACCAGCGCCTGCGCGGATTCGAGCGTCAGCCCGTCGATGCGGCCGACGATCAGTTCGCCGTCGGCGGCGGTATCCACGGTGCGCATTCCGCGGCCGTCCGCGAAGGCGCGCCGGCGCTCCGGAAAGTTGAGGATCGTGTCCTGCGGGAAGTACCGCACGAGCCAGTACTTGAGGTAGTTGTCCACCGACGTCGAGCTGGCATACGGCAGCAGCGAGCCTGTCACCAGGGTGCGCGTCGGCACGCCCCGCGTCATCACGATGTAGCGGATCCTGGTGTTCTGCCGCACCTGGTCCATCGAGGCCTGGCAGTACCACGGCGGGTCGCCGTCGGTGCAGGTGACCGGCGTGACGCCGGGCGGGAAGGTGTTTTCCTGCAGGAACGCGATGATCTGGTCGCGCAGGCTGCGGAACTCGTCCCACTCGAGAAAGAAGTTGTCCGGCACACTGACGTGGCAGATGTTGGCCGGATCGATCCCGCGCCGGTCGGCGTAGTACTGGCCGACCTGGAGCGAGTCCACCGAATTGTCGTTGACGACGATCAGCACGTCGTCGCGGAGCTGGGCCCGGACCGGGGCTGCCGCAACGAGCACGCCGAGCAGCGCGAGACCCCGAGCGAGATTCCTGCCCGAGACGCTTCGAATCACCGGAAACCTCCTCCCCGCGCCGATCAGCCCACCGGTGGCTTACGCCGCTTCCGGCGGCACGGCAATCGGCCCTGGCTCGTGCGGTCCGGTCCCGCTCCGTGGAGGAGTCCGTTTCTGTTCGGACCGTCCCGCTCTGTCCTTGACATATCCGCTCCGGGCCCCTATCTCTCGCCCTTGATGACGGCACGCGAGGGCCTCGCGATCCCGCTGCGCCTTGCCGGGGTCACGAAGAGCTACAAGACGCACTT
>RFIB01000149.1 GCA_003695625.1 Acidobacteriota bacterium | reverse complement strand
CGCCCGCGGGGACCGCGTGGACCTGGCTCGTCCGCGCGCGCAACGACACCTGCGCACTCGCCGGAAGCTGGGGAACGACGTCGACGGGGAGCGAGCGCGCCAACGTGAATCCGGCGGGATGTCCGTGACATCCCTGGCATTGTCGAGGCTGGGGAAACTGGCGACCTCCTCACGATGGTCGTTGCCACCGCGGAGAAGGTCGTGGCCGTGCCGCATTCGTTCGGATTGACGAGCGTGAGTTCCGCAACGACGACAGGCAGGCAAGGTCCGGTCGCCATCCGGTTCGCACAGCCCGGCGCGGGAGCTGACTCGAGGCCTGTTCCCGGTTTCGTGTCGACGGCCGCGCTTGCCCCGACGGACCCTCCGGCGTAAAGCCCCGCGCTGGAGGATCGGCGATGGGGCGGCGCGAGTTCGACCGGCGGGACTTCCTGCGGACCGCGGCGTGGGCCGGTGCGGGGCCGCTGCTGCTGCCGCGCCGCGCGTGGGCGCTTCCCGCGCCGGACGCGACGCGGCCGCGCGTGGTCCACGTGCACGACGGCATGGCGGCGCGCTGGCCGAGGGCCGGCGACAGGTACCGCGATCACGTCGACCAGCAGGCGGTGTTCGTGATGCTCGACGAGGCGGTGCGCCTGCTCAAGGGGCTGCCGCTCGACGAGGCGTGGCGCGCGGTCTTTCCGCTCGAGGCGCCCGAGACGCGCGTGCTGGCAATCAAGGTCAACTGCAACAACGCGACCGACCCCGTCGACGGCGCGGGCAACGTGATCGACGCGATTCCCGAGCCGGCGATCGCGGTGATCCGCGGGTTCGTGCGGGCCGGCGGGCTCTCGGCGAACTGCCACATCTACGACCTGACGACCGGCAGCTTCCCGCGACACCTCGCGTCGTGGTTCCGCGAGAAGGTCCGCGCGTGGTACCCGGACGTGCAGTTCGACGCCAGCGGCGGGGGCGGCGCCCTCGACGCGTGGGATCCGTACACGCACGTCACGTGGGACCCCGCCTACGTCGACCGCCCGCCCGACACGGTGATCCACGCGCTGGCGCGCCAGGCCGACTACCTGGTCAACATCCCGATCGTCAAGCGCCACAGCCAGGCCAACGTCTCCCTCGGCTACAAGAACCACCTCGGCAGCATCGGCAACGCTAACGCCCTGCACCCGTGGCTGTACAACGACGTGCCGGAAGCCTCGGTGCTGGCCGACATCGCCGGATCGCCCGTCGTGCCCGGCGATCCCGCGGTCCGCTCGATCGCCGAGCGCACGGCGCTCGTCGTGGGCGACATGCTGTTCGGTCATCCCTGCACCAACTTCGGCCAGGAACCGGTCCCGTGGCAGACCTGGGGCAACGAGTGGCCCAACTGCCTGATCGTCTCGGACGACCCTGTCGCCGCCGACTCGGTGATGATCGACGTGCTCCAGGCCGAGCCGATCGGCGGAGGCTGCGGGTCGATCCGCTCCTGGGCCCGGCGCTACCTCGAGTACGCCGAGGCCAAGGGCCAGGGTGTCCACGAGTCGGTCACGCTGCCCGTCGGCCAGCGGTTCGATCCGGCGCGGATGACCTACCAGCGGATCGACTACCGCTGGCTCGATCTCTGGCCGAGCGGGGCCGACCTGCGCTGCTCGCGGCTGCCGGACGGCGGCGTGCTGCTCGAGTGGGAGCACTACTTCCCGGGACCGTGCGAGGTTCACCGCGCGACGCTGCCGGACTTTACCGACGCGCAGCTTCTCGGCGTGTCGCCCGTCGGGCAGTACGTCGACCCGTCCCCCGGCGACCGGGCGTTCTACCGCGTGATCTACGCGGGCGACGGGCCCGCGTAAGGCGCGGCCGTAACGCTCGCGCGCCGGCATCGACCTGCCCTCTGCCACGGATTGCCCGGGGGATCCACCGGGTGGAGGAGCACGATGAACACGGAACGCAGGCGACGCCCACGCATCCTCTCGATCCTTCCGCACCCGGTGCCGCGGCTGAGCGCCCTGCTCGGCCTGCTCTCGATCGGCCTGGTGCCCGCCATGGCCTCGGGAGGAAGGGTCCCGATCCACCAGGTCCCCACGACGATCAGCGCGCCAGGCTCGTATTACCTGTCCCGCGATCTTGCCGGGGCGGGCGGCACAGCGCTGATCGAGATCGCTGCCGACGACGTGACGATCGATCTCGCGGGACACACGCTCCGGCGCACCGACACGATCGGCGACGGGATCCGCACCGCCGCCAGCGTGACCGGAATCGAGATCTTCGGCGGCCGGATCGTGGGCGGACGGCGCGGACTCTCGCTGACCCGCGGAGACGGCAGCTCGTTCGAAGTCCGCGTACACGACCTCTACGTGCGGGATGCAGCCGACGTCGGCGTGTGGGTCGAGGCCGGACCGGATCTGGCCGTGCCGGCGCACGTCGTGATCGATCGGATCGAGGTGAGCGACACGGGAAGCCACGGCATCAGCCTGCGTTTCCTCCACGGCGCACGCGTCGAAGACTGCGTGGTGCGCGCCGCGGGCGGCAACGGGATCGACGTGCAGGGCGGCTCCGGTGTCATGCTGGCGGGCAACTCGGTGCTGCGCAGCGCAGTCTACGGGATCGCGCTGTTCAACACCGTGGGGAGCACGCTGAGGAAGAACGAAGTGCTCAGGAGCGGCGACGACGGCATCTTCGGACTGGACATCGAGGAGTTCATGATCGTCGAGAACCAGATGGGAAACAACGGCGGCGACGGCCTCGACCTCAAGGCCGATCACGGAATGGTCCGCCTGAACAACTCTCTGCTCAACACGGGCTTCGGCCTGCGTTTCGTTCCACGCAAGTGCTTGCCGTCGCAGAACATCCTGGTCGATTCGAACTGGATAATCTGGAACCAGGCGGGAGATATCGACCACGCCGCGATGTGCGTCTGGTATAACCCGTTTACCTGACACCGCGTAACGCGCTGATCGCGCGCGGGGCGTGATGCGGCCGACACGGGACGGAAGCCGTCCCGCGTCGGCCGGCGCGGACCAGGATCTCCCGCGAGATCCGGGCTACGGGCACGCTCCCGGTGACGTGGCGATGCCGGGATCGCGCGACTCCACCTGTCCGCGAAACGGCACGTCCCAGCTTCCGACGCCGTGCGCGTTGATCGCACGCACGAGGAACCAGGCACCGCCTCCCGGATCCGGCCGGATCGCGTCGTGGGAGACCTCCAGCTCGTGGATGTCGTCGGCCAGGCAGTCGAAGGCCGCGGCGGAGAAGTCCCCGCCGGAGGCGATCAGCTCGGTCAGGTCGCCCCGCGTGACATCGTACACGTTGGCCGTGCCGGTCCACCGCACAAACGCCGCATCCATGCGCAGCCACGGCATCGGGAACTCGTCGAGCGCGACCTCGGCGCTTGCCGCAAACGGGCACGGGGGCGCGTCGTTGGCATCGCAGCCCTCGTCGGCCGGAAGGCCCGCCTCGTTGACCCAGAGGACGGGATCGAACGGAGCGCTTCCCACGAGGCAGAAGCGGTCGCCGTCGGGAGCGGCGCGGTCGGGCTGCGCGCGGACGTCGAAGCTGCCCTGCCGGTTGATGTCGTCGACGAACGCCTGCACGAGATCCGGTGGAGCGGCTCCCGGAAACGGCACCGGGGCGAGAAGGTCCTGGGCCTCGAAGTCGATCGGCGGCAGGTAGGGCCGTTCCCAGATCGCATCGGCGCCCCACGACCAGGCGTCCTGCGACGCGCTGCCGCGGACCACGTACGCGGCCGTGGAGTCGGCGCGCGGCATCGCCGCCGGCGACGTGCCGGGACCGATCACGGCGCGGCACGGAACGTCCGCGTCGGACCGGGTCGTCACGATGTACGCCTCGCCGGGTCGGATGCTGAAGTTGTCGCCGGGAAGCGCTCCGATGAACCAGTGCACCAGCGTCCCGTTGCAGGTCAGCTTGCTGACTCTATCGACGCACGGGGGCCCGTCGATACTCTCGAACGCATGAAACAGGTCCTTCGCGCGCATTCCGTCCACGCTGCGCGGAAGAGCCAGCAGGTAGCGGTGTCCTCCCGTCGCCAGGTCGAAGGTGACCGGCGCGTCCTCGCCGAAGAGCAGGAACGGCCGGTTGTCCGTGCGCTCGAGTTCGAGCCCCTCGCCGGCGCCGACGCAGAAGCACGCGCTCGGGCAGTTGCCCCCGTCGGCAGGCGGTTCGGGGATCGGGCAGTCCAGCGAGGACGACTCGCAGACGCCGAGGACCGCGTCCCAGGTATAGGACGCGCAGAACGCGTTGCCCGCGCGCGGGAACCGCTTCGTCAGCCGGGTCGTGCCCGGGATCTCGGCGGCGATCTCCTCCGCGGTGCGGAGCGGGCGGTCCGGCCCGAGGATCGGCAGGGAGAGGGTGTACACCGCGCATCCGGCCTGCTGGTCGACGCGCGCCAGCGCCCGGCACGATGCGTGCTGCGGGTTCTCCTGGGCGAGGACGCCGGGTGCCGCGCCGAGGACCAGCGCCACGGCGAGCACCGCCGGTCGCGGGAAGGCTCGCAGGAATCTCGAGGTGCGAGAACGGATTCGCGGGATCGGGCTTCCGGACATGACTCTCCTCCCGAACTCCTGCCCGGGAAGAGCCGCCAGTCGGCGCCGCGGTCGCCGTCTCGCGCCCCTTCCGGGCGGGACTCCGATGCGCAGCGCCGTACTCGTGCCCGCACCCTTGATACAGACAGTCGGGCCGCCCCTGCGGACAGGGAATCCGATCCGCGCTGCATTGCCCCCGCTCCCAGTTGCGACTCCGGTCCCCGCATGCGGCGCGCTGGGCACCGGCGTAGCTTCCCGCCATGGTTCGCGCGACGATCCGCGGCGTACTGCTGTCGACGCTTCTCGCCGGCGCCACGCTTCCCGCCGGGGCCGTCGGCCCCGTCGTGCTGCACGACTGCACGCTCGAGATCTCGACACGCCCGCGTCCGTGCGACGACGACATGGACATCACGCGCTGGACGTCGATCTACTTCGAGCTGATGGTGCCGCTACTCGGGCACTATCCGGGCAACGGGGTCGATCAGGACTCGGTCGTGCTGACGATCGCTCCGGAGGGCGGCGATCCGCAGGTCGTGTTCGGACCGGACCGCGTGTGGGCGCCGGGCTGGTCCGGTCGCGCGCTCGAGCCCGCGATCAGCGGCTCGAACTGGGTCTTCGGGTTCGAGAGCGTGCCCGACGGCCCTCT
>RFIB01000148.1 GCA_003695625.1 Acidobacteriota bacterium | reverse complement strand
TCGTTCACCTACGAGGGCGTCAGCACCGAGCTGCCGGTCACCTTCCGTCCGGAAGGCCTCGGCAACAACGCCGGCCGCCTCTGATCGCGAGCCGGCTCGCACCAGCACCGACCGGGGGTGGCCTGCGGGCCACCCCCTTTCTTCTTCCGGCCTGTTCGGCGGATCGTGCCGGCCGCGCCCTGCGTCAGCGCGCGCGCCACGCGCGGGCGGCCTCGACGGCACGCGCCGGATCGACGAGACCGTAGCCGCTGGCGGGATCGACGCCTGGGGGGGGCAGGTCCCGCGCCGTTTCGCGCACGATCCGCTCCGCCTCGGTCACCGGCAGCTCGGGCGCAACCTGGAACATCAGCGCGACGACTCCCCCGACCCAGCCGACGGCCATCGACGTTCCCGACGCGAGCGACAGTGCGCGCGGTCCGCCGCCGGTCGGGACGGGCAGCTCCCAGCCGGGCGCGGCGACGTCGGGCAGCGGTCGCGCCGCACCGCAGGGGGACGGCCCCCGGGACGAGGCGTCGATCACCCGGCGGTCCCGGTCGACCGCCGCGACGACGAGCGGTCCGCCCCCGGGCGGGGCCCAGCCCGGCAGGCCGGCCGGTGCCTGCACGCTCGCCGGATCCGGTCCGTCGTTGCCCGCCGCGAACACGGGGACGATTCCGGTCGCCCGCATCGCCTCGATCAGCGGGCGGTCGCGGTCGTCGCAGGAGGCCTTGCCGTGGCCCCACGCACCGAGCACCACGTCGGGACGCGCGTCGAAGATCATCCAGTCGGTGGCGAGCGACATCGTCACGTTGTTGTAGCTGTTGAACGGGTTCGCCAGCGCCGCGGCCCAGCGCGCGCCCGGTGCGGCTCCGAGGGCCCGCCCGTCCACCGTGCGCCCGAGGGCACAGGCGAGCACGTGGGAACCGTGGGGGGCCGAGTCGGTCGGGCGCGTGCTGCCGCGTTCGGGGTCATACCACGACGCACGCGGCGACTCCGCGCCGCGGAAGGCGTCGTGTGCACCGATCACGCCGCTGTCGAGGCTGCCGACGATCACGCCGCGCCCGTCGATCCCGTCATCCCACAGGGCGCGCAGTCCGAGCAGCTCGATGCCCCAGCTGTCGCCCGGGGGAACGGGGGGAGCCAGCATCGGGCCCGCCGAGCCGGCGCGGCGGCGCGCCTCGCGCACCGAGTCGAACTCCGGGATCACCGCCGCGACGTCGGGCAGCGCTCGCAACCGCTCGAGGGCCGCGGGTCTCGCCGAGACGAACACCCGCGCCATGAAGCGCAGCGGGCGGTAGTACTCGACCAGTCCCTCGTCGATCAGGGCGTCGAGCGCATCCTGCACGCGCGCCGTCTCCCGCGCCGAGAAGCTCTCGAGCAGCGCCAGCGTCTCCGCACGAGCCTGCGAGCGCGGCACGCGGTTCCGGGCCTGCCGCGCGATCACCGCACCGAAGTCGACCTGCCGGCGCAGGTCGATCAGCACCCGCAGGAAACCGCCGTGGCGTCCCGCTTCGGCGGCCAGCACCTCGAACTCCGGTGCCAGCGGACGAGCGGAGGCCGGTCCCGGGTCGGGCATCAGCGGCAGCGCCGCCGGCGCGGGCGCGGGGGCGCCGCGACGGGGACCGGATGGCGTGACGGCACACGCCGCGAGGAGAAGCATCACCCATGGCATGACGAGCGATCGCGAACTCACGCGGAAGTCTCCGGATGTTTCGGTCCGTGGACACGATAGCGCCCGGGGCGGAGGCCGCGCACGTCGGCGGGGCACCCAAATCGCGATGCCGGCCCGAACGCGTAAGCGTACATTCGGCCGTCAAGGGCCCGGCCGACCGTCGGTCGACCGCCCGGGGGAAGACGTACGCACCCGCAGCCACGGGCACATCCGGAGGATCGCGATGACATTCGTGAGGACTGGGCTTTCCGCCTTCGCCACGGTCAGCTCCCTCCTCACCCTGCTCGCCGCGGCGAGCCTCGACGCCGGGGCGCAGCAGCGCGTCAACCAGGCCGACACGGCCGACGGCCAGGACGTCGTCCGCTACGGTCGCAGCGTCGGAGACAGCTTCGGCCAGGGCGTCGCCGTCGGTGACTTCAACGGTGACGGCACGCTGGACTACGCCATCGGCGCGCCGGCGTTCGACGGCGAGACGAGCAGCCGGCTCGATGCCGGCGCGGTGTACGTGTACTTCGGCGATCCTCCGTTCGACAAGCTGTTCGACATCGGCAACGGCGAGAACGCCGACCTGGTGATCTACGGCGCCAGCGCGGGCGACAACCTCGGCGAAGATCTGATGTTCGCCGATCTCGACCAGGACGGCTATGACGACCTGATCCTCTGCGCGCGGTTCGCCGACGGCCCCGAGAACGTCGACGCGGACGGCGACGGGACCGTCGATCCCGAGGGCCTGAGCGCGAGGGGAGAGGTCTACGTGCTGTTCGGCGGCCGGACGCGCGGGACGAGCTTCGACCTGGCGCGCCCCGATCGCAGCAAGTCACGCGCCGACCTGTGGATCTACGGCGCGGCACGCGGCGACCGGCTCGGCTCCGGCCTCGCCGTCGGCGACTTCGACAACGACGGATCGCCCGACCTGGCGATCGGCGCCACCGGCGCCGACGGGCCGACCGGAGCGCGCACCGACGCGGGGCAGATCGCGCTGCTGCTCTCCTCGGCGACGACGTTCACCGACGGAGTCCGCGCGCTCGACACGGCGCCGCCCGATGTGGTGATCCACGGCCCGTCCTACGACTTCGACGGCGACGGCACCTCGAACGGCACGGCCGCCGAGTCCGGGACGATCGGCACGCAGCTTGCCGCCGGCGACGTGACCGGCGACGGCATCGACGACCTCGTGTTCCGGATGCCGCGCAACCGCGGGCCGTCGACCGACCGGCCGAATGCCGGCGGTGTGGGCGTGGTGGCCGGATCCGCGACGCTTCCGGCGACGATCGATCTCGATGTCGACAGCTTCTCGATCGTCCACGGGGCATCGACGGCGGACGACGCCGGCACCGCGATCGCCGTCGCCGACTTCGACCAGGACGGGAGCCCCGACCTCGTCGTCGGGTCGCCCGGCGCCGACTGGGACTTCGACGGGTCCGGGAACGCCGCGCGCAGCGAGGTCGGCGAGGTTTCCGTGGTCTGGGGCCCGATCGGCTCCGCGACCGACCTGGCCGCATGCGAACTCGACGAGGGGCAGGCGCCACCGACGTCGTGCTGGACGATCCGCGGGCACGACCAGGGCGACGGCTTCGGGCACGACTTCGTCGTCGCCGACCACGACGGCGACGGGTTTGTCGATCTGGTGGTGGGCGCGCCGTTCTCCGGGTCGCGGGACAACCTGCGCGGCAGCGGCGGCGAACTGTGGGTCCGCTGGGGCACCGGTGCCCGACCGGCGAGCACGGAGGACCTCAAGAACGCGACCGGCCCCGTGCTGTGGGGGCACGAGGCGGGCGACAGCTTCGGGCTCGTGCTTGCCGCGGGGAACCTCGACCAGATCCACGGCGTCGACCTGCTGGTCGGCGCGCCGTTCCGTGACGGGCCTGATCTCGGATCCGGGCCGCGCTCCTCGGTGGGTGCGGCGTATCTGACCGGTCTGTACGACTTCGACATCGACTCGATCCGGGACCTCTACGACAACTGCCCCGATCTGAACAACCCGAGCCAGAGCGACCTCGACGGCGACCTCTGGGGCGACGTCTGCGACAACTGCGCCTCGGATCCGAACCGGGACCAGCTCGATTCCGACGGCGACGGATTCTCGGGCGACGCCTGCGACTTCGACGACGACGACGACTTCATCAACGACGACAACGGCGACGGCACGTTCAATCCGTGTCCGAGCGGCCAGGTGTTCAACTGCGACGACAACTGCCGCGTC
>RFIB01000147.1 GCA_003695625.1 Acidobacteriota bacterium | reverse complement strand
GCCCCGGAGAGTGCCGCCGCGCTCGAGGCGCGGGTCCGCGATCTCGAGCGGCTGCTCGAGATCAACCGCTCGCTCAACTCGGCACGCGCGCCGCACGACGTGCTCGCCGTGCTGCTCGACACGGCGGTCGACCTGAGCGGGGCCGAGCGGGGCTTCGTGCTGCTCGAGAAGGCCGGCCGACCGGAGGTCGAGCTGGCCCGCGGTGCCGGCGGGACCGAGCTGGCCGGGGACGAGCGCGAGGCGTCGCGCGACGTGGCGCGGCGGGTGATGGCCGGCGGCGCGCCGCTGCGCACGCTCGACGCCGCCGGCGACGCGCGGCTGCGCGACTCGCGCTCGGTCCATGCGCTGCGGATCCGGTCGGTGCTCGCGGTGCCGATCCGCGTGCGCGGCGAGACCGCCGGCGCGCTTGTGCTCGACTCGCGCCACGCCGCGGTCGGGTTCGACGAGCGCGCCGAGGAGCTCGTCGTGCAGCTCGCCGACCAGGCCGGCATCGCGCTGGCCAACGCGTCGCTGATCGACGAACTCGAGCGCCAGGCCGAGGAGATCCGGCGCCTGAACCTCCAGCTCGCCGAGGAGGTCGAACAGCAGCGCGTCGAGCTGCTCGAGAAGCAGTCGAACCTCGAGCTGCGCTACCGGTTCGACAGTCTCGTCGGTGCCTCGGGCCCGATGCAGCGTCTCTATCGCGCGCTCGACAAGCTGATCCCGACCGAGATCCCGGTGCTGATCACCGGCGAGTCCGGGACCGGAAAGGATCTCGTCGCACGCGTGCTGCACTACAACGGGCCGCGGCGCGAGCAGCGGTTCGTGACGGTCAACTGCGCGGCGCTGACCGACACCCTGCTCGAGTCGGAGCTGTTCGGCCATCGCCGCGGGGCGTTCACCGGCGCGGACCGCGACCGGGGCGGCCTGTTCGAGCAGGCGGACGGCGGGACGCTGTTCCTCGACGAGATCGGCGAGATGCCGTTGCACCTGCAGCCGAAGCTGCTGCGGGCGATCCAGTTCGGTGAGGTGCGAAGGGTCGGCGAGGACGCGCCGCGCCACGTCGACGTGCGGATCGTCGCCGCGACGAACCGCGACCTGCGCGCGCTGGTCGCCGAGCGGCGGTTCCGCGAGGACCTGTACTACCGGCTCGACGTCGGGCGCGTGCACCTCGCCCCGCTGCGCGAGCGCCTCGAGGACCTCGGCCTGCTCGTCGACCACTTCCTCGAGCAGATCGCCGCGCGCGAGGGGCGCGAGACGCCGCTGCGGATCGAGCCGGCGGCGCTGCGGCTGTTCACGCGCCACGACTGGCCCGGAAACGTCCGCGAACTCGAGAACGAGATCGTGCGGCTGGCGGCGTTCTGCGACGGGCCGCTGATCACCGAGGTCGACGTGCTCGAGAACACGGCGTTCGCGGAGAAGGTCGCCGGCGGCGGCGACCGGGCGGCGGCCGGCGCGGAGCCCGGCCCCGAGGCGGGAACGCTCGAGCGGCTCGAGATCGAGCGGATCCGCGAGGCGCTGCGCGAGGCGGGCGGCAACCGGACCCGGGCCGCCAGGATCCTCGGGATCGACCGCTCGACGCTCTACCGCAAGCTCAAGCGCCTCGGCGAGGCGTGACCGCCGCGCCGGAGACGCCGCGGCCCCCTGTTGCACGATGCAACGCCGCGCGGGGTCCCGCCGCGCGATGCAACGGCCGGATGCCCGCTCTGAGCACCGAAAGTGTCCGTAAGTGTTCGCTACGTCCCGGCGCGACAACCGGCCCGACGTGGCACGCCGATTGCTCTATTCCGGGGTGCGAAGGCGGAAAGGCCCGGCAAGGGAGACGAGGGACAGCCAAGCGAGCAGCCTCGTTGTTGCAAGCCAGAACATGCAGCGCCCAGCCCAATGCCCTGCAGCAGCCCCCTGGTCCCTCTCTTCCTTGCCGGGACGCCACATGACGAGGACCTAGACGCTCCTTCTCCTCCCTGCCAGCGAGACCAGCGCCCACGGAAGGCCCGCTCCCCCCGGCGGGCCTTTCTGCTTGTTGGCGCGCCGCTTTTGTTGGCGCGCCGCCCGCGGACCGGCGCCCCACACTTTGCGCTACACGCAGGGGGGGATGCGCCCCACATTGGACTGCAGGGGAACCCTCCGCCGGCTCCTGCTGGCCGGCCCGGCGGAGGGGCGATGGCGACGTCCGGCCAGGAGCGTTCCGATGCATCGACGACCGTCCCGGCGGCCCGGCCGCCCCGAGCGCGCACCGCTCGCCCGGCGGCTCACCCTCGCCCTGGGTCTCGTGCTTGCGGTCGCGGCCGGCGCGCCGGCCGGCGCGGCGGTGTCGATCTACGCACCGCCGGAGGATCTGGCCGCCCGCGCCGCGCTCGTCGTCGAGGGCACCGTGTCGGCGTCCCGCTCCGGGTACGACCCGCAGACGGGACGCCTGGCGACGTACGTCACGCTCGACGTGTCGGCCGTGCTGCGCGGTCCCGCCGGCCTCGAACGGGTCGTGATCCGCGAGCCGGGCGGACGCTTCGGGGATCTCGGGCACGCGGTCGACGCGGTGCCGGTCTACGCGCCCGGCGAGCGGGTGCTCGCGTTCCTCGAGGTCGCCCCGGACGGTGCGCTGCGAACCTGCGGCCTGCTGTTCGGCAAGTTCACGCTCGTCTCGACGCCGGACGGTCCCGAACGCGCGCGCCGCGACCTCGCGCGTGCGGGCCTGATCGGCGAGCGCAGGCCGGCGTCCGACATCGAGGAGTTCTCCGCCGGCGAACTGCGCGCGCTGGCAGCGGGCGTCGCGCCGGTCGCGGCGACCGCGCCGGCGTTCTCGGCGGTACCTCCCGAGTTCGGCCGCCTGCTCTGGGACGGCGCGCACGGCGGCGCCGGCGGCGCGGGCTCCGACCTGTCGACCGGGACGACCGGCGGAGGCTCGAAGCCGGGCGGCACCGTCGGCGGGTCCGATCCGGGTCTCGAGTTCGTGCCGATGAGCGCGACCGACCCGGTGCGCTGGCACGAGGCCGACTCGGGCACGCCGGTGTCGGTCAACGTCGACCGCGCGCGCGATCCGCTCGGCAACCCGCAGCTCGCCGTCGACCAGATGGTGCGGGCGATGGATGCCTGGACGAACGTGCCGGAAGCCCGTCTGCAGCTCGTCGCCGGAAACACCAGCGTCAACTACCTGGCGACCGGCAACGGCAGTCCGGCAAGCAGCTTTCCGCCGTACAACATCATCCTGTTCGGCGACCCCTACAACGACATCACCGACCCGTCGGGCTGCAGCGGCACGCTGGCCATCGGCGGGTACTGGTATTCGACCGCGTCGCGCAAGACGATCAACAACCGCGCGTTCTGGGGCGCGCGCCGGCTGTACGTGATCTTCAACAACAACTTCGGCTGCTTTCTCGGCAATCCGGACAATCTCGCCGAGGTCGCCGCGCACGAACTCGGCCACGGAATCGGCTACGGCCACTCGACGGTGTTCGACGCGATCATGCGCGCCTCGGCCTACGGCAATCGCGGGCCGCGGCTCGGCGACGACGACCGCGACGGAGCGCACTGCCACTATCCGCACACGCTGACCGTGACCGCGCCGAACGGCGGCGAGGACTGGCCGGCGGGAACGCAGCAGACGATCACCTGGACGGCGACCGCCGAGGCGGGCCCCGACCCGGGCGTGGTCGACATCGAGTACTCGGTCGACGACGGCGCCACGTGGCAGCCCGTCGCCACCGGCGAGACGAACGACGGCGCGTACCCGTGGACGGTGCCCGACACGCCGTCGACGCTCGCGCGCGTGCGGGTGATCCGGCCCAACCTGGTCTCGCCGACGCCATCGCCCTATCCGTCCGCGTGCAGCAGCGACGCCGGGGATGCGCCGTTCACGATCAGCCCCTCGACACCGCCGGTCGCCGGGACGGTGCCCGACGGAGCGTCGGCGACCGCGCCGCTGACGCTCGCTCCTGCGACCGGCGGGCAGATCACGCTGAGCTGGGGCGCATCGTGCTCCGGCGAGTACGACGACCACGCGATCTACGAGGGCTCGCTCGCGTCGCTCGCCGGCGGCACGTACGACCACCAGCCGGTGACATGCAGCGCCGGACCGGACCTGTCGGAGACGATCACCCCCGCACCCGGTGCGCGCTACTACCTCGTCGCCCCGCTCGCCGCGGGTCGGGAGGGCCTGCTCGGCACGGACGGCGCCGGCACCGACCGCCCGGCGTCGGGAGCTGCGTGCGCGCCACGCGAGACCGGATCCTGCCGCTGACGAAGACGAACCCGACGCCGCCGGGCGCATAATCGGCGCGATGGACCAGAGCGCTCCCCGTGCCGCGGCCGGCCCGCGCCCGCGCCCGACGCTGCCGGTCGAACTGGCCGCGCTGGCCGGAGCGCTCGTCGGACTCGCACCCGGTGCGGCCGCCGCCTGGGCCGGACTGGCGCTGGCGCTGGCCGCGACGCTCGCCCTGATCATCGCGACGCGACGCGGCACGGTCGCTCCGGCGCTCGCCCGGCTGGCGATCGCCGCCGCGATGCTCACCGCGCTGGTCGCCGCGTTCGAGCTGCGCGCGACACCGTCCGCGCCCGAGGCGCTCGAGCGCGCCGCGCGCACGATCGAGCAGCGCTGGCAGCGGCTCGTCGGCCGGCTCGACGCGGCGCTGACCGACACCCCGCCCCCCGGAGGCGACTACGCGTGGGTCGCGCAGCGGCGCGAGGCGCTCGGCGAGGGGGCCGGCTACGCGGTGCTCTCGGCCGACGACCTGCAGCCCGTGTTCTGGTCGGGATGGACGACGCCGCTCGAGGGCAGCGGCGTCGGCGAACTGCTCGCCGGGACGGCCGATCGGCCGCTGCTGTTCGTGCTGCGGCGCGGCCTGGCGCTGCGCCTCGCGCTGGCGCGGCG
>RFIB01000146.1 GCA_003695625.1 Acidobacteriota bacterium | reverse complement strand
CGCTGGGGCCGCGTGCCGCGGCTGTTCGATCCGTCAGCCCTGTTCCCGGACCGGGCGCCGCTCGCGGCGGTCGTCGACGCGCCCGGCACGGCCCTCGCCGCGCGGGTCCGCCGCGCGCGGGAGGCGCTGCACGCCGTGCACCGGGCCGCGTGGCTCGCGCAGCAGGGACGCACGGGCGAGGCGCTCGACCGGGCGCGCCGCGCCCTCGACCTCGCCCCGGACGATCCGTGGGTGCTGTGGGCCACGCGCCGGTCCGACGAGCACCTCGCCCTGCTTCGTCGCCATGCCGAGCGGGCGGGGCGCCCCGGACCGTGGCGCGACCTCGGCCAGCGCCTGTGGGACCGCGGGCGCCACGCCGCCGCCGCCGACGCCTACCGCCGCGCGCTCGAGCTCGCGCCGGACGACCCCGAGACGCTGCTCCAGTACGGGACGCTGCTGTGGGGGCCGCTCGGTCGTCGCGACGAGGGCGCGCGGCTGCTCGTCCGGTTCCTCGAGACCGCGCCGGCGCACCCCGCGGCCGGCGCCGTCCGGCGGCTGCTCGGCGCGGCATCCCGCCGCTGAGAAACTTGACGCTCGGCGGGACCGGCTCTAGCATTCCGCGCGCACTGCCGAAGTGGCGGAACTGGTAGACGCGCATGGTTCAGGACCATGTGGGCGCAAGCCCGTGGGAGTTCGAGTCTCCCCTTCGGCACCAGACCTGAAGTCAGCCTCGCGCCCCGCGGCGATCGCCGCGGGGCTTCGTGCGTCAACGCGCGGCGTTCTCGTCGGCCAGGCGCGCCGACTCGAGCAGCAGCTCGTGCGGCTCGAGCGCGACACCGACCTCGCAGGCCAGACCCGTCCGCCGCGTGGCGCCCCACGTCCGGTAGCGGAACACCCCGCGCGACCAGCCGAGGATCTCGGCCGCGCGGGTCTCGATCTGCTCGGCGAGGCCTGCCGCCAGCTCGCCGACGTCGACGGCTTCCATCTCGAGCAGCAGTTCGCCGAGCGGACGCCATGGCGCGGCGGAGGACTGCCGCTCGAGAGCGCGCGTCAGCGCGCCTTCGCTGACCGCCCCGCGGCGGAGCAGCACGGCGCCGAGCGGCTGCGGGCGCGAGGCGACGTCGGCGCGGACGATCCGGCCTCCGACGATCTCGATCTCGCCCCGCGCGGGCGGCTCCTCCGCTTCCACGCACAGCACGCCGTCATGGCCCGAGCCGGCGACGAGCTGCAGGACCTCGGCGAGCGGAACCGCCTCGATCCGCCCCGAGAGCAGCAGCGATGTCGGGAACGACCCGTTCCGCTCGCGCACCGCACACCTCCCCGCGGGCGCCCGGCGGCGTCCCGCTCGCGGTCGAATCTGGTGTCCCGGGAACGCCGCGGGCAAGTCCGGATGGCGGCGGACGGGGGGTCGAGCGGCGCCCGGCGGCGCCTTACGGGCGCGCGCCGAGGGCGCGGTCCTCGCCTCGCCGCCGGGCGAGCAGCTCGCGCAGCCCGTCGCGCCGCAGGAAGTGCTCCTCGATCTCGAACCCGGCCAGCAGCCGCTCGAGCCCGGCGTTGCCGCGCCGCCGGATAGACGCCGCGCGGCGCGGCCGCACCTCGACGGCGAGTCCGCCGTCCGGCAGCACCTCGAACCGCAGCGCGTCGTCGGTGCGCTCGTGCGGCGCGCGGGCGACGACGAACAGGAGTCCACCCTCCTTGAGCACGCGCACCCACTCGGCGACCAGGCGCCGAGCCTGCCTGTCGTCGAGCTGGTCGAGCAGATCGAACCCGAGCACCGCGTCGAAGGTCGCGTCCGGGTGCTCGATCGTCACCGGCGTCCGGTCGTCCGCCTCGACCGACACGCGGCATCCGAGCGCCGTCAGCGCGTCGATCGTCCGGCCGGTCGGCGGTCCGGTCAGCAGCACGCGGGGCTGTCCGCCCCCCCGCCGCAGCGAGAGCAGCGCGCGCTGGAGATGCGCGACGACCTCGGAGCGTCCGGGCCGACGCCGCGGCGGAGCCGGGCCGCACGAACCGACCCGGTCCCGCCTGCGGAAGAAGAGCATCGGCTCAGGACACGCCGGCCGGCTTGCCCGCGCCGCCGGCCTGGGCCGACTTGCGGTCCTGCTGCGGGCGGGACGCCGCCGGAGCGGCGGAGGACGGCGTGCCGCGGTCCATGTCCACGCTTCCCTTGAACCGCGCGCCGTCGGCGATCATCATCCGCGGCGCCGTGATGTCGCCGAGCAGCGTGCTGCCCCCGGCGAGCTCGACCCGCTCGGAGGCGATCACGTCGCCCCGCACGGTGCCTTCGATCCGGATCGACTTCGCCTCGAGCGTGGCGTCGATCTCGGCAGTCTTGCCGATCACCAGGTGATGCTGCTTGAGCCGGATGACGCCCTCGACCTTCCCCTCGATGGTCAGGTCTTCGTCCCCGATCAGTTCGCCCTTGACCTGGATCGACGGTCCGATGATCGCTTTCGAGTCCACGACCGCTCCTCTCGCCGGCGCCGTCCTGGGCGCCGGCTGGCTGACTTGAGGCCCCTGCCCCGTGGGAGGCTGCGGTTTCGGCTCTTCCTGATCCCTGCGGCCCCACATTCCCATGGGTTCCTCCCGGGCTGGTCCGGATCGTCCCGCCGCCGGCCTCGGGCAGGCGGACGCAGCGACGGCCGATCCTCGGTGGCTGGCGGTCCGCACCGGGGCCGGGCCCCGACGCGAGCCGCTCGTGGTTCTACTCCTCCTGGGGAAACTTCTCCCGCAAGGCCCGTATCGACAACCCGGCCTCGCGCTTGACCAGGCCGTCGCGATCGTTCTCGAATGCACGGTCGAGCACGGCCATGCTCTCCCGCCGGCCGACCTCGCGCAGCGCCCGCGCCGCCTCGGCCCGCGCGAAGTTGTTCGATGCATGGAGCACCCTGTCCTCGAGGAACGGGACCGAGTCCTCGGTCTCGCCGAGCAGCGCCAGACAGTGGGCCATCACGACGGCCGGCATGTCGGCGGTCTCCCGCTCGAGCCGCTCGCGCAGGACGGGGATCGCCTCGCGGCCCTTGATCCGCATCAGCGCCACGGCGGCCTTGCCGCGCGTGACGTGATCGTAGTCGTCGAACGCCTGCATGATCACGTCCAGCGCCGCCTCGCCGCCGATCTTGCCCAGCGCCTCGACCGCCCACGCGCGGTTCTTCTCGTTGTCCGTGCGGTAGACCTCGGTCAGGACCGCCACCGCCTCCTCCCGTCCGACCAGTTCGCTCAGGTCGAACGCCTCGGCGAGGCGGCCGAGGGTCTGGATCGCGGCGTTGCGGATCTGCTCGTCGTACTCGTGGCGGATCCGGTCGACGATGAACGGCGCGCACGGCGGCTGCTTGGTGACCGCCATCGCCGTGACGATCGCGCGGCGCACCTCGAGATCCGGGTCCTGGCCGGGCCCGCGCGGCAGCGCCTTCGGGCCCATCTCCGCGAGGACCTCGGCCGCGCGGTAGTAGGCGTCGGTGTCGACGTCGGACAGCGCCTGGGCCACCGCGACGCGGATCGAGCGCAGCTCGTGATCGCTGAACTGCGCGAGCGCATCGACCGCGGCGACGGTGCCGATCCGGCCGAGCGCCGCGATCGCGGCCTGCTGCACCAGCTCCGGCTCGGTGCGCACCGCCTCGACGAGCACCGGGATCGCCTCGTCGTTGCCCCGCTGCCCGAGCTTGCTCGCGGCGACGGCCTTCTCGTCCGGTGTCGCGCCGGGAAGCCCCCCCGATCCACATCCTGCCAGCGCCACGGCGAGCGCCGCTCCGAGCAGGGCCATGCGCGCGATCGTCCTCGAGTCCATCCCGTCCCTTCCCGGCGTCCTTCCCCCCCGTCGTCGACGTGGGGATCTTGCGGCGCCGCGGTATCTTAGGGGCGTGCACAACCGGGGCGCAAACCTCCTCGCGGCGCTCGCGCTGCTCGCCTGCGGTCTCGGCCCCGCGGCCGCCGGACCGCCCGGGGAAACCGCTCGCCGCTCCGGCCGGACCGACTATCGCGAGTGGATCCACGGCCCGGTCCGCTACATCGCGACGCGCTCGGAGGTCCGCCTGTTCCGCCGCCTCGACTCGCCCCAGGAGCGGCTGCGCTTCATCCGCAACTTCTGGGAGCGGCGCGACCCGGACCCCCGCACGGCGATCAACGAGGCGCGGGTGCTGTTCTGGCAGCGGGTGGCCGAAGCGAACCGCAAGTTCACCGGCACGGCCCGGCCCGGGTGGAAGACCGACCGCGGCAAGATCTACATCCTGCTCGGCCCTCCGGACGACATCGAGCAGGACCCGTACTACGACACCCGCATCCAGGACGTCGCCGCCCGCGGGCTGATGCGTTGGATCTACTACGGACTGCGCCACGCACCGACCAGCGCCGTGACGGCGATCGCGTTCGTGCGTACGGGAGACAACGACTGGCGCCTGTCCGACGATCCGCGCTTCGCGTCGCCGACGTTCAACATCTACGCGATGGAAGGGACCAGCGGTCTCGACCTGTGGCACTCGCTCGGCGGTCTCGGGAACTTCATCGACTCGGTGCCGTGGGCGGGAGGCACGCTCGGCACCGCGATGGACCTCGGCCGGCTGCAGGAGGTTCCGTCGGCCGGCGAGCTGCTGCGCAGCGTCGTGCGCAGCGAGGAGTTCATCGGCAACTACCGCGGCCACGTCCACGCGGAGGTGCTGCATGGCGCCGGCGGAGTCCCGATACTGGCGCTGACCGCCGCCGTCGAGCGGCGCCAGCTTCTGCCGGCGTGGGACGGCTCGGCCACGTCGCTCGCCCAGCGCCTCGTCGCCACGGCGACGCTCGAGCCGGACGACGGCGCGGAGCGCGCGCCGGTGGACATCCCGGAGCAGGCGTTCGTCGCCGAGCCGCGACCGGCGGACGGCGATCCGTTCCTGCGCCTGCAGGCGGTCCGCCCCGTGCCCCCCGGTGCCTGGCGCGTGCGGGTGATCGTCGTCGACCGGCGCGGCGGCGGTGCCGCCGTCGTCGAGTCCCGCGTCGAGATCCCCGAACCGGCACCCGAGGCGCCCCGCGTCAACGGACCGATCCTCGCGGCGGCGCTGCACGAGACGCCCGACCGGGCGCCGTCGGGGACCCGCCCGTGGACGATGCAGGGCGCGCTGGTGATCCCCGCGATGCGGGACACGATCCCGACCGATCGGCCGGTCGGGGTCTTCATCGAGATCGGGCCTGCCCGCGGCGCAGACGGCCCGGTGGCGCTGGACTGGCGCTGGGAGCGCACGCCGCCGGGCGCGCAGGCGCCCGAGGCGTACGGGCGGAAGGGTCATCTCGACGACGCGCGCGGTCCGCGCGCCTGGCGTTTCGCGCCGGGCGAGCTGCCGCCGGGCCGCTACACGGTGCGCTTCGTGGCGCGCGGGGAGAACGGCGCGGAGACGCGCCGGGTGCTCGCGTTCACGATCGCCGGTCCCGGCGACGCCCCGGACGCGCGCTGATCGCGGTCAGTGGCCGTGGCCGTCGTCGTCGTCCACGGGGAGGGTCGACTCCTCGCCGAACAGTTCGCGGCCGACGCCGACGACGAGGTCGACGGCCTCGGGGCTGACGGCGACGACGCGCGGAAAGCCGTCCACGCGGGCGTAGAACCCGGGAGACAGCGGCAGCGGCCCGCCGACCTCGATCCGCGGCGAGCGTCCCTGCCGGCCGGCGGCGCGCTCGGCGACCAGTTCGGCGCTGTACGTCGCCGCCGGGGGGGCGAGCCCGAAGCGCGCGAGTTCGTCCTCGCCGGGGTTCTCCTCGAGCACGTCGATGAAGCGGACCCGGCTCCACGAGGCGAGCACCTCGGGAACGAGCTCCGGGCGGGCCGCCTCGCTGCCCGCGACGCGCTGCCAGCCGTCTCCGTCGCGCCGGAACTCCGCCGTGCCGAGTTCGTGCTCGACGCGCAGCGCGACGACGTCGCGCGTGTTGTACGGGAACACGAGTTCGGCCTGCTCGCGCCGGCCCTCGCGCACGTCCCGGCGCTGGACGAACACCACCGCGGCGGCGAGCGCGAGGACGATCACGAGGCCGATCAGCGGTCCGCGCCAGTTCACTTGCTCCTCCGCAGGAACCAGACGATCCAGCCGAACAGGAACACCCCCGCCGGCACGATCAGCGCGAGCATCCGCACGAGCGCGATCTGGTTCGGCTCGAGCGCCATCGCCTGCTTGGCGTAGCGCTGCTCGCCCTCGCGCCGGATCAGCAGCTCCTCCCCGGTCAGGTAGCGCACCAGGTTGAGCCCCAGTTCGGCGTTCGCCTCGCGGTCGATCTCGCCGTCGGTCAGGAAGTCCGTGTCACCGACGAGCACGACGCGCGCCTCGCGCCCCTCCTCGTCGGTTCCCGGCGCCGGCTCGAAGCGCCGGAACGCCAGCAGCGCGACGGTCTTCGAACGGCCCGCCCATTCGCGCTGCGCCTCCCGGTCGATCTCCACCGTTCCCGCCGCCCTGGACAGGTCCGTCTCGACGTACGGCTCGCGCGACGGATCCGAGGCGCTCGACCCGACGCGCACGAGGATCTGGTGGAAGATCTGCCGGTCGTCGGGGTTCTCGAAGAACTCGAGCGGCCGGGCGAGCCGGAAGACGACCCGCAGCCCGTTCATCGCCGCCACCGACTCGTGCCGGCCGAACTCGTCCCCGACCACGACGCGCGGATCGGTCTCGCCGGTCCGCTGGCGCGGATCGACGAGGAATGCCGGCAGCGCGCGCAGGCCCCAGCGGCCGAGCAGGTAGTCCGCCGGGTGCGGCTCCCCGCTGCGCTGGTCGAGATCGACGTCGGTCAGGATCAGCGCGCGCCCCCCGCCGCGGAGCCACTGCTGGTAGATCCGGCCGACGGACTCGGCGATCGGCCGCCGCGGATCGGCGAACACGAGCAGCGCCGCGTCGTCGGGCACGCGCTCGCCCGGCCCGAGGTTCAGCTCGCGGACCTCGTAGAACTCGCGCGCCAGCTCGCGACGGAACCGGTTGAAGCCGACACCGCCTCCCTCGTCGAGCGCGCGCTCCCCGTCGCCGGTGACCCAGTAGACGACCTTGGGCTTCTCGCGGGACACCTCGCGCAGGGCCGCGGCCAGGTCGGCCTCCTCGAAGCCGGGGAACACCACCTTCCGGTCGCCGGCGATCACGACGGTCAGGTCGATCCCGCGCACGCCGAGCTTCTCGACCAGATCGGGCCGCAGGTTCGGATCGAACACCTCGACGCTGATCCTGGGCTGGTGGAACGCGAAGATCTCGTACAGCGAGCGTACGGCACGCATGCGCCCGAGGCGTTCGCGGGACGAGATCAGCGCGTAGACGTCGACGTCCCGGTCGATGCTCTCGAGCACGCGGACCGTCGCCGGGTGCAGCGAGAAGCTGCGCGTGCGCGTCAGGTCCCAGCGCTCGTGGAACCGCGCCGACAGGAAGTTGACCAGCAGCAGGATGCAGATCGCCAGGAAGATCGACGCCGCCGCCGAGGCGCCGAACCGGATCGCCCGCGTGTCCGCGCCCCCCGGCGTCTCGCGCCGCCGCCACCACCAGCCGGCCGCGGCGAGCAGCGCGCCGGCGACGATCAGGGACCGGTAGCCGACCGGCGCGACCCGCGGGGCGAGCGCGAGCCAGCCGGACCCGATGACCAGCAGCGCGAGGCCGAGCGGAAGCGCCGGATAGAGCAGCCGCCTCATCGGCTCACCTCCACCGCTGGGAGTCGACCACGCGGGCGGTCAGGTCGAGCACGAACACCACCATGCTGACGAAGTAGACCACGGCATGGGTGTCGATCACCCCCTGGGCAAGCTCGGCGAGGTTCGCCGCGGGCGTGAACTGGTCGAGGTTGCGCCCGATCACGGGCAGGTTCGTCGCCTGGATCCCGAGGAACGTCACGCCGGCGATGAACAGCAGCGCGACGATCGCCGCGACGAACGGGCTCTCGGTCAGGCTCGACGCGAGCAGCCCCAGCGCGAGCAGGAACGCGCCGTAGAGCAGCGCTCCGAGCAGCCCCGAGACGATCACGCCGGGATCGGCGTCGCCCCACACGATCAGCAGCAGCGGCATCCACAGCGTCATCGCGAGCATGACCACGAGCACCACGAACGAGCCGAGGAACTTGCCGGTCACAAGCTGGCGCGTGGTCATCGGCGCGGTGAGCAGCAGCTCGGCGGTGTGCTGCCGGCGTTCGTCGGCCAGCAGGCGCATGGTCAGCAGCGGGACGATCACGACCAGCGCCCACAGCACGTCCGAGCCGAAGAAGCCGCGGACGATCGCCTCGGCCCCCGGGAGCTGGGCGAGCGGATTCTGCGCCGCCGCGATCCGCTGGCGGTTGTATTCCATCAGCGCGCCGGCGAACAGCACGCCCTGGATGACGAGAAACACCGCGATCGCCGTGTAGGCCAGCGGCGAGACGAAGTAGGACTTGACCTCGCGGCGGACCAGCGCCCAGATGTAGCTCACGCCACCGCCTCCGTCTGGGCCCGCTCGGTCGTGACGACCTCCTTGAAGACCTCCTCGAGCGAGGTGGTCTCCGGTCGCACCTCGACCGGCCCCCAGCCGCGCGCGACGAGTTCGGCGACGAGCCGCTCGCGCGCGTCGTCGTCCGGCGGCGCGGCGAGGCTGAATGCCCCGTCCCCGAGCGCGTCGGCACCGGAGACCCCCGGCAGTGCTGCCAGCTCGTCGGCACGCTCCGGCGGCCGGCGCAGCCGGACGAACAGGCGCCCGCCGCGGCCCGCCGCGAGCAGCCGGTCGATCGGGCCCTCGGCGACGACGCGGCCGCGATCGATGATCACCACGCGCTGACACGTCGCCTGGACCTCGGGCAGGATGTGGCTCGACAGGATCACCGTGCGCTCCTGCCCGATCTCGCGCACGATCGAGCGGATCTCGATCACCTGCGTCGGGTCGAGCCCCACGGTCGGCTCGTCGAGGATCAGCAGGCGCGGATCGTGGATCACGGCCTGCGCCAGGCCGACGCGCTGGCGGAATCCCTTGGACAGGTTGCCGACAAGGCGCCGCCGGACCTCGCCGAGCCCGCAGCGTTCGACCGCCGACGCGATCGCGGCTCCACGGCGCCGGCGGGGCACGCCGCGGATCGCGGCGGCGAAGTCCAGGTAGTCGGTGACGGTCATCTCCGGGTAGAGCGGCGGGTGTTCCGGCAGGTAGCCGATCTCGCGGCGCACCGCGATTGGGTTCTCGAGCACGTCGTGACCGGCGATCCTGACGCGCCCCGACGTCGGCGGCGTCAGGCCGGTCATGACCTTCATCGTCGTCGACTTGCCGGCTCCGTTCGGCCCGAGAAAGCCGAGGATCTCGCCGCGATGGACCGTGAACGAGATGCCGCGGACGGCATGGACCTGGCCGTAGACCTTGTACAGGTCCTCGATCTCGATCATCGGCTCGCGCGAGGCCGCCTCGCGCCGGGCCGGCCCGCTGTCGTCAGCCACGGTCGCATCCCCAGCCGCCCCGCGCCCGATGCGCCCCGGGGCCGTGCGTGTATCTACCGTTCGCACCCCCGGGTGTCAACGTGACTCGCACGCGGCGGGACGTCAGTCGCGCTCGGCGGCGTCGCGGCGGGCGAGCAGCCGCTCGGCCACCGCGCGCAGCCGGGCGCCGCTGCTGCTGCCCGGCTCGGTCGCCGCCCCCCGTCGCGAGACGGGCGCGGGCGCCGCCAGGTCGGGGCGCTCGACGATCCGCACGCTGTCGATGCGCGCACCGAGGGCCGTCGTGGCGCGCGCGGCGAGGTCGCGCTCCCGGCCGGCGAGGGCGCGTTTCCATCCCGAACCGGCCAGCACGAGCACCAGGCAGCCGCCGTCGCGACGCGCCTCGACGAGCCGCACGCCGAGGTCGCCGCCGAGCACGGCGCGCAGGCGCGCCCGGCGCACGGCAGCCCACACCGCCGGCGGCGCGCCCTGCGGCGGCGGCACGTCGGCGGCGGTGAGCCAGCCGCTGCGTCGCGTACGCGTCCGGTCGGCCATCGGCGCGCAGCATATCCCCCGTCGCCGTGCGCGTGCTATCGTGTGCGGTCCTCGACTGCGGCGCCGCGCGCGTCGCGGCAGGAGATCCGCCATGAACCAGGCCCCCGGGACGGGAACGCGCACGCACTGTCGCTTCCGCACCAGCCTCGGACTGACCTACTGCCAGGAGCCGGCATACGCCGAGGGCTTCTGCCGCTTCCACTACGAGTGCTTCCTGCGCGGCGAACTGCTGCCGAACGGGCAGATCAACGAGATGCTCGTCGACCAGGATCGCCGCCGGACGATCAACTTCCACGGGCAGCCGCAGGACGACACGATCTACGTCGACGAGCGCTGAGCTGCCGGCGCGCGGTCACGCGGTGTTCGCGCCGGACCGCCCGTCGCGGCTCGCCACGCCGGATCCTGCGCGCGGCCAGCGGACGACGAACCGGGTGCCCTGCCCCACGCGGCTGTCGAGCTCGATCGACGCCCCGTGCCGCTCGACGATCCGGCGCACCATCGCCAGCCCGAGGCCCGTGCCCGGCGCGTCGCGCGCACCGCGGCCGCGGAAGAACGGCTCGAACACCTTGTCCCGCTCGTCGTCCGGAATCCCGATCCCCGTGTCCTCGACCACCAGCTCGACGTAGCCCCGCGGGCCGGGCACGAGACCGACCGAGACGCGCCCGCCGCGCGGCGTGAACTTGACCGCGTTGCCGACCAGGTTGTCGAGCACGCGCCGCAGGTCCTCGGGATCGGCGGCGATCGTCGCGCCCGGCTCGTCGACCCGGGCCTCGAGCCGGACGCCGCGCGCGCGCGCCGCGCCCTCGTGGCGGGTGACGGCCTCCTCGACGGCACGGCCCGCATCGACGGCCACCGTCTCGGCGTCGCCGGCCGACTCTGCGCGGGCCAGCGCGAGCAGGTTGCCGATCAGCTCCGCCATGCGGTCGACGTTGCGCAGGGTGGCCTCGAGCCCCTTGCGCTGCTCCTCGTTGAGACGGCCGAGACGGCCGTCGAGGAGCATCTGCGTGTAGCCCCTGACCGACACGAGCGGCGACTGGAGTTCGTGCGCCGCCTCGCCGAGCAGCCGCGCGCGGAACCGGTCGAGTTCCTCGAGTTCCCGGTTGAGCCGCGACAGCTCCTCGGTCCGTGCCGCCAGGTCGCGGTGCACGGCGACGAGCTCCTCGTAGGCCTGCTCGAGATCCGACGACGCCTCGGCCCGCGGCGCGGCCGGCGCGGCCGCGTCCTCGTCGCACGGCCGCAGGACCAGCAGCCGTCCGAGCGGGCGTCCGGCCGGCCCGCGCACCGGACCGAGCGTCGCCTCCACCCGGCCCGCCCCGTGCGCCAGCTCGAACCGCTCGCGCCGGCCGGCGTCGTCCTGCTCGTCGAGATCCGAGGCGAAGTCGGAGAACGCCTCGGGCTCGCGCAGCCGCGAGGCGACCAGCGCGGCGAACTCGTCGAGCGCGGCGCCGAGCACCTCGCTCGAGTCGATCCCGACGATCCGCTCGAACGCGCGGTTGACCAGCGCGACGCGCCAGGGGTGCGGACTGCCCGGCCGCTCGACGAGCAGCGCGATCCCGTCGTCGAGCGCGTCGAGCACGCCGAGCAGCCGCGCCTCGCGCATGCGGATCACGGCGCCGGCGTCCGCCTCCGCGCCGAGAGGACGCAGACCGAGCGCGACCGCCGGCCGGCCCTCGGCCGACGGCACCGCGATCGCCTCGGCCTCGACCGAGGCGGGTGGTTCGGCGCCGCCGAGTCCGACGCGGCAGCGGAACGGCGGGACGGTCTCTCCCCGCGCGGCGCGCGCGACGCGATCGAGCACCAGCAGCAGGTCCTCCGCGGCGACGAGGTCGCCGAGCCGCCTGCCGACCGCCTGCTCGCCGAGCATCCCGAGCGCGGCGCGATTCGCCTCGACCACGCGGCCGTCCTCGACGATCAGCACGCCGGCACCGAGTCCGTCGACGAGCGCGCGCAGTCTCGCCGCGACGAGCGCGGGATCGCGCGCCGGATCGGGAGCGGGCACGAGACGCATCACCAGCGCCGGCCGCTCGCCGTCGACCCAGCGTGCGACGACGTCGACGCGCGCCGGCGCGCCGTCCCCCGTGCCGGCCAGGGCGAGCCGGGCCGTCGCCGTCCCCCCCTCGCGGCGGACCCGCGCGAGCTGCGCGAGAAACGCGGCCAGCTCGTCGGCGTCGAACAGATCGTCGAGGCCGCGCCCTTCGAGCGGCCCGTCACCGGCGAGCCGCGCGACCGCGCCGCCGCTGGCCGCCGTCACGGCGAAGTCGGCGTCGACGACGAGCAGCGCCTCGTCTTCGAGCGCGTCGAGCGCTGCCGCGAGACGCAGCGCGCGTCGTCGCCCGGGGTCCCGCTCGCGGCGCGCCATCGCGTCGGCGAGCTGCTCGATCGCGCGGACCAGCGCGGCATCCGGATCGTCCGGCGCGGCGCGCAGCGCGACGTCGAGCCGCCCCTCGGCAAGCCCCTCGAGCGCTGCGAGCACGTCCCGGCGCGGTCCCCGCTCGCGGACGCGCCGGCCGAGACCCCAGCCGAGCAGCACCAGCAGCACCGCCGCGAGCGCGGTCAGCCCCGCCGGGACGACGACGTCCCACGGCGCGGGCAGCGGCATCTGGGCCAGCGCGCTCATCCGGCGTCTCCCGGCCGCTTCGTGCCCCGGGCCTCCGGCGTGCGCTGGGCGCGCTCGACGCCGAACAGATAGCCCTGGCCGAGCCGGGCGCCGCACGCGAGCAGCGCTTCGCGCTCGGAGTCGGTCTCGACGCGCTCGGCGATCAGGCGGGCGTCCGCCCGACGCGCGAGCTGGACCAGCGAGCGGACGACCTCCTGGCGCAGCGCGTCGGCCTCCAGTCCGCGGATCAGCGTCATGTCGAGCTTGATGAAGTCCGGCCGCAGGGCCTCGACCAGTTCGCTCGTGCGCGGCCCCGACCCGATGTCGTCGAGCGACAGGCGGTAGCCGAGCGCCCGCAGCTCGGCCAGCGGCTCGACGAAGCGCCGCGGGTCCGGACCGAACTGGCTCTCCGGGATCTCGAGCACGAGTTGCCGCGCCGACAGTCCGGCCTGCGCGAGCGCGGTCGCCGTCGCCGCGCTGCGCCACTCGGGGTCGAGCAGGCATTCGGCGAGCGTGTTGACGAACAGCAGCGGCGGCGGGTCGCCACCGCCGACGGCGTCGATCACGCGCGCCCGGCAGACCCGGTCGAGATCCCCGGCCAGGCCCGCGTCGTGCCCGACCGCGAACATCACCCGCGGCCAGCGGAACACCGAACGCTCCGGCCCGCGGACGAACGCCTCGAGCCCGACCGGCGACCCGCTGGCCAGCTCGACGATCGGCTGGAACAGGCAGCGGACGTCGCGCTCGCGGACGACGCGATGCAGCTCGGCGAGCCAGCCGAGCCGGTCGGCGTCGAGCGGTCGCTCCGCCGCGGTCCGCGCGCGGTCGAGCGCCTCGAGGACGCGCCGCTCGAAGCGGTGGAACGGATGGTCGGTCAGCAGCGCGACGCCGACACGCACGCGCAGGCCGTCGAGAATGCCGAGTTCGATCTCGCGCTCGATCTCCTGGCCGAGCTGCTCCTCGAGCCGCGCCGCGAGCGTCTCGAGGACCGGCCCGTCGATCTCCCCGCCGTCCGCGGTGCCGCCGACGAACACGCCCAGCGCGTCGGCATGGACGCCGGCGACCGTCACGATCGCCCCGTCGGGCAGCGTCCCGCCGGCGCCGTCGACCAGCGCCTCCGCGACGCGCGCGATCAGCCGGTCGTACGTCTCCCAGCCGTAGACCGTCTCGACGATCCGGCAGTCGCCGAGGCTGATCCACAGCACGCCGACGCGCGGGCGGTCGGCGAGCAGCGACCTGATCCGGTCGAAGTGGTAGGCGACGCCGAACAGCCCGGTGTTCGGATCGCGGACCGCGGCGCGCAGCCGCAGGAACGCCGTCCGCAGCCGGCGGACGTCCTGCTCGCCGCGGCTCACGGCCGGTCCCCCGACCGGGCCCCGAGCCGCGCGCGCACGCGCCGGACCAGCGCCTCGGTGTCGAACGGCTTGACCACGTAGTCGGTCGCCCCCTGCTGCAGCGCGCGGAGCTTCTCGCGCACCTCGAAGTTGACGGTGAACATCATCACGGGGACGTTCGCGGTGGCCCGGTCCTCGCGCAGGATGCGCAGCACTTCCCAGCCGTCCATCCCCGGCATGTTGATGTCGAGCAGGATCAGCGCGTAGTCGCGCTCCTGCGCCCGGGCGAGCCCCTCCTCGCCGGAACCGGCGGTGTCGACCGCCCAGCCCTCGCCCCGCAGCAGCAGCGAGGTCATCTCGAGGATCTCGGCGTCGTCGTCGATGACGAGGATCCGGGGCGCCGTCATGGCCGCTCTCCGCACGCCACCGCGTCGGACCGCGCGGCGCCCTGGCGCGCCACCGCGCCGAGAAAGATCCGCGTCGCGACGTCCACCTGCTCGAACGCCAGCGCGGCGCCGGAGCCGGCCCGGAATCCCGGGCCGCGGCGGACGACCCGCGCGGGCAGCTCGAGGGCGCGCCCGGAGATCTCGACGGCCAGCCGCGCCGGCTCGCCGGGATCCGGCAGGCGATCGCCCTCGAGGAACGCGCCGCTCATCGAGACATCGCGAACGACGACCGGCTGTCGTTCGCCCGAGCCGACGGTCAGCGTCGCGGGCCGGTCGATCCTGCTCCGGACCGCCGAACGCGCGGGCAGCGCGAGCACCCGCTCGAGCGCGGCATGCAGCTCGCCGCGGCGCAGCGGGCGGGCGACGAACGCGTCGACACCCGCCGCCTCGAGGCGCGCCCGATGGAAGCTCAGCCCGATCACGATCAGCGGGATCGCGCAGGTCTCCGGCCGGGCGCGCAGCCGGTGGCACACGACCAGCGGGTCGGGGCAGATCTCGCCGTCGGCCAGGATCACCGCACTCGGCGCGATCCGCGCGGCCTGCTCGACGGGATCGCCGGCCGGGTCGATCACCCGCAACGCGACGTGGCGTCGCCCGAGAGCGGTCCTGCGCAGCTCGGCGAGCAGCCGGGCGTCGTTGGCGACCAGGACCTGCATGCGGCTCCGCCTTTCCCCTGCCCGCGCACCGTCGGCGTCTCCCCGGACGAGGACGAACGCAACACTCGCCGCCGCGTCGCGTGCGTCGGGTGGCGTGAATGTACCACCACGCCGGAACGTGAACAATCCTCAGATCTGCCAGTGAATGGAACGACTTGCGCCGAACGAACGGGAACCTGTCCGGCAGCGGGCGACGCGTGGCGCGGGCCGAGCGAGCGGTCGGATCTTCAGCCGCGCGCGCGCGACGCGGAGTCCCCGACCGACTGCGCCGCGTGCTCGAGCAGGCGCTCGGTCTCGTCCCAGCCGATGCATGCGTCGGTGATCGACACGCCGTAGCGCAGCGCCGCGGGATCCTCGCCGAGGTCCTGCCGGCCGGGGTGGAGGTGGCTCTCGAGCATCAGCCCGACGATCCGCCGCTCGCCCGCCGCACGCGTCGCCACGACGGCCTCGAACACCTGCGCCTGGCGCGTGTGGTCCTTGCGCGAATTCGCATGGCTGCAGTCGACGATCAGCCGCGGGTTGAGCCGCGCCTGCTCGAGCCGCTCGAACGCCTCCGCCAGCCGCGCCGGATCGTAGTTCGGCCCGCCACGCCCGCCGCGCAGGATCACCGAGCCCCACGGGTTTCCGGTCGTGTGCACGACGCACGTCCGCCCGGACAGGTCGATGCCCAGGAAGCTGTGCGGACGCGACGCGGCGGCGAAGGCGTGGATCGCGGCGTCGAGGGATCCGTCGGTCGCGTTCTTGTAGCCGATCGGCATCGACAGGCCGCTGGCCATCTGGCGGTGGGTCTGGCTCTCGGTCGTGCGCGCGCCGATCGCCGCCCACGACACGAGGTCGGCGATGTACTGCGGGGTGATCGGATCGAGCATCTCCGTCGCCGCCGGCAGTCCGGCCTCGGCCAGCTCGAGCAGCAGCGTGCGCGCCCGGCGCAGCCCGGTCGCCATGTCGAAGCTGCCGTCGAGGTGCGGGTCGTTGATCAGCCCCTTCCAGCCGGTGACCGTCCGCGGCTTCTCGAAGTACGCCCGCATGACGATCAGCAGCCGGTCGCCGAGCCGGCGCGCCAGCGGCGCGAGACGCCCGGCGTACTCGCGCGCGGCGTCGAGATCGTGGATCGAGCACGGCCCGACGATCACCAGCAGGCGCGGATCGTCGCCCTCGAGCACGGCGGCGATCTCCGAGCGCGCCCGGACCACCGTCGCGGCCGCGCGCGCGGTCAGGGGAAGTTCGAGCTTGAGCTCGGCCGGCGAGACCAGCGGCTCGAGCCCGCGGATGTGGATGTTCTCGGTGCGATGCACGGTCGCCCCGCGACCCGCCCCCGCAGGTTCGACGGAAATCTACGGAGCCGACGGCACCGGAGCCAGCAAACCCGCGGGCCCGACCCGGCGGCGGGCGGTAGACTGGCCTCCCGACCCGGACCCGCCCCGAGGAGGCCGGCCGTGAACGACGCGAGCGTCCCGCAAGTGCCGACCGAGACGATCGACGAGGCCGTCGAGCGCCTCGCCGAGGAGTTCTCGTTCTTCGACGACTGGACCGACCGCTACCAGTACATCATCGAGCTCGGCCGCAAGCTGCCGCCGTTTCCCGAGGAGTGGAAGCGCGAGGAGTTCCGCGTGCGCGGCTGCCAGTCGCGCGTGTGGCTCGTCCCCGAGGCGCGGGACGGGCGGCTGTGGTTCCACGCGACGAGCGACGCGGCGATCGTCTCGGGGCTGCTCGCGATCCTGCTGCGCGTCTACAGCGGGCGGACCGCCGAGGAGATCCTCGCCACGCCGCCGGACTTCCTGCGCCGGCTCGGACTGGCGGAACACCTGACCCCGACGCGGGCCAACGGATTCCGCTCGGCGATCGAGAAGATCCGCGAGTGGGCCGAACGTCACCGCGCGGCCGCGCGAGGCGACTGAGCCGCGCCCCCGTTCCAGCCCGGAGCGTCTCCCTGCGCCCGATCGCATCCCTCCTCGCACATGCACTCGGTTCCCGGACGGGAGAGCGTGCAGCCGCTCGCGCACGACGCCGAGACCGTGGTGATCGAGCCCGTGCCGTCGCTGATGCTGCACTCGGCCTTTCCCTGGGCCGTCCTGCTGTGCTCGGTCCTGCAGGTTCCGTGGTCGTCCTTGACGTGATAGACCCTTCCGTCGGGGCATTCGAGATCGACGCCGCCGGTTTCCACGATGATGATTTCCCTGTTGGTCGCGAGCTGGCAGCCGGCGTCCTGGCGGGCCCACTCGCACCCCGACGCGCAGCTCCCCCGCGCGGCGTTGGTCCCCGACGGGTCCGAGCACTCGACGATTCCCGGTGACACCTCGCGGCAGGTCGCGCCGTCGCCTGCGGCGAACAGCCAGTACACGGCCCCGTCCTGGCACGACAGCCGCTTGGTATGCGGGGGGGGCGGCATGCTGGCGAGCGCGGACATCGTGCCGCCGACCATGAGAACGAGAAAGGCGAGAACGACGCGCGTGGAGCGTGGCATGGGATTCCCCTTTCCTGCGTCGCGCAGCAGACCGGGAGAGTTCCCCTTTTCCCGGCCTGATAGTACGAAGACAAGGATACTACGGTCGGGGCGGACACGCGCCCCGAGCGCCTCACCTGACGTCGAACACGTCGACCTGCCCGGAGTCGGTGGCCCGGGCGAGCGCGGCGCCGCGTCGACGCCGGACCGCCCACGCGAGCCGCGGCCGGCCGTCGGGGAGCCCGTCGACGCGGGTCAGCACCGCGGCGCTCTCCGGATCGCGCAGCTCGACGAACCGCGGTCCGGCGACCGCCAGCCGACACCCGTCGGCGGTGAACGCCACGGTCTGCGCCCCGGGCGCCGGCTCGCGGGCGAGCCGCCGCGGACGTCCGTCGAGTTTCCAGATCGCGAGGGTCTGTCCGCCGAGCACGGCGAGCAGTCCGCCATCCGCGCACACGGAGAACCGCGTGTCCGGCCCGGCCGCCGGCAGCTCGGCGCCGCGCGCGATCCGGTCCCCCTGCAGTTCGAGCACGACGAGCCTGCCGCGCGCCTCGCGGTCCTCGACGACGAGCAGCGAGCCGCCGCCGGCAGCCGCCACGCGTCCCGCCGCGATCCGCCCGTCGCGCACGACGCACCGCCCCGAGACCGCATCGACGAGCACCAGCCCGTCCCCGCCGGTCGCGACCGCGACCCGGCGCCCGCCGGCGCACCACGCGAGCCCCTCGAACGTCGAGCCGAGATCGACCGTGGCGCAGACCAGCTGCGCCGCGTCGTCGGCAACGAGCACGCGGCGGCGGGTGGCGACGGCGATGCGCCGCCCGTCGCGCCGCACCGCCAGCCGCGTCGCCGGGCCGTCGAGCTCGAGCCGTCCGTCGGATCCGCCGTGCCCCGGTTGCCACCAGCGCAGCCAGCCGTCCTCGCCGCACGAGACCAGCCGCTCGCTGTCCGGCACGAAGGAAAGCTCCTCGACGCGGCCGGTGTGTGCCGCCTCGGTCACCAGCAGCCGCCCGCCGTCCCCGAGCAGCGTGAGCCGCCCGCGGCCGCCGCCGAGCGCGAGCAGCCTGCCGCTCCCCGACCAGGCGAGCGCGGTGACCTCCTCGCCGAAGTCGTGGCTCCAGCCGCGCTGCACGCGCGCCGCCGCGCCGGCACTCATCGCCGCGACTCCCCCCCGCCGGCGCGCGCGATCCGCCCGAGGCGCGCGGCGGCCTCGGCGATCACCGCCGCCCAGTCGCCCGGCCGGGGCTGGCGCAGCAGCGTCGCCGTCGGGTACCAGCGCGTGGCGGTGCCCTCCGTTCCCCAGCGCCACTCCGCCGGGCGCGGCAGGAGCAGCAGCAGCGGGATGCCGAGCGCACCCGCCACGTGGGCCGCGGCGGTGTCCGCGCTGACCACGACGTCGAGACCGGCGATCACCGCGGCCAGCGCCGCGAGGTCGCGCGGCGGGGGATCCGGCGCGACCAGCCGGCCCTGCGCCGCCGCGGGCGGGCGCCGGTCAGGCTGCAGCGAGACGAACGTCACGCCGCGCACGGCGAACAGGCCCTCGAGCGCCTCGGCCGGGATCGACCGGCGCCGGTCCTCGGCGTGACCCGGCCGCCCGGCCCACGCCACGCCCACGAGGGGGCCGGCCTCCCGCGCGCGACGGGCCGCCACCTCGGCGTCAGGCTCTGCGTGAAGGTACGGGACGGCCGACGCCGCGTGCTCGAGGGCCGGATCGCAGATCAGCGGGAGGCTCATCATCGGAAGCTGCACGTCGTGCCCGGGCAGCGGAGCGTCGGGTGCGACGACGGTGCGCACGGCGTCGAGGCGCCCGAGCAGGCGGACCAGCGGCTGCGGCGCGCGCACGACGATGTCCGCGCCGCGCCCGGCGAGCATCGCCAGGTAGCGGCAGGCCATCACCGTGTCGCCGAATCCCTGCTCGTGCCAGCACAGCACCGTCCGCCCGGCGACGTCGTCGCCGGGACGCAGGCGCGGGGCGCGGGTCGGAGGGAACGCGTCTTCAGGGCGCAGCTCCAGCCGCGCCTCGTAGGCCTGCCAGCCCTCCTCGAACCGGCCAGCCGCCAGCAGGGCCGTGGCCAGGTTGAACCGGGCCCACGCCGCGCCGCGTTCGACCTCGACGAGCCGGCGCCACGCCCTGATCGCGCCGGCCGTGTCGCCCCGGGCGAGCAGCGCGGAGCCGGCGACGTTGAGCAGGTCCGGGTCGTCGGGCGCCGCCTCGAGCCCCGCGAGCGCCGCGTCCGCCGCCTCCTCGAAGCGGTCGAGATCCTCGAGCGTCAGCGCGCGGTTCGCGAGCGCGTCGGGCCAGCCGGGACGCAGCGCGACCGCGGCGTCGAACGCCGCGAGCGCCTCGCGGAACTCCCCGCGACGACGGAGCGCGACGCCGAGCAGCAGGTGGGCCCGCGGCTCGCGCGGATCGCTCGCCGCCGCGAGGCGGGCCGCATCGAGCGCACGCCCGTCCTCGCCGACGCCGAGCGCGGCGAACGCGTAGCGCAGCAGCGCGGGGACCGCGGGCAGATCGCGCGGGTCGACCGATCGCAACGCGCGCCGGCCGCCGTCCCGGTCGCCGGACGCCAGCAGGCCGACCGCCCGCTCGAGGGCCACGGCCGCGCGGCGGCGGCGCCCCCGCTCGGCGTCCCGGGTCATCGCTCCCGCCCGGCCTCCGGGACCGCGGCCAGGCTGGGCGCGAGCCACCGCTCGACGTCGGCAGGCGTGACGCCCTTGCGGCGCGCGTAGTCCGCGACCTGGTCCGGCCCGATCTTCCCCACGCCGAAGTAGCGGCTCTCGGGGTGGGCGACGAAGTAGCCCGCGACCGACGCGGCGGGAAGCATCGCGAAGCTCCGCGTGAGCTGCACGCCGACGGTCCGCTCCGCGTCGAGCAGCTCGACGAGGGTGCGCTTCTCGCTGTGGTCGGGACACGCGGGATAGCCCGGCGCGGGCCGGATGCCCTGATAGCGCTCGCGGATCAGGTCCTCGTTGGCCAGCTCCTCGTCGGCGGCGTAGCCCCAGAACTCGCGGCGGACGCGCTCGTGGAGCCGTTCGGCCAGCGCCTCGGCGAGGCGGTCGGCCAGCGCCCGGGCCATGATCGCGTGGTAGTCGTCGTGCTCGGCCTCGAACCGCGCGATCAGTTCGGGCAGGCCATGGCCGGCCGTCACCGCGAACAGCCCGATCCAGTCCTCCGGCCCCGCCTCCCCGGCCGGCGCGACGAAGTCCGCCAGGCACAGGTCCGGCCGGCCGCCCGGCTTGTCGATCTGCTGGCGCAGGAAGTGCAGCACGGCGTCGGGTGCCCCTCCGGCGTCGAGCCACAGCCCGACGTCGTCGTCGCCGAGCCGGCCCGCCGGCCACAGCCCGAACACGGCGCGCGCCTCGAGCAGCCCCTCGCCGACGATCCGGTCGAGCAGCTCCCGCGCCTCGTCCCACAGCGTGCGCGCCGCCTCGGCCTGCGGCCCCTGCTCGAGCAGGTCCGGAAAGCGCCCCGGAATGTCCCACACGGCGAAGAACGGCTTCCAGTCGATCCGCTGCAGCAGGTCGTCGAGCGGGTAGGGCGCGAGGACGGTGCGTCCCGGCACGCGCGGCGCCGGTGCGCGCCACGCCGCGTCCCGCGGGACGAACCGCCGCCGCCGCGCCTCGGCGAGCGGAAGCAGCCGCCGACCGGGGCCCTCGCCGCGCCGCTCGCGCAGCTCGGCGTACTCGCGCTCGAGGCGCTCGACGAACTCGCCGCGCCGCTCGGCGCTGACCAGCTCGGCGCAGACCGCGGCGCTGCGCGACGCGTCGGGAACGTGGACCACGGGACCGTGGTAGGCCGGGGCGACGCGCAGCGCGGTGTGCAGCCGCGAGGTCGTCGCGCCGCCGATCAGCAGCGGCACGTCGAGCCCCTCCCGCTCCATCTCGCGGGCCACGTGGACCATCTCGTCGAGCGAGGGGGTGATCAGTCCCGACAGGCCGACGAGGTGCACGTCGTGGTCGCGCGCCTCGGCGATGATCCGCTCGGACGGCACCATCACACCGAGATCGATCACTTCCCAGTTGTTGCACTGGAGCACCACGCCGACGATGTTCTTGCCGATGTCGTGCACGTCGCCGCGCACCGTCGCGAGCAGGATCCGCCCCGCGGTACGCCGCCCCTCCCCCGCGCGCCGCTCGCGCTCGATGTGGGGGACGAGCACGGCGACCGCCTTCTTCATCACGCGGGCGCTCTTGACCACCTGCGGCAGGAACATCTTGCCGGCGCCGAACAGGTCGCCGACGATCGCCATCCCGCGCATCAGCGGGCCCTCGATCACGTCCAGCGCCCGCGGCGCCGCGCGTCGCGCCTCCTCGACGTCCTGCTCGACGAACTCGTCGATGCCGTGGACCAGCGCATGCGCGAGACGTTCCTCGACCGGCGCCTCGCGCCACGACAGGTCGCGCTCCCGGCGCCGCGCCGACCCGCCGCGGACCCGCCCCGCGAACTCGACGAGCCGTTCGGTCGCGTCGGGCCGGCGGTCGAGGATCACGTCCTCGACCCGCTCGCGCAGCTCGGGGTCGAGTTCGTCGTAGATCGCGAGCTGCCCGGCGTTGACGATGCCCATGTCGAGCCCGGCGCGGATCGCGTGGTACAGGAACACCGAGTGCATCGCCTCGCGCACCGCGTCGTTGCCGCGGAACGCGAACGAGACGTTCGAGATGCCCCCCGACACGCGGCACAGCGGGAACTTCCGCTTGAGGATCCGCGTCGCCTCGATGAAGTCGAGCGCGTAGCGACGGTGCTCGGCGATGCCGGTCCCGACGGCGAACACGTTGGGGTCGAAGATGATGTCCTCGGGGGCGAACCCGGCCCGCGCGGCCAGCAGCTCGTACGCCCGCGAGAGGATCTCGACCTTGCGCTCCACGCTGTCGGCCTGGCCCCGCTCGTCGAACGCCATCACGAGCACCGCCGCCCCGTGGCGCCGCACCAGCCGCGCCTGGCGCAGGAACTCGTCCTCGCCCTCCTTGAGGCTGATCGAGTTCACCACCGGCTTGCCCTGCACCTGGCGCAGCCCGGCCTCGATCACCGACCACTTCGACGAGTCGATCATCACCGGGATGCGGCTGATGTCCGGCTCCGACGCGACGAGCCGCAGGAACTCGGTCATCGCCGCCTCGGAGTCGAGCAGGCCCTCGTCCATGTTGACGTCGAGCACCTGCGCTCCGCCCTCGACCTGCTGGCGGGCGACCTCGAGCGCCTTCTCGAATTCGCCGTCGCGGACGAGGCGCCGGAAGCGGGCCGAGCCGGAGACGTTGGTCCGCTCGCCGACATTGACGAAGTTGCTCTCCGGCCCGATGACCAGCGGTTCGAGCCCGGCCAGGCGCGTCTTGGGCGGGATCGACGGGACGGCCCGCGGCGCCGCATCGGCGACCGCCGCGGCGATCGCCGCGATGTGCTCGGGCGTCGTCCCGCAGCAGCCGCCGACGACGTTGACCAGCCCCGCGCGCGCGAACTCGCCGATCCGGTCGGCCATCTCGCCAGGCGTCTGGTCGTAGCCGCCGAGCTCGTTGGGCAGGCCCGCGTTGGGATGCGCCGACACGTGCGTGTCGGCGATGCGCGCGAGCAGCTCGACGTGCGGGCGAAGCTGGTCGGCGCCGAGCGCGCAGTTGAACCCGACGAGCAGCGGCCGGGCATGCCGGACCGAGATCCAGAACGCCTCCGGCGTCTGGCCCGACAGGAGCCGCCCGCTCTGGTCGGTGATCGTGCCCGAGATCGCCACCGGCAGCTCGCAGCCGAGTTCGTCGGACAGCTCGGCGATCGCCAGCAGCGCCGCCTTGGCGTTGAGGGTGTCGAAGACCGTCTCGACCAGCAGCACGTCGGCCCCGCCCTCGACGAGCCCGGCGGCCGCCTCGCGGTACGCGGCGGCGAGGGTCTCGAAGTCCACGTTGCGCAGCGAAGGGCGCGAGACGTCCGGCGAGAGCGACGCGGTCCGGTTCGTCGGGCCGAGCACGCCGAACACGAACCGCGGGCGGCCGTCGCCGGCCTCGGCGGCGAGGCATTCCTCGAGCGCGAGCCGCGCGCCCTCGCGGTTGATCTGCCGGACGAGATGTTCCGTGCCGTAGTCCGCCTGGGAGATCGCCTGCGCGTTGAAGGTGTTGGTCTCGACGATGTCGGCCCCGGCCTCGAGATAGGCCCGATGCACGGCGCGGACGGTCTCCGGGCGGGTCAGGCACAGGATGTCGTTGTTGCCCGCCAGCTCGCGCGGGTGGTCGCGCAGCAGCGCGCCGCGGAAGGCCGCCTCGTCGAGCCCCTCGCGCTGGAGCATCGTGCCCATCGCCCCGTCGAGGACGAGCACGCGCTCGGCGAGCGCCTTCTCGAGCGCCCGGCGCCGTCGGTCGCGCAGGTCCTGCTCCACGTCGTCCCCTGTCCGCGGCGCTCGGGCCGCTGGTGGCGATTATTCGGCATCCGGCGCCTGATGCCAGTCCCGGGCGGACGCTTTCGACACCCGGCGGGCGACGGGATAGAGTCACGCGCGCCGCACCGGAGGATCCGCCGATGCCCGATCGACCCGTCCGCGTCCGCATCGCGCCCTCGCCGACGGGGGACCCGCACGTCGGCACCGCGTACCAGGCGCTGTTCAACAGCGCGTTCGCCCGCCGCCACGGCGGGGCGTTCGTGCTGCGCATCGAGGACACCGACCGCGCCCGCTCGACCCCCGAGTCCGAGCGCGCGATCCTCTCCTCGCTGCGCTGGCTCGGCCTGTCGTGGGACGAGGGCCCCGACGTCGGCGGGCCGCACGCGCCGTATCGCCAGTCCGAGCGCCTGCCGATCTACCGCGAGCACGTCGAGCGGCTGCTCGCCGCCGGCCATGCCTACCGCTGCTTCTGCAGCCGCGAGCGGCTCGAGCGGATGCGCGAGGAGAACCGGGCCAACAAGGAGTTCCCGGGCTACGACCGCCTGTGCCGCGGCCTCGATCCGGCGGAGGCGGCACGGCGGGCCGCCGCCGGCGAGCCGCATGTCGTGCGGATGAAGGTCCCGACCGAGGGTCACGCCGTGATGCACGACCTGCTGCGCGGCGAGATCCGCCGCGACTGGGCCAGCATCGACGACCAGGTGATCCTCAAGACCGACGGCTTTCCGACCTACCACCTGGCGAACGTCGTCGACGACCACCTGATGGAGATCTCCCACGTGATCCGCGGCGAGGAGTGGATCAACTCGCTGCCCAAGCACGTGCGGCTGTACGAGATGTTCGGCTGGCAGCCGCCGGTCTTCTGCCACCTGCCGCTGCTGCGCAACGCCGATCGCACGCGGTCCAAGCTGTCCAAGCGGCGCAACCCGACCTCGATCGAGTACTACCGCCGCGCGGGGTTCCTGCCCGAGGCGCTGCTCAACTTCCTGGGACTGATGGGGTGGTCCCCTCCCGACGGCGAGGAGAAGTTCTCCTTCGACGAGATGGTGCGCAGCTTCGAGCTCGAGCGCGTCTCGCTCGGCGGGCCCGTGTTCGATGTCGAGAAGCTGCGCTGGCTCAACGGACGCTACATCCGCGAGGACCACGACGCCGCGCGGCTCGTCGACCGGCTCGCCGAGTGGGCGCTCAACCGCGAGACGTTCGAGCGGATCGCTCCGCTCGCGCAGCCGCGCCTGCAGACGCTGTCCGACTGGGGCTACCTGACGGCGTTCTTCTTCGCCGACGACGTGCCGTTCGATGCCGAGCAGGTGGCGATCCGCGGACTCGACCGCGAGGCGACGCTCGAGCTGCTCCAGATCGCGTCCCTGCGGCTCGACGCGCGCCGCACGTGGAACGCCGACGAACTCGACGCCGACTTCCGCCGGCTCGCCGAGGCGACCGGCCTCAAGCTGCGCGACCTGACGAAGCCGTTCTACCTCGTGCTGACCGGCCGCAGCGCCGCCACGCCGCTGTTCCAGTCGATGGAGATCCTCGGCCCGGATCTGTGCCGCGTCCGCCTGCGCCGCGCCCTCGAGCGGCTCGGGCCGGTCAGCGCGAAGAAGCGCAAGCAGGCCGAGCGCCGGATGGTGGAGATCTTCGGCGAGCCCGCGCCGTGACGCCGCCGGTGCCGCGTCGACCCGTACGGGTCACGGACCACGGAGGGACGGCGGACGGCGAGCAGCACGCATCCTCCCCGGAACGCGCCCGCGCTCGTCGCTCCGGAGCGCGTCACCTGCCCTGCTCTTCCTCGATGCACGG
>RFIB01000145.1 GCA_003695625.1 Acidobacteriota bacterium | reverse complement strand
GTCTTCCCTGCCTGTTCCCGGCGGGCGGGGCGGATACCCCTCCTCCCCCGCTCAGGACGCCCCGCCCGCCACCTTTCCTCGATCCCCGAGCCCCGCTCTCCAGCTCTCCCACGCGGCCAGCGCCCGCCGACGGCCGGCGGGATGCTCGATGACCGGTGCGGGATAGGTCTCGCCGAGCACCACCTTTGCCTTCTTGCGCACCTCGTCCGGCGCCGCCCACGGCTCGTGCACGAACCGGTCCGGAAGCGCGGCGATCTCGGGCACCCAGCGCCGGACGTAGGCCCCGTCCGGATCGAACCGCCGGCCCTGGAGCACCGGGTTGAACACCCTGAAGTACGGCGCGGCGTCGGCGCCGCAGCCCGCCGTCCACTGCCAGCCGAGGGTGTTGTTGCCCGGGTCGGCGTCGACCAGCGTGTCCTCGAACCAGCGCGCGCCCGCCTGCCACGGAATGAGCAGGTGCCTGGTCAGCAGCGAGGCGACGATCATGCGCACCCGGTTGTGCATCCAGCCGGTCCGCCACAGCTCGCGCATCCCGGCGTCGACGATCGGGTAGCCGGTGCGGCCGCGCGACCACGCCGCCAGCGCAGCCTCGTCGTGCCGCCACGGGAACGACCCGAAGCGCCGGTCGAGCGGTTCGTCGATCGTGTGCGGAAAGTGGTACAGCAGGTGCGCGCCGAACTCGCGCCACGCGAGCTGACGCAGGAACGGCTCGACCACCTCGTCGGCCAGGCCTTCCCGCGCCTGGTGGCGCCGGACCGCGTGCCACACCTCGCGCGCGCCGATCTCGCCGAACCGCAGGTGGGGGGACAGCCGCGAGACCGCCTCGGCGGCGGGGCGGTCCCGCTCGTCGCGATAGCGCGCCAGGCCGTGCTCGAGGAATCGCTCGAGGCGGGCGAGCGCCCCGCTCCGTCCCGGCGTCCAGCAGTCCTCCAGCCCTTCGTCCCAGCGCACGCGCGGCAGCAGCGCGAACTCCTCCAGGCGGCACGAGGCCGGCCATCGCGCAGGCGCGGGCAGGGGATCCGCGCCGGCGACCGGCTCGACCGGCTCGAGGGTGCGCCGGAGCGCCTTCCAGAACGGCGTGAACACCTTCCACGGACCGCCTGCGGACGTCCGCAGCGCGTCCGGATCGTGCAGCAGGCCGCTCCCCGTCTCGCGCCCCTCGATGCCGCACTCGGCCAGCCGCCCGACCAGGTCGTCGCGCAGCCGCCGAGCCGGCGGCGTGTGGGGGCGGTTCCACACGACGAGCCGCGCCCGGCACGCGGTCGCGACCGCGACCAGCTCGGCGGCGACCGGTCCGTGGCGGAGCACGAGCCGGGAGCCGCGCTCGGCCAGCTCGGCCTCCAACGCGGCGAGGGAGTGGTGCAGCCACCAGCGCGCCGCCGCCCCGGGCGCCCGGCCGGATGCGCGGCCGGGCGGCCACGCGAACACCGGCACCACCGCCTCGGCGGACGAGGCCCCCAGCGCGAGGGCGGGGTTGTCGGCACAGCGCAGATCGTCGTCGCGCAGCCAGACGAGCGCGACGGTCACGGTGCGAGGCGCGAGAGAGCGGCGACCAGCGCGCGCTGGTCGGGCACGACCCGCGCCCCGGCCGCGACCAGCCGGTCCGCGTCAGCCCGCGCGGCGCGTCCGCCGACGAGCAGCGCGACACGTCCCGGCAGCAGCTGGCGCAGGCGTGCGATCTCGTCGACCAGCAGCGGATCTCCGACCGGATGGACCGCGCTGAGCGCCACGGCCTCCGCGCCGGCGCCCTCCGCGGACCGCGCGATCTCGGCGGCGGGGAGATTCGGCCCGAGGTAGAGCGGCCGCCAGCCCGCCGCCGCGGCCGCCGCCGCAGCCATCACGGCGCCGAGCTCGTGAAGGTGTCCGGCCGGCGTCGTGATGACGACCACCGGTGCGGTGCTCGCGACGAGGCCGGACTCGATGTCCCGCGAGAGCACCGAGCGCAGCGCGGCCGAGACGAGGTGCTCGTGGGCGATGCCCAGGCGGCCGTCGCGCCACGCCTCGCCGACGCGCTCGAGCAGCGGCCCGACGACCTCGTCGAGCAGGGAGGGCAGCGGGCGGGCTGCGCGGGCCTCGACGAGGGCGCGCTCGAGGCCCGTCGCGTCGAGCCGGGCGACGCGCTCGAACAGGTGATCGACCGGCGCGCCGTCCCGCGACTCCGGCGCCCCGGCCTCCCGCGGCCGCGGTGTCCCGCCGCGCCGGTCCTCCTCGACCAGCGCGCGCAACTCCGCGTCGGGAAGGCCGGCGATGTCGCCGATGCGTCGGCCGCCCTCGACCGCCTCGCGCAGCAGGACGAGCCGCGCCACGTCCGCGTCCGAGTAGAGCCGACGTCCGCGGTGGCGCGAGGGGGTGACGGCGCGGTAGCGCCGCTCCCATGCCCGGAGCGTGTCCGTAAACACCCCCGAGCGCCGCGCGGCCACCTGGATCGGATGCCGCGGCCGATCGTCGTCCCGTCCCGCGTCGGCCGTCGCGCCTTCCGTGTCCTTCACGGGGATTCCTCCACGGGGTCGAGTCCGCCGGGATCCCGACCGCACGACGATCCTAGATCCAGGACAGCAATTCGACAATGCCGGGACGACGGATCGGCCCGCGATCCGCGCTACACTCGGCCGCCGTCGCCGCGTCGCCGGGCGGCGGCGCGGAGTCCGATGAGCCGGAACGAGTCCCCCCGCACGGTCGCCGCGGTCGACCTCGGGTCGAACAGCTTCCACATGCTGATCGCCCGTCTCGACGAGACCGGGGTCCGTGTCCTCGACCGGCTGCGCGAGCCGGTGAGGCTGGCCGCCGGCCTCGACGCGGGCGGCCGGATCACGCCCGAGGCCGCCGCGCGGGCGCTCGGCTGCCTCGCGCGGTTCGGCGAACGGCTGCGCGAGCTGCCGCCGGAGCAGGTCCGCGCGGTGGGGACGAACACGCTGCGGCGGGCGGCCAACGCGGCCGAGTTCCGCGATGCCGCCGAGCGGGCCCTGGGTCACGCGATCGAGGTGATCTCGGGCGTCGAGGAGGCGCGGCTGATCTATCTCGGCGTGCACGCCTCGAGCCCCCCGGTCGCGGGCCGCCGCCTCGTGGTCGATATCGGCGGCGGCAGCACCGAGGTGATCCTCGGCGAGGGGCCGGCGATCCTGCGCGCGCACAGCCTGTTCATGGGCTGCGTGACCTGGAGCGAACGGTTCTTCGGCGACGGCATCACGCGCGAGGCGTTCCGCCGCGCGGAGACGGCCGCCGAACTGGAGATCCAGCCGATCGCCGCCCGCCTGCGGGAGATCGGCTGGAAGTCCGCGGCAGGGGCCTCGGGCACGATCGCCGCGATCGCCCGGCTCGTCGCGCGGTCCGAGCCGCGACGGCGCGGCGTGGATCTCGAGGCGCTCAAGACGTTGCGGCGACGGATGATCGAGCGCGCGGCGGCGGGCAAGGGGCCGCCTCGCGGCGTGCGCGCCGAGCGCGCGGCGGTCCTGCCGGGTGGTCTCGCGATCCTGGTCGGCCTGCTGCGCGGTCTCGGCGTCGCCGCGCTCAGGCCGGCTCCGGGAGCGCTGCGCGAGGGCCTGCTGTACGACCTCGCCGGACGTCTGCGACACGAGGACGTGCGCGAGGCGACCGTCGACCAGATGATGCAGCGCTTCGGCGTCGACCGGGAGCACGCGCTGCGGGTCGAGCGCACGGCGCTCGCGCTGCTCGAGCAGGCGGCCTCGTCCTGGCGGCTCGAAGGCCGGCGCGCGCGCCGCATGCTCGCGTGGGCGGCACGGCTGCGCGAGATCGGCCTGACGGTCTCGTTCACCGGCTACCACAAGCACTCGGCCTACCTGATCGGACATGGCGACTTGCCGGGCTTCACGCGCGACGAGCAGCTCGAGCTGGCGGCGATCATCCGTGCCCATCGACGCAGGATTCCCCGTGCGGCGTTCGACGGCCTCGGACGGAAGCGCGCGGCGCGTGCCCTGCGGCTGTGCGTCCTGCTGCGGCTCGCCGCGCGCCTGCGCCGCTCGCGCAGCCGCGATCCGCTGCCGGAACTTCGCCTCGCGGTCGACGGGGACAGCCTGCGGCTCGGGATCCCGTCCGGCTGGCTCCGGGACCACCCGCTCGTGCGTGCTGATCTCGAGAACGAGGCGCGCTATCTCGAGGCCGCCGGCCTGCGATTCGAGATCGAGACCGAGGATCCGTCGTGACGCGGGGCCCCGACCGGCAAAACGGCCGGTGGAGGCCCTGCGATCGATGGCAGACCGTACACAAGGCACGGCGCTCGTCCTCGGCGGAGGCGGAGTGCTCGCCGTCGCGTGGGAGGTCGGCGTTCTCGCCGGCATCGAGGAACGGTGGGGCGAGGGCGCCGTGTTCTCGTCCTTCGATCCCTTTCTCGGCACGAGCGGCGGCTCGTTCGTCGCGGCCCTGGTTTCACAGGGAATCGCGCCGGGGCTGCTGCGCGAGGGATTCCTGCGCGAGGATCCGGAACTTATGCCGCGGCCCGCGGACGTGGCCCGCATCTCCTGGGCGGCGCTTGCGCGCGGCGCGTGGCGTCTTGCGGCAGGCGTGGCCGGCGCCATGGTCTCGTGCGTGGCGAGCCGGCCCCGCGGGTCCCTGTTCGACGTGTTCGCCCGCGGACTCGAGCGGCTGCCCGCCGGCTTCTTGACGGTCGACCAGCTCGAGGACTGGCTCGAGCGGCTGTTCGCACGCCACGGGCTGGCGAGCCGGTTTGCCGACGCCCCGCGCCGCCTGCTGATTCCCGCGGTCGATCTCGACGCGGGCACGGTCCGCGTCTTCGGCGACGCGCCGGAGAGCGATCCGCCGATCGGACGCGCCGTCGCGGCGTCGAGCGCGATTCCCAGCGTGTTCGCCCCGGTGCGCGTCGACAAGCGCTGGTTCGTCGACGGCGCGGTCGGCGGCGCGACCCATCTGCGCCGGACGATCGAGCGCGGCGCCCGGCGCGTGCTGTTCGTCAACCCCGTCGTGGCGTCCTGCTGGAGCGCACCCGGCGAGGAGAGCTGCGAGTGCCGGCTCGTCAGCCGCGGCGGTCTCGGGCAGATCGTCGACCAGTGCAACAAGCTGGCCCACGAGGCCGCCGTAGGGGCGAGCGTCGAGGCGGCGCGACTGCGTCACCCCGACCGCACGATCCTCCTGCTCCAGCCGGACCGCGACAGGATGTCATCCTCGGGTCTGATGTCCTGGCGCGCGCACCGCGAGACGCTCGAGATGGGCCGGCAGGCGGTGCTCGAGGCGGAGGCTCCGCTCGTGGCGCGACTCGACGAACTGCTCGGTGCGCAGCGGCCGGATGCCGCTTCGCCGCGCCCGGGGCCGGGGCCGGCGTGAGCGAGTTCTTCCGTCTCGCGTTCCGTCGCGACGTCGTGCGGCGTTCTCTGGTCTACGCCGTGATCGTCGGTGGCATCCTCGTGGCGATCAACCACGGCACCGCGCTGCTTGCAGGTCAGCTCGATTCGTCCCGCGTCTGGCGGATCGCGCTGACGGTCGTCGTTCCCTACATCGTCTCGACGAGCTCCAGCGTCGGTGCGCTGCGGGAGTCCGGCCGCCGCCGGCCCTGACCCCCGCCCCCGCGTGCGGCGCCGGCGCCGGTCGCCGGGTCAGCGGGCTCCGGCCAGCTCCGGGCAGGCCTTTTCGATCATCGAGCGAATGGTCGCCAGCTCGTCCTGCAAGCCGATGGCCGTCAGGTACTCCTCGTCGAGCGGTGCGGGCGGAAGCTGCTCCGCGCGCGGGCCCTCCCCGATATCGAGCGCGTCGGCCACGTGCACGGCGGTCAGTGCGCTGAACACGGTGTCTCCGGAAGCGCCCGGAGCGTGGTGGAACGCGACCGCCTCGACGACCGGACTCGGCAGTCCCCAGAGGTTCATCACGTAGGCCCCGACCGCCTGGTGATCGACGCCGAGCATCTCCCGCTCGAGTTCGTGCAGCGGTCTGTCCTCGGCGCGCGCACGCGCGACGACGCGCGCGTATTCGTCCGGCATGTTCCTGGCAAGCACGAGGATGCCCGCGTCGTGGACCATGCCCGCGGCGAAGGCGTCCTCGGCCATCTTGGTGCCTGCGGAACGGGTCTCGACGATCCTGCGGGCCCCGCAGGCGACCGCGACGCTGTGCGGCCAGAGCGGCGCCAGTCCGGACCGCTCGACGATCTCCGGGTCGATCTGCTCGAACAGCTTCGTGCCGAGCACGAGCGAACTGAGCGTCGAGAGTCCGAGGAACACAGCGGCCCGCTCCGGGTCGCTGATCTGCCGGCAGACGCCGAAGTACGACGAGTTGACGATGCGCAGCAGTTGTGCGGTCATGCCGGTGTCGCGGGAGATGAGCCGTCCGATCTCCTTCATCGAGGCATCGGGAGACTCGAGCCGGCCGACCAGCTCCTGGAACAGCTCGGGCACGCTGGGAATCGCTTCGAGCCGGCCCATGGTCTCGCGCAGACTGTCGTTGTCGAGCAGCTCCTTGAGCGCGCTGGCCCGCGCGATCGTCCGCTGCAGCAGGTCGGCGTCGCACGGCTTGGTCAGATACTGGTGCGAGGCCCCGACCGAGCGCAGGATCAGATCGACGTCCGCATGGCCGGACAGGATGATCCGCACCGCGCGAGGCTGCAGGGTGCGGACCCTGGTCAGCAGCTCGGCCCCGTCCATGCCGGGCATGCGCATGTCCGCCACGACGACGTCGAACTCGTGTTCGTCGAGCAGTTTCAGCGCCTGCTCCGGTCCGCAGGCGAAGTGCATCTCCCACTCGCGGCGGCGGCTGCGCAGCATGCGACGCAGGCCGTCGAGCACCATCTGCTCGTCGTCGACGAACAGGACGCGCAGGCTCATCGGGCCTCCTGCAGGGCCCCCGCCTGCACGAGCGGGAGCCGGACGACGAAGCGCGCTCCTCCGAGGTCCGAGCGCGACACGGTGATCGTTCCCCCGTGGCGCCGGACGACGCCCAGGGCGATCGACAGTCCCTGCCCCGTGCCCTGGCCGACCTCCTTCGTCGTGTAGAACGGATCGAAGATGCGCTCGACCTCGCGCTCCGTCAGTCCGCGACCGGAATCGTCGATCCGAACCTCGATTGCGTCGTCCACGCGTTGCGCGCTGACGCGGACAGCCGCCCTGTCGGCGCCGGACTTCCGGGCAGCCTCGACGGCGTTGCGCAGGATCTGGTAGAACGCTCGGGCGAGACCCTCCGCATTGCCGGGAATCGAAGGCAGGTCCTCGGCCAGGTCGACCTCGAGCTGTTCGTCGCACCGCAGCTCCGCCCCGACGATCGTCGTCGTCGAACGGATGATCCTGGCCACGTCGACGAGACTCTCCGAGTAGTCGATTCCGGCGAAGTCACGCATCGCGGCGACGATCCGCGCGATCCGCTGCCAGCCGTCCCGGATCGCGCCGACGGCGGCCTCGACGTCCTCGAACAGCTGTTCCGGCTCGAGATCGCGCAGACTGCGGTCGACGGCATCGAGCTCCTCATCGAGTCCATGGCGACCCGCGCTGTTCTCGAACGCCCTGCTCGCCTGGCGGATCACGTCGTGAAGATCGGCGAGCGCCTGATCGAGAAACTCGAGATTGCTGGCGATGAACTGCACCGGCGTGTTCAGCTCGTGGGCGAGCCCGCCCGCCAGCGTGGCCAGCGCCTCGATCTTGCGGCGCTGGACCTCGCGCTGCTCCTCGAGCGCCCTGCTCGTGACGTCCCGTCCCATGATGATCGCGCCGACGAACGACTCGTCCGGGTTCCGGACGGGATGGATCGTCAGCGCGAGCACGCGCGGGCGTCCGTCCGCATCGAGGTACGGGAGGTCCTCGAGCCGGACCATGCGGCGCGTCCATTCGCCTGCGGCGAGGCACTCCTGCAGATGGTTCGTCGTGAAGGGGAGCGTGAGTTCGGCAAGCCGCCGCCCGATCACGTCGGAGCGCGCGATCCGCAGCAGGCGCTCGGCCGCCGCGTTCCAGCCCTGCACCCGTCCCGCCTCGTCGATCACGATCGCCAGCGAGGTGAGCGCGTCTCCCACACTCTTCAGGTCGAGCGGGGCCCGGCCGACCGCCTGGTGCGCGACCGGCGAGGGCGCGTCCTCGACAGTCCTGCCCATCGTCCTCCTACTCCTGCGTGTCCGCCTTCACCGGCAGGCGCACGATGAACTCCGTGCCTTCTCCGGGCCGCGAGTCGAAGGTCAGCTCGCCGCCGTGCCGCTCGACGACGATGCTGCGCGCGATGGCGAGTCCCTGGCCCGTGCCGCGGCCCTTCGGCTTGGTGGTGAAGAACCGCTCCCAGATCTGGTCCCTGATCTCGTCCGGAATGCCGCAGCCGTTGTCGGCCACCCGGATCTCGACGACGTCCTGCGCGGGATGCGAGGTCGACACGCGTATCAGTCCCTGAGGTCCGCGCTCGGCGCCGAAACGTTCCTCGATCGCATGGGCGGCGTTCACGACCAGGTTCAGCACGACCTGGCTGATCTCCTCCGCATGGCACGACGGCTGCGGCAGCCCGGGGTCGAGGTCGAGTTCGAGCCGGGCGACGTACTTCCACTCGTTGCGACAGACCGTGACGGTCGACTCGATCAGGCGATTGATGTCCGCCGGCTGCTTCTCGCGGCCGGTCGGATGGGAGAGTTCCTTGACGGCGAGGACGATCCGCGCGATCCGCTCGAGCCCTTCCCGGGCCTGGGCGATCGAGCGCGGGATCTCCTCGACGAGATAGTCGAGGTCGGCTGCCTCCGCGGCCCGTCTCAGGCGCTCGGCCGGCCCGTGACCCGCATCGGAGCGCTCCAGCTCCGCCTGCACGGCGCGCGCCTCGTCGAGGAATCCCTGAAGGTCCGCGAACGCGTCGGCGAGGAATCTCAGATTGTCGCCGGCGAACTGGGCCGGCGTGTTGATCTCGTGCGCGATCCCCGCGGCGAGCTGTCCGAAGGTGCGCAGCCGTTCGTCCTGGTGGCTCGCGGCAAGGTCCTCGTCGGCGATTTCCTGCGAGGTCCTCGCGGTATGCTTGCCCAGCACCGCCAGAACGAGACCGGTGGCCGCCAGCAGGGACAGCAAGTCTGCGTCGACGGCAAGTGGCGTCAGGAGCGCGCCGGCGAACGCTACGGTGACGATGGGCGCGGGAATCGGCATCGGTCAGCCCTCGCGATGGAAGCACCCTGATGCGAACATAGGTCCGGACGGTCCGGAGAGAAAGGAAAAAGCGTCAACAAGAGCCGGTCAACAACGCGAGATCGTCGCGGGAACCAGGGGGCCGCCCGGCGCCGCAAGCCGGGTCTGGTCCGGTTCGCGGGCGGTCTGCCGCGGATCAGGCCGCGATGCCCGATCGCCGTCGAATGCGGCGCGTGTGCGCTGATCGACCTCTCCCCGGAAGATCAGGCGCGCGTCCGGCGGCGGGCGATCGAGGAACTGACCGCGTTCAGTTCGCAGCTTGCCGGTGTCGCGATCGAGCCCTGCGCGCCCGGCTCGCCCGCGTGGCACTACCGGACGCGGGCGCGCCTCGTCGCCCGTCTCGCCGAGGACGGCGTGCGGGTCGGGCTGTTCCGCCGCGGGACGGCCGAGCCGGTCGACCTCGGTCCGTGTCTCGTGCACAGCGCCCCGGTCCAGCGTGCGCTCGAGGCGACGCGGCGCTGGTTCTCGTATGGCGGACTTGCGTGGCCGGCCGGCCCCGTGATCGGCGTCGATCTGCGCGAGACGGCCGACGGCGGCGTCCACGTCACGATCGTCGCCGCCCGGGGCGGGGCGCTGCCGCGCGACGTCGTCGACGCGCTGGCGGACCACGTCGAGGTACTGCGCGGCGTCGGTCTCGTCGAGGGCGACCCGCGCTCGTCGTACTGGGCCGACGGAGCGGTCCGTGTGCTGCGCGGTCCCGGGCGGATCGAGGTTCCGGCCCCGGACAGCGTGGGCGGCCGGCTGCTCGTTCCGGTCGGCGGGTTCTTCCAGGCGGCGCCCCGGGCGCTCGACCCGGTCCATCACCGGATGCGCGCCCACCTCGCGCCCGCCGGAGGGCCGCTGGTCGACCTGTACTGCGGGGTCGGCCTGCACGGGCTGGCGCTGGCCGGTCCCGGAGAGTTCCTCGTCGGCATCGAGACGTCGGCGTCCGCCGTCGCCGCCGCCCGCGAGAACGCCGGCCGCCGGGGCGTGCGCGCGGAGTTCGTCGCCGCGCCGGTCGAGCGCGTGCTGGCCGATCTGCTCGCCGGGCACCGTCCCGGTGCTGTCGTGCTCAACCCGCCCCGGGCGGGATGCAGGCCGGAGGTGCTCGAGGCGCTCTCCGCCCGGCCGCCCGGGCGCGCTGCGTACCTCTCGTGCAATCCTTTCACGCTGGTGCGGGACCTCGAACGGCTGGTCGACGGCGGCGCGGTGGTCACGACGATCGTCCCCTGGGACCTGCTGCCCCAGACCGACCACGTCGAGGTGCTCGCCCTGCTCGAGTGGCCGGCGGTCCGGCCCGGTCCGGGGAGAACGCGATGAGATTCACCGTCGAGCATCGCTTCGACTGCCCGCCGGAGCGGTTCTGGGAACTGTTCTGGGATCCGGAGTTCGACCGCCGAGTCGACGAGGCCGCCGGGACGCGCCGGACCGTGGTCCGCGAGTGGCGCGAGGGCGGGCTGCGCTGCTGGCGCTCGCGCTTCGAGGCGTCGGCCGAGGGGGAGTCCGCGGTCACCGCCGTGCTCGGCCGCGGACTGCTCGATTACGAGCAGGAGAGCCGCCTCGACGAGAAGCGCGGCGAGCTGACATGGACCGTGCTGCCCGGCCCGCTGCCGTTCGGGGTCACGCTCTCGGCGAGCGGCACGATGCGCGTCGAGCCCGACGGTGCCGGCTGCGTGCGCCGCGTCGAGGGCGAGGTCAGCGTCGGCGTGCCGCTGGTCGGCGGGACGATCGAGGCGGCGGTCTGCCGGCGCGTCGAGGAGTCGTACGAGCGGGCGGCCGACGTTCTGCGCGAAATGCTCGCCGAGCGCGACGCCGACCGATGAGCGCCACGCCCCGGACGCGGCGGGTCGCCGTCGGGCTGGTCATCGCCGGCCTGCTCGCCCTGCTGGCGATCTCGCTGTGGCAGACCGCCGGCCGCGCGCGGCTCCGGGCGTTCGTGCGCGCGCCGGTCGGGATCATGGGGACGAGCTGCCAGCTCGTCGCCGTCGCGGCCCCGGCGCGGCGTGACGACGCGGAGCGCGCGCTGGCGGCGGCCGAGGCGACGCTGCGCAGGCTCGAAGCGCTGATGAGCACCTGGATCGACGCCTCGGAGATCTCGCGTCTGAACCGCGCCGAGGCCGGCACCTTCGTCCCGCTCTCGCCCGATGTGGTCGAAGTGCTGCGTGCGGCGCGCGAGGCCTACGAGGCGACCGGCGGCGCGTTCGACGCGACCTGCCGTCCGCTGATCGAGCTGTGGCGCGCGGCGGGCGAGCAGGGCCGGCTTCCCGACGAGGACGAGATCCGCCGGGCGCGCGAGGCGTCCGGCTGGGACGACTTCGAGCTGCGCGACGAAGGAGCGCTCAAGCGTCGCACGACGGCACGCGTCGATCTCGGCGGCATCGCCAAGGGCTACGCGATCGACCGGGCGCTCGACGCGATGCGCGATGCCGGGGTCGCGGGCGGACTCGTCGACGTCGGGGGCGATCTGCACGCGTTCGGGCAGGACCCGACGGGGCAGGGGTTCGCGGTCGACATCCGCCATCCGCGACGGCCCGGCGTGTTTCGCTCGCTGCATGTCGCCGGCGACGGCGCGGTCTGCACCTCGGGCGACTACGCCCGCTGGGTCGAGATCGACGGGCGGCGCTACGGGCACGTGATCGACCCGCGGACCGGCCGGCCGGCGGCCAGCGCGGCGTCGGTCACGGTGGTCGCCGCGGACGCGCTCACCGCGGACGTCTGGGCAACGACCCTGACGGTCCTCGGCCCGGCGGGTCTCGATGACCTGCCCGAGGGCGTCGAGGCGCTCGTTCTCGTGCCGGATCGCGGCGATCCGGAGCGGATGCACGTCCACGCCAGCGACGGCTTTCCCTGATCGCTACGTGTAGCGCAGCTTGTGGGTGCCGCGGGTGTTCGCCCACCGGACAGCGGCGCGGTGTGCGCTCGTCGGGACGACGTCGTGATGCGCGGTTCCCCGGAGCCGGATGGACGGCGTCCGCAGGGCGAATCCAGGCCCCGCCGGCACGGCCGTGCTGGTCTGGCGGTCAGTCGGCGTGCCTGAGGTCGTGGATCGTGTTGCGTCCGACCATCGGGGTGAGTCGCGTCTTGCGGCAGAAGGCGTCCCAGTCGGGCGGCAGGTC
>RFIB01000021.1 GCA_003695625.1 Acidobacteriota bacterium | reverse complement strand
CCCCACCGGAAGGGATTGCCGCCGATTACCGTCGCTGCCCCAGCCCCGCGGCGCGCAGCGTGTCGGCGTCGGGGCTGCGTCCTGAGCAGCAGTCGGCGAGCCTGCCGTCGATCGCCACGGCGGGCACCGAGCGGACGCCGAGCTGTCGGGCCCGGGCCGCGACCTGCGCATCGTGCATGTCGAGCACCTCGACCTCGCACGAGGAGCAGGCAAGATCGCGCACCTGCGCGACGGTCTCGTCACACGCCGGGCAACCGGCCGTGAACACTTCGATCTTGCGTTTGGTTGTCATCGATCACTCCTTGTCCTGGGTTGTGAAGGGAGAGGGCGATCCAGATCAGGGACATCTGGGGAATCGGCGCCTGCACCGGCCGCCACACACGCCGGACACGGCGGCATTCCGTGTGCCGTACGCTGCGGTAGCGGCCAGGTGTTCCACAGCGAGGCGAGGAGCAGCAGGCCGGCTCCGGTCCACGTCACCGCCGGGAGCGCCAGCGCGAACTTGCCTGCCATGAGCACGCTCGCCGCGAGCAGGCCGAGCAGGAACGGTTTCCAGCCGCGCCGGGAGCGGGCGTGCCACGCGAGCCCGGCCAGCGCAGCGGTCAGCGCGACTGCGGTTGCGGCAAGCATCCATCGGGTTTCCAGCAGGGCGCCGAGGCCGAGCGCACCGAGCAGTCCGGCGTAGGCCGGCCAGCAAGCGGGGCACAGCCCGACGGGAAGGGCCGAGACGGCCAGTCCTGGAAGCACTGCCAACGAGCCGAGCCAGCCTCGGCCCGCAGGTATCCTCCGTCCGGTCCGCCGCATCATGGCTCGTCCTCTTCGAGAGCGTCGAGCACGGGGCACTCGCTGATCGGGCCGCGACCGCGGCACGAGCGAACGAGCTGGACCAGCGTGCCCCGCATCCGCTCGAGCGAACGAATGCGCCGCTCGATGTCGTCCACCTTCTCCTGTGCCCGCCCACGGATCTCCGCGCAGGTCGTTCCAGGTGTCATGCGCAACTCGAGCAGCTCCCGGATCTCGCGCAACGTGAAACCGAGTTCCTTCGCGCGCCGGATGAAGCGCAGCCGCCGAACGGTCTCCGGCGGGTATTCGCGGTAGCCGGCCGGTGTCCGGGGTGGTTCGGGCAGCAGCCCGTGTCGTTCGTAGAAACGGATCGTCTCGACGCCGACGTCAGCCAGGCGTGCCAGGCGTCCCGTGGTCAGGCGTGCGGTCCCGTTCCTCAAGGTCGATCTCCCGTCTCGCAGGTAGTCTACGGTCCGTACCATGCTACGGAGTCAAGGCGATCCGGTGCGATCGGTCGTGACTGTGCGGCCACGATTGTGACCTGCCGGTCACGCTCCGCGGCGTCTTCGGGGACGCGGATACCGCGGCCGGACGGCGCGGCGTGCTGGCGTGCTGTTTGCTCATCCGGCGGGCGAAAGGAGCCCGCCATGAGCCGTTGTCGCGCCGTCCTGGTCACCCTCGTCGCCGTCCTCGCCGCCGTGCCCGCCGCCCCGGCGCAGATCGGCGACGACTGGTCCCTGATCGGCGCACCCGACCTGCTGCGCCGCGCCGGGTCCGGCTTCGAACCGCTGCCGATCCTGACGATGCGCGTCGAGCTCGACGTGGACGGGGTGATGGTGCGGGGCAGGATCGTCCAGCGCTTCGAGAACCCGGCCGACGACGTGATCGAGGCGCTCTATGTGCTGCCGCTGCCGGAGCGCGCCGCCGTGCACGCGATGACCCTCGCCGTCGGCTCGCGCCGGATCGTGGCGCAGGTGCGCGAGACCGAGGCCGCCCGGCGCGACTACCGGGCGGCGCGCCGCGAGGGTCGCAAGGCGGCGCTCGTCACCGAGCGGCGGCCGAACCTGTTCCGCGTCGCCGTGGCCAACATCAATCCGCACGAGACCGTCGACGTCGAGGTCGAGTTCGTCAAGGAGGTCACGCTCGAGGACGGCGGCTGGTCGCTGCGCATGCCGCTGACGTACACGCCCCGGTTCGATCCTCGGCCGCCTGTCCGTCCGCCGGCCCCCGGCGACGACGACCGCGTCGTCCCGGCCGGCGATCCGGCGATGCCGCGCGTCACGTTCGAGGCGCGGATCACCGCGGGGATCGAGCTGGCCGGTGTGGAGAGTCCGTCGCACCCGATCGACATGCGCCGGGAAGGCGAGACCCTCGTCCTGACGACGACTCCGCCGCAGGTCGTCGCCGACCGGGACCTCGTGCTGCGCTGGCGACCGCTGCTGCCGGACACGCCGCAGGCGACGCTGCTCGTCGGCGATCGCGACGACGCGGCGTACGGCCTGCTGCTCGCGATGCCGGAAGACGACCGCTCGGTCCCGTCGGCGGCGCTGCCGACCGAGACCGTGTTCGTCCTCGATGTGTCCGGCTCGATGCAGGGACGATCGATCCGTGCGGCGCGGCAGGCTCTCGTCCGCGCGCTCGGTCGGCTGGAGCCGATGGACCGCTTCTCCGTCGTGACGTTCAATCACGGCTTCGACGTGATGTCGGAATCCCTGCTGCCGGCAACCGCGGCCGAGGTCGCCAGGGCGCGATCGTGGATCGACCGGCGCGATGCCGAGGGCGGCACGCGCATCGCACCTGCGCTCGAGCGCGCGCTCGCCCTGCACGGTGCGCGCGACGACGACCGGAACGTCGCGCGGCGCGTCGTCCTGCTCACCGATGGCGCGGTGGCCAACGAGGCGGAGCTGCTGCGCGACCTCGCCTCCCGCCTCGGCACGGTGCGGCTGCACGTGGTCGGGATCGGCTCGGCCCCGAACGCCTGGTTCGTGCGCGAGCTGGCGCGGGCCGGGCGGGGGCTCGCGGAGTTCGTTCCCGACGCCGCCGCCGCGGACGCGCGGCTCGACGCGTTCGTCGAGCGCATCGCACGGCCGCTGTGGACCGACCTCGAACTCGATCTCGATGGCCTTGACCCGGTCGACGCATTCCCCGACCAGCTGCCCGATCTCCACGCCGGCGAGCCGCTGGTCGTCTCGCTGCGCCTCGACGGCGCGATCGCACGGCGCGCGCCGGTGCTGGTCGCGCACCGCGCGGGGCGCACCGTGTCCGTTCCCGTGCGCGTCGTGCCGCTGGCCGACGGTGACGCCGTCGCCCTGCGCTGGGCCCGCGCCCGCGTCCGCGCGCTGCTCGACGACCTGCACCGCGGCGCCGATCGCGCCGAGATTCGCGCGCAGGTCGTCGCGCTGGCCACGGAGTTCTCGCTGGTCACGCCGTTCACGAGCCTGGTCGCCGTCGAGCAGATCAGGACTGCCGAGGGAAGCGCGCGCAGTGTGCGCGTGCCCAACGGCCAGCCGGCGGGACAGCCGATCGCGCTGCCGCAGACGGCGAGCCTCGGCCCGCTGCTCGGCTGGATCGGCGCCCTGCTGATGGGGGTCGGGCTTCTCCTGCTCGTCGGGGCCGCGGCGTTCGAGCGTAGGTCCGTCCGATGAGAGCGGCCGTCGCACTGCGGATCGCCGCGCTCGTGACCCTCGGTGCAGGCAGCCTCGCCTGCGGCGAGCGCGCGTACCTGCTGGCCAAGGCGGCGCTGGCGCGCGTGCTGATCGCGCGGGCGTTCGCGGCGACCCTGGCCGACGGACGCCCGCATCCTCCGTGGCCGTGGGCCGACACCGCGCCGATCGCGCGCCTGGAGGTGCCCCGCCTCGGCATCCGGCGTCACGTGCTCGCAGGCGCCTCGGGCGCCTCGCTCGCGTTCGGCGTCGGGCATGTCGACGGGACGGCGGCGCCGAACACGCCGGGAACGTGCCTGCTCGCCGGTCATCGCGACACGGTGTTCGCGTTCCTGCGCGAGCTGCGCGTCGGCGACGCGCTGGTCGTGCGTACTCCGCGCGCGTCGCTGTGCTACCGTATCGTCTCGCGGCGCGTGGTCGCCGCGGCCGACGGCTGGTCCGATGTCGACCCGGCGGACCGGCCCCGGCTGGTCCTGGCCACGTGCTGGCCGTTCGATACCGTGCGACGCACGCCGAGGCGCCTGGTCGTCACGGCGCGGGAAGGCTGCCAGCGGGAGGGCGGACACGACGATGGCCGAGGCCGCGCCGACGGACGAAGGACCGCTGACGAGGCTGTTCCGCGCGCTGCATCGGGACCTCGACGCGCGCTTCGCCCGGCACCAGACGGCGCTCGTCGAGGGCCGCATCGACGATGCCCGGCGCGCGCTGGATGCGTGGCGACAGACGCTCGCGCGTCACGCCGCCGTCGAGCAGGAACTGCTGCTGCCGCGGCTGGTCTCGCTGCCGCCGGGCGAGCGGCCGGCGGCGGCGGAGATCTACTCCGGTGAACATCAGCGGCTCGAGCGGCTCGGGGCGGCGCTCGCCGCGCACCTCGATGCGCTCGCCGCGCGCGGCACGGGACTCGCGCCGCACGAGGTGATTGCGCTGATCGACGAGGGCGGGACGATCAAGCGCCTTGCGGCGCATCACCAGACGCGGGAGGATACGGTCCTGTTTCCCGCGCTCGATCGTCGGTTTGCGGACAGCGATCTCGACCGGCTGGTCGCGCGCTGCCGCCGGCGCCTCGGGAACGGGACCTCCATGGAGGACGGGACGATGACGCTGGAACGCAGCTACGCCTACACGAAGACGCTCGGATCGACGGACGTCGCGACGGTCGCGGAGCGCGTGCGTGCGGCGCTCGCCGAGGAGGGCTTCGGCGTGATGACCGAGATCGACGTGCAGAAGGCGATGCGCGAGAAGCTGGGCGTCGAGCGCAAGCCGTACGTGATCCTCGGTGCCTGCAATCCCCAGCTCGCGCACCAGGCGCTCGCGCACGAGCCGCCGATCGGCGTGCTGCTGCCGTGCAATGTCACGGTGTTCGAGCACGACGACGGTTCGGTCGTCGTCCAGGCGATCGACCCGCGCACGATGTTCTCGGTGATCGGGAGGGACGAGCTGCGGCCGATCGCGGACGAGGTGGCGACCCGCCTGCAGCGCGTGCTCGAGAAGATCTGACGCGATCCGGGGTCGCGTCGCTGAGGAAGCGAGCCTCCCGGCGTCAGGCGCTGCAGGCCATGCCGGACGGTCCGCGCGCGCCTGGCCGGCCAGCCACGAGTTCCGCCACGGCTGCGGCGAGTTCCGCGGATGTGAATGGCTTGCGCAGGAAGCGCGCCGGTCGGCCTGCGATCAGCTCGTCGATCTCCACGTGATCCGTGAATCCCGACACGAAGAGGACCGGCAGTTCGGGGCGCCGCTTCCACACGATGCGGGCGACCTCGTCGCCCGTGCAGACGGGCATGACGATGTCGGTGATGACCAGATCCCAGCGCCCCCGGTCCCGCGCGAACGCACCGAGCCCCTCAGCGCCGTTGGCCGCACAGCATACACGGTGGCCTGCATCTTCGAGCATCCGCTGAAGGCCGCGGCGCAAGGGGGCGTGGTTCTCGAGCAGCAGCACGTCGAGGGGGCGCAGGTTATCAACCGCCGCCGGAGCGCTGGTGGCGGCCCGCTCTTCGTCCTCACCGGCATCGGAGCGCGGAAGCAGGATGCGGAACGTCGTGCCGGCTCCGGGCTGCGAGTCGAGCTCGACGCGTCCTCCTGCGTTCTCCACGATCCCGAACACGGTGGACAGACCGAGCCCGCTCGAGTGGCCGCCGCGTTTCGTGGTGAAGAACGGCTCGAAGATCCGCTCACGGATCTCGGGCGCGATGCCGTGCCCTTCGTCGCTCACCTCGAGCACGACCTCGTCGCGTGCCGGCACGCCTGCTTCGCGCGTTCGCCGGTTGGAGGTCGTGATGCGGATGGCTCCTCCCTTCGACATCGCTTCATGCGCATTGATCACCAGGTTGAGCACGATCTGCTCGAACTGGGCCGGATCCACGCGCACCGGCCATGTGTCGGAAGCCAGCTCGGTTTCAACCTGCGTGCGCTCGCCGACCAGGCTGACGAGCATGGTTTCCATGCCGGTGATCAGCTTGTTGATGTCAACAGTTTCCGGCGAGCCCGGCTGTCGTCGACCGAACGCGAGCAACTGTCTTGTGAGCGAAGTGGCGCGCCCGATCGTCGCGAGCGCCTCGCCGAGCTCGTGCTCGAGCGTCGCGCGGTCGTCTCGCGCGCGCCGGGCGAGTTCGCATTGGATGGAGATCGCTCCGAGATAGTTGTTGATGTCGTGTGCGAGACTGCCGGCGAGCCGGCCGATCGCTTCCATGCGCTGAGAACGCTGCTTTTCGACTTCGGCCTGTCGCAGACGCTGTTCGAATCGCCGACGCTCGGCGGCAGCCGCTCGCCGCCGTCGCTCGCGGCGTTCGATTCCGCCGATCGCGATCCCCACGACGATCACCCAGACGCCGAGAATCGCGAGCAGCATGCGACGCGCACGGCGCTGGTGTCCGGCCATGATCCGGTGCGTATCACGCTGGATCGCGACGGCGATGTCCATGATCTGGGCATAGGACGCATCGAGGGACTGGTCGAGCGCCGCACCGACTTCGGAACCCTTGTCGATCGCGACGCGTTCGCGTGCCGTGGTCGCGAACGCCGCGAGCAAGGTCCCGAGTCGGCGTCTGGCGGGCGGGGAGAGCGGCGCGCCGTCGCGCTCGGATCCGGCGTCCCTGCCGCACGCACCGAACGTCTTACAGGCGATCGACTCGGCCCGGGCGAGCGGAGTCCAGACCATGTCGTCCAGCCGGATGCCGGTGTCGCCACCCAGGAACTCCTCGAGCCACAGGTGCGCGCTGGCGATCTCCGCCCGCAAGTCCGCGGCGGCCAGGGCCAGCGGGGCGGACTCGCCAACGTGACGTTCCGAGATCTGGTAGGTCGCGTACAGCAGTCCGACCGAGAGCAGCCCGAGCAGCCCGACCATGAGCGAACCTGGCGACACCAACCGCAGAACCGGTGCGCTGACGCGCCGCACGGAGATCACGCCCCGCGCCCGAAGCCGCGTCGCACGGCCCAGGCGACCAGCTCGGCGCGCGAGTGCAGCTCGAGCTTGCCGAGGATGTTGCGTACGTGAAACTTGACGGTGTTGGTCGATACGAACAGTCGCGCGGCGAGATCCTGAGTCGCGGTCACTCCCGAGGCGATCAGGGAGACGATCTCCCGCTCGCGCCGCGTCAGCGGGTCGGTGTCGTCCGCCGTCCGGCCGGCGTGTTGTCTGTCCCTGGCCAGGCGCACGGCGCGTGCGGCGAATTCCGCGGGGATCACCATCTCGCCTCCCCGCGCCCGCTCGAGGTACTCGACGAACCGTGCAGGCGGGGTGCTCTTCGGCAGGTAGCCGTGCACTCCGGCCTCGATTGCAGCGACCAGTTCGTCGTCACCCGTCGCGCCAGTCAGCACGATCACGCGGGTCTCGGGGAATTCGGCGAGCACCGCGCGGCAGGCATCGAGGCCATGTGCGTCGGGCATGCCGAGATCGACGAGTATCACGTCGGGCCGGGTCGACCGGACCAGGGAAAGCGCCTGTGCGCACGTGCCGGCGGTTCCGACGACATCCACGCCGCTCGAGGAGAGCAGCCGGGCGAGGCTCTCGCGGAACAGATCGTGGTCGTCGGCGATCATCACGCGCAGGGCAGGCAGGAGAGGGTCCTGCGGCTTGCCGCCAGTCGATGCCACCGGTCGGGAGTCCGGGTGCATCTTCGCGCCTCCTTCGAGCGAGCGCGGGGGAGCCCCGCGGCTAACGTCTCCGGCGTTCGAGTTAAGCAACGGGCTTGACTCTTGTCAAGTGCTGGTCCCACCCCTCCGGGTAGGCCGAAAACCGCCCCGTCGAACGTTGTCCGTGCCGTGCCTGTCCGCGTCTACTGTCGCCGGCTGGGCGCGCCGCGCGCTGCCGGAGATCGACGGGGCGGCTGCGGTGATGTCCGGGAGGAGAACGCGATGGGGATGAATCGGTGGCTGTCTGGTACCCGGCTCGCGGGCGGCGTCCTTGCACTGGCGCTGGTGGCCGTGGCCGGGATGCGACCGTCGGCGGCGCAGACCTTTACCTGCGAGCGGCAGATCGAGGCCCATGTCGTCGCGCTCGATCAGCTCTACATGTGGAACCGCCTCGGTGCAGCGGAGCCGCAGGGGATGATCTATGCGCTGCGCAGGGATGTGGTCGGAGTCGGCGAAGATGAATCCGACTGTGACCTGACCGACGACGTTCCGCTGCTGCCCGGCAAGGTGCGGCTGCGCGAGGGCCGGCGACCGCGGCCTCTCGTGCTGCGGATGAACGTCGGCGACTGCCTGACGATCCACTTCACGAACCTGCTCTCACCGAGTCCCCTGCCGTCGCCGGCCGATGACCAGCCGTCCACCCGCAGTGCGTCGATTCATGTCACCGGCATGCAGTATGTCAGCGGTCCGAAGGACGGCGGTATGTGGATCGGCAACGACCCGAGCGGTCTCGTTCCGCCAGGAGGGTCGATCGACTACACGATCTATGCCGAAGCCGAGGGGACGTACCTGTTCTACAACGGTGCGGCGATGACCGGCGGCGAGGGCTGGAACGGATCGATCTCCAACGGCCTGTTCGGCGCGATCAACGTCCAGCCGAAGGGCTCGCGCTGGTTCCGCAGCCAGGTCACGCAGCGCGACTTCGAGCTGGCCAGCTCGCCGGGGCCGGACGGCTTTCCGGTGGTGGACTACACGGCGAAGTATCCGCCGAGCCCGACGACGGGCCCCGGGAACTGCTGGCGCGCGGATACGCCGATCCTGGAGATGCTTCACGGTAACGAGATCGTCCACGGCGACCTCACCGCGATCATCACCGGTCCTGACATCGGGCGCTTTCCCGACGGAACTTTCAACGAGATTGCGGTCTACTGGGACCGCCACGAGCCGTACCGCGAGTTCACGATCATCTTCCACGACGAGATCGGCGCCGTGCAGGCGTTTCCCCACTTCGAGGATGAGGTGCTGCGGCACACGCTGCACAGCGTGCGTGATGCGTTCGCGATCAACTACGGTACGGGGGGCATCGGAGCGGAGATTATCGCCAACCGCCTCGGCGTCGGACCGATGGCCGACTGCGTGACCTGCAAGTACGAGGAGTTCTTCCTCTCTGCGTGGACCGTGGGCGATCCGGCGATGGTCGTGGACGTGCCGGCAAATGCGCCGTGCTCGATGAAGGACCTGGCCGACGGGCGCAACTGCCTGCCTGACCGGGGGCCGAAGGCCACGATCGCCAGGTATCCGGACGACCCGTCGAACGTGTATCACAGTTACCTGACGGACGACGTCAAGTTCCGCAACCTGCACGCTGGAAGCGACGACCATCACATCTTCCACCTGCATGCGCACCAGTGGCTGCGCACGCCGAACAGCGACAATTCGGCATACCTTGACAGCCAGGCGATCGGTCAGAACACCTCGTTCACCTACGAGATCGCGTACGAGGGCTCGGGCAACCGCAATCGCACGCCCGGGGATTCCGTCTTCCACTGCCATTTCTATCCCCACTTCGCCCAGGGCATGTGGGCGATGTGGCGCGTGCACGACGTGCTCGAGACCGGCACCGAACTCGACGAGAAGGGCAGGCCGATCCACGAGATTAAGCTCGGTGGCCAGGTCGTCACCAAGACCCGTGCGCTTCCGGATGCAGAGATCAGGGCCGGGACACCGATTCCGGCCGTCGTTCCGCTCCCCACCAGGGCGATGCCGCCGCTGCCGACGCCGGTGCAGCTGGTCGACGGGCAGCTCGCGCGCGACTGGATCACGGCACAGGCGAGGAGCGCCTATTCCGCGGGCGAGCCGTTCTTCAGTCCTGGATATCCGTTCTACATCCCGGGCTTCGCCGGAGAACGTCCGCCGCAGCCGCCGATGGACTTCGCGAAGGACGGTGCGGGCAATCCCCTCGATGGCGGCCTGCCGCGCCACGTGGCGCTGGACGGCGACGCGACGAGTGTCGAGACCCGGCTCAACTTCACGAAGCACACGCTCTGGGCCACCGTCGAGCTGCTCCCGGACGGCGGCACGGAACTCGAGCAGCTTGCGATGAAGACCCACGCGCTGAGCGGGTTCTCGACTCCGACTCCGGAGGGCGTTGCCGGACAGAAGATCTGGTTCAACGGCGCCGATCCGGTTCCGGGGGCTCCGTTCGCGGATCCGTGCATCGCGGACCCGCCGTATGCGAAGGTGGCGTCGAGTCCGGCGCGCGACATCTACTACCAGGGCGTCGACATGGAACTCGACGTGATCCTCAACAAGGAGGGGTGGCACTTCCCGCAGCAGCGGATCAGCGTCCTGCGTGGCGACTGGGCTGACACCCGGGACGGCAAGCGCGCTCCCGAGCCGCTGTTCTTCCGCGCCAACAGTCGTGACTGCGTGCACTTCGAGCTGACGAATCTCGTTCCTGCCGAGTACCAGGTCGACGACTTCCAGGTCAAGACCCCGACGGACATCCTCGGGCAGCACATCCATCTCGTGAAGTTCGATGTCACGTCCTCCGATGGCGGAGCCAACGGCTGGAACTACGAGGACGGTTCGCTGGCCGGCGAGGAAGTCCAGGAGATGATCGAGGCGATCCGCAAGGGCAGCGGATGTGCGGACGGCGTATTCAACCGCTCGAGACCGGGAAAGAACCCGATCACCGGCGATCCGATCGACCTGCTCGACTGTCCGGTTGCCAAGGCGGATCCCCGTTTCGGCGAGGGGCCGGACAAGAACTGCAACGGGCATCCAGACTATCTCGGGGCGCAGACGACCGTGCAGCGCTGGTGGGCCGATCCCGTCCACAATATGCAGAAGAGCGACCGTACGCTGCACACAGTGTTCACGCACGACCACTTCGGGCCGTCGACGCATCAGCAGGCCGGGCTCTACGCGGGCCTCGTCGTCGAACACGAGGGCTCGACGTGGTGGCACAGCGAGACCGGTGCGCGGCTTGGGCCGAACGTGACGACACCGGGCAACGACGGAAGCCCGACGAGCTGGCAGGCGCGGATCGACCATCCGGAGACCACGAATCCGCAGAAGAACTTCCGCGAGTTCATGCTCGAGTTCGGCGACTTCCAGCTCGCCTACGAGCGGAACGACACCTGGAAGGACTGTCCCCAGCCGGACAGCTCGCCGACTCCCGGCTGGTCGGATCCGGTTGCGGCGATCAATCCTCCCGGGCGGCGCTCGGTCGGCCCCCATCCGCTCTATCTCAAGCCGGAGGTCTGTCCGCGCAACGAGAACGACCCGGACGGTCCGATCGACCCAGCCCTCGACGACGGGCTCCGCCCACCGTGCCCCGAGGCTGTCTCCGCGGACGATCCGGGGTTCGTGGCGGTCAACTATCGCAACGAGCCGCTGGCACTGCGTCTGAGCGAGCCGTCCCCCGGCCCGGGAGGCGTGACGTCCGCCAGGCAGGCCAGGGGACTGGCCGGCGATCCGTCGTACGCCTACGAGTCGCGCACTGACCGTGCACGACCCGAGTTCAACAAGGTTCCGAAGGCGCCCGACCTGGCATACGTGCCGTACCCCGCGTTGACCCGCGGACTGCGGGCCGGTGATCCGTTCACGCCGCTGATTCGCGTCTACGAAGGCGATTCCATCAAGATCAAGACGCTCGTCGGCGCCCACGAGGAAGAGCACAACTTCATGGTCCACGGTCTGCGCTGGCTGCGCGAACCGGAGGATCGGGAGTCGGGATACCGCAACTCGCAGATGATGACCATCTCTGAATGGTTCGAGATGGCGATCCCGGCGATGCCGAACCTGCAGGAAGGCGAGTCGGTCGATCTGCTCTACAAGCCGTCCGCCGCGACGGAGTGGCAGTGGAACGGTGCGTGGGGGTTGATCCGTGTCTACCGCGGAGAAGCGGCCACCAGCGGGAAGGAGGAGCCTCTCTCGCCGCTTCTGTCGAATGCCGACGCCAAGGTCGGCGACACAGAGCGACCGCCCTTCGGTGAAGCGCCTGCCGACAAGCTTGCTCCGCAGCGCGTGGACGAGGCGACCCCGCAACAGGAGGCCGCGCTGGGCGCCGGCAATACGCTGAAGACAGCCTGTCCCGATGACGCTCTCCAGAATCGCCTGCGTCAATACGAAATCGTTGCGGTTGCGGCGCGTGAGGTTCTCCCGGTCGAGCCGTCCGTCGGCGACCGAACGCTGGTCTACAACCGGCGGCATACAGCAATCAAGCACGAGACGTGCCCCTGCGGCGTGGAGGAGTGCGACACTGGCCCTGATGGCTTGGCTCCCGCGCGTGATACGTGGGGCAGCGAGGGGCCGCTGCACGATCCGACCGCGATCCTGTTCGTCGAGAAGCAGGACCTGATCTACGATCCGTTCACCGGCCGTCCCCGCCTCAAGGACGACGCGCCGGTCGAGCCGATCATCCTGCGCGCCCAGGCCGGTGAGTGCGTCGAGGTCACGCTCTACAACGATCTGCCCCCTGCCGAGCCGGATCCCGAGCATCCGGAATGGGCGGGCTTCGGATTCGACCTTGACGGCTGGAACGGCTGGCACATGATCATCGAGCACTTCAACGCGAACGACGTGTTCCCGTCGCGAGAGGTCGGGCTGCACGCCCAGCTCGTGCACTACGATCCTGCCCAGGCGGACGGCAACAACGTCGGCATCAACCGAACGCTGATGGGACACCCGCGGCAGACGGTTCCGCCCGGCTACAAGATCACGTACTACTGGTACGCCGGTGCGCAGAACCAGGGGAACGGCCCGCTGGTTCCGATCGAGTTCGGCACGGCCGGGCTGACCTCGTCCGACCCGCTCAAGCACACCAACAAGGGAGCGGTCGGCGCGCTGATCGTCGAGCCCGACGGTGCGACCTGGGACCTTACGGGGGACAGGCATCCCTACGAGAGCGCCAGCGCAACGCGGCGCACGCGTGCCGAAGCTCGTGTCACGACTGCGACCGGCGAGTTCCGGGAGTTCGTCACGGTCTTCCAGGACGACGTCAATCTGCGCTACGCCAAGACCGACCGCGGCCCGCGCTGCGAGGAAGACAGCATTCACAACCAGTACGGCGGGCGCTTTTCGGAGCCCGTGGCCAGCCTGATCGTCAGCGAGGACCCCACCGAGTCGGCGCAGAAGGGCTTCGGCTACCGCACGGAGCCGATCTGGTACCGCATGGGCTTCGCCCCCGAGAACGTCGACTCGAAGAAGTACGACTACGCGGACGTGCTTACCGACATGAAGGTCGGCGGGCGACCGGTCACGCACATCTTCGACGCCAGGCCCGGCGAGGCGGTTCGTTTCCGCGTTTCGCACCCGGGAGGACACACGCAGAACCACGTGTGGGAGATCCAGGGCCACATCTGGCAGGAGACACCCTACGAGCTCGACGCGAACAATGAACCGCGCATCGGCGACCGGCCGGAGTCCCAGTGGGTCGGGTCCCGCTACGGAGTCGGCCCCGGGGAGCATGCCGATGTCGTCCCGCCTTCCGGCGCGGGAGGCAGGTTCGTCATTGCGGCCGAGTACCTCTACCGCGACCACGTGGCTTGGGGCTTCGGCAACGGCATGTGGGGACTGTTCAAGGTCTTCGAGGAGTCGCCGAAACCCCCGCCGCGCGAGCCGGATCCGCAGCAGATGTCCGGCGGCACGGCGGAACAGTCGGCGGGCCAGGGGCTGGGTGCGCAGGATGCGAGCGACGGCTCCGCCGGCCTCGAGTAGAGGGGCAGCGGTGCGGATGATCGATCGCTCCGCTCGTCGGGACCGGCGGCACCTGCTGCCGGTCCCGCTCGTGGCGCTCGCGCTGCTGCCGTGGTCGCTCGCCGGCGAGCAGGGGCGCCGGGTTTCCTGGCATCGGGTCGAGCAAGGGATCCGTGTCGAGGCCTCGATCGACTCGCTCGCCCCTCCGGGGAGCGCCTTCCGGGAACAGACGCCGGTGCGCGTGCGGTTCCGGATCGTGGATACGGCGAGCGGGGAGGCCATTCCGGGGCTGTTCCCCGGTGGCTGGATGGACCGCATTCCACGCTCCCGGGCCGGGGGCAAGGACACGTGCGATGACAAGGTGCGAGCGTTTCTCGGCGGCGGTCTGTTCGGCCAGGCCGAAGTCGACCTGAATGTCTACTACGTGCTCGCCCTGAACGAGGACAACACGATCAGCGTCGTCGACCCCCTCTTCGGCTACGGCGGTTCGAAGCTGCTCGACATGGTGTTTCTCGAGGCGCCCGGCGAGGACTGGGTCCTTGACCGGGCCGACACGCGGCTGTACGTCACCCAACCTGCCGTGGACAGGCTGGCCATCGTCGCCACGGACACGTGGGACATCATTGCCAGTGTCCCCGTTGGCCGGACGCCGGTGGCGGTCGAACTGTCGCCGGATCAGCGGTTCGCGTGGGTGGGAACGGAGGCCGATCACGACGAGCTTGGGGCATCGGGGGTGAGCATCGTCGACGCCCTGTCCGGCCGGCTTGTTGCGCATCTGTCGACAGGCACCGGCCCGCACCAGATCGTGTTCAGTCCGGACGGCGCCTGGGCGCTGGTGAGCAACGGCGGGTCCGGGACGATCTCGCTGATCGACGCACGCACCTTCAAGCCTGTTCGCAACTATGAAGTAGGAGGCGCTCCAGTCTACGGAGACTGGTCGACCGCCGCCGGTGTTGCCTATTTCGCCGACGTGAGCGGCGCGATCCACGTCATCGATCCCGACCGGGAGCAGGCGGCCTCACGCATCGGGACGCAGGCGGGTCTCACGCGGCTGCGCTTTGCGCCTGGTGGGCGCCTGGCGCTGGCAGTCAACCCGGTGGAGGACACCGTCCTCGTCGTCGACGCGGCGCGGGGCCGTATCGTGCAGACCGCGGATGTCGACAAGTCCCCGGACCAGGTCGCGTTCAGCGACGAACTGGCCTACGTCCGCCATGGCGACAGTTCGCTCGTCTACATGATTCCGCTCGCCGAGATCGGGCGCGAGGGGCGCCCGGTCCCGGTCATCGACTTCCCGGGCGGCCAGCGTCCACCGCGCGGGGGCGCCCCGCCGAGTCCGGCCGATGCGATCGTCCAGGCCGTCGGGCAGACGGCCGTGCTGGTGGCCAATGCGGCCGACGGGGTGATCTACTACTACAAGGAAGGCATGGCAGCCCCGATGGGGGACTTCAACAACTACGGCCGTCATCCGCGCGCCGTCGAGGTCGTCGATCGCAGCCTGCGCGAGACCGCACCCGGGACGTACGAGACCGTGGCGACGCTCGGAAAGCCCGGTGCGTACGATCTCGTGCTCTACCTCGATTCCCCGCCGCGCACGGAGTGCTTCCGCTTCGAGGTGAATCCGGATCCCGACCGCCCGGAGCGCCGCAGGCCGAGAGTGACGGTCGCCCTTGCCGAAGACGGCGTTCCAGTGGCCGGTTCCCGGGTCGGCGTGGATGTGACGCTCGTCGACGCGGCGGGCCGCCCGATCGAGACCGGCGCTCCCACCGTTCTCGTCGCGCTCGCCTCCGGCGCAGACCAGCAGCGGCTCATCGCGACATCGCTCGGCCAGGGGCGCTATCGCGCAGCGTTCGTGCCGCGCCGGCCCGGAGTCTACCTGGCTTTCGTCGCCGCCGAGGAAGTGGGCGTCGCGATCCACGGGATCCCGCCACTGACATTTACCGTCGAGGAGGAGGAACAATGACTCGATCGTTTGCAGGTATCGTGGTCCTGGTTGTCGGCATGGCTCCCGGACTGGCGGAGGAGCCCGCGTGTCACCACGGGCATGCCTCCGGACATGCCGAAGCCGTGCCCCAGCAGGGGCTGCCGGACATCGCCTTGCGGCAGGTCCCCGACCTGCCGGTCATCGACCAGGATGGGCGACAGCTCTCGTTCCGGAGCGATCTGGTCGAGAAGGGGCCCTTCGTGATGAACTTCGTGTTCACCACCTGCACGACGATCTGCCCGCCGATGGGGGCGATCTTCGGTCGGTTGCAGGACGAACTCGGCGCCCGTCTGGGACGCGACGTGCGCCTCGTGTCGGTATCCATCGACCCGGTGACGGACACTCCCGAGCGTCTCAAGGCATGGTCCGGCACGTTCGGGCGCCGCGAGGGATGGACACTCGTGACCGGCAGGAAGGACGACGTCGACGTTATCCTGCGTTCGCTCGGCGCCCTGACGCCCGACAAGGTCGACCATGCTCCGCTCGTGCTGGTAGGAGATCCGGCGTCAGGACGCGTGCGCCGGGTGTATGGACTGGCCGCACCGGACACGATTCTCGCAGCCCTCGAAGATATCCGGGAGCACGTACCCGATCGGGCATCGCGATGAGCAGCCAACAGCTCGGAACGGCGTTGCTGGCCCTAGTGCTGATGACCGGTCTCGCGGCCGGGGCGGGGCGGCGGCTGGCCGACGAGGATGCAGCGCGCGCGTACTTCGGCAACATCGAACTCGTTGACCAGGAAGGGCGTGGTGTCCGGCTGTACGACGACCTGCTCAAGGACCGCGTGGTCGTGATCAGCTCGTTCTTCACGCGCTGTCAGGGCATCTGCCCCGTGCTCAACGCAAAGCTCGCGGCGCTCCAGGAGAGGCTCGGGGAACGGATGGGCCGGGATGTCTTCTTCCTGTCGTTGACGGTCGATCCGGAGCACGACACGCCCGAGGTTATTGCGGAGTATGCGAAGCGCTGGCAGGCGGGACCCGGCTGGCGTTTTCTTTCAGGACCGCCAGAGCAGGTCAAGGCCGCCCTGCGCAAGCTGGGACAGTACGTGGACGTCAAGGAGGCGCACACGACGGTGCTCATCATGGGGAACGAGCGGACGGGGCTATGGAAGAAGGCGAACGGCGTGGCGACCCCGGCCACGCTGCTCGAGATCGTCGAGAGCCTGATCAACGATCGCGGAGCATGATCTGATGACGGGTCTCCGAGGCCACATCTCTGCGCTGGGAGCGGTACTGGTTCTCGCCACGTCTCCGGTCCTGGCCGGGCCGCCCCCTGACGATGCGGCCGTTCGGGGCAGGCAGATCTACGAGCAGGGCACGAGTCCCGGTGGAGGTGAGATCCTGGCGCTGATCGGATCGGCCCGGATCCCCGTGGCCGGCAGTGCCATGCGGTGTGCGCGGTGCCACGGTGAGGACGGTACCGGGCGCGCGGAGGGAGGGATCAGCCCGTCGAACCTGACATGGCCCGTTCTGACACGAAGACTCGAGGCAAGCGCACCCGGCGGGCGGACCCGCCCTGCCTACGACGAGGCGGCCCTGAAACGCGCGATCTCCATGGGCGTCGATCCGGCGGGGCGACCGCTCAATCCGGCGATGCCGCGGTTCCAGATGGGCCACCGGGACATGGCCGACCTGATCGCGTGGTTGCGTCATCTCGGTGCCGTCGATGCGCAAGGAGTCGAGGACGACACCCTCGTCGTGGGGACGCTGCTGCCGCCGCCCGGTGATCTGTCCGCAAGCATCACGGGCCTGTTCGAGGAGCTCGTCGCCGAGGTGTCGGCTGACGGGGGGATCTATGGACGACAGATCGCGATTCGTGCCCGGCATGCGGGCGCGACGGAACAGGAGACGCTCGAGGCGTTTCGCGAACTCGTGACCGAAGAGCAGCCGCTCGTGATCGTCGCGCCCTACCTGCCGACCGTACCTGCGCCGCTCTCCGCGATCGCCGCGGAGTACGGAGTGCCGGTGATCGGTCCGCTGACGTTCGAGCCTGGCGCGCCCGATGCTGCGGGGAGTGGCCCCGCTCCGGTGTTCTATCTGCTGCCAGGCCGCGCCGACCGTGCGCGAGCGCTGGCTCGTCGTGCGATCGAGGACGCGGGAGCCGGATCGGCTCCTGTCGGCCTGCTTGCACCTCACATGACCGGGCCCCGGCAGGAAGAGATGCTGGCCGCCATGCGAGCGGAATTCGCCGAGGCGGGAACTCCGGTCGAGGACGTGAGGTTCGACTTCGGTGCACAGGACGCCGCGGCGCTCGTCGCGCGGCTCCGGAACCAGGGAGTCGAACGGCTGCTCGTGGTGGCTGACGAACTCGAACTGTCGCGCCTGCTCGCCGAGGTACAGCGGGCCGAGTGGAATGTCGAGCTGTTCCTGCCGTCTCTGACAGGCGCCCGTGCCGTTCTTGATGCGGCCCGCCGCACGGGGTGGCGAGGGGTGGTGCATGCCGCGGTGCCGGTCGCACCCGGTCGCCGCGCGGCGCTTGCCCAGGGTGTCGTCGGAGCGTGGTCCGTGCTGGTCGAGGTGCTTCGACGAGCAGGTTCCGGCGTGTCGCGCCAAGTCGTGATTGCGGAACTCGAAAACCTCTACGAGTACCGCACGGAAGACCTTCCCCCTGTCAGCTTCGACGCGAACCGTCGGCAGGGAATCCGGGGAGCGTGGATCATCTCGGTGAACGCGGCGACCGGCGAAATGCTCGGCGCACCCGGCTGGCGCGGACTCTGAGCTGCCGCGGTCCCGACACGCCACGGAAAAAACGGGGGGCGCGCCGCGGCGCGCCCCCGTTGCGTTTTTCGGGCGGGTGCCGCCGGGTCGTCAGGGCCCTTCCCAGTGGCAGGTGTTCGTGCCGCGCACCACGTAGTAGCGCAGGTTCCCCGCATCTCCGCCGGCGGCGCCGGGCAGCGTCAGGGTCGTCGCGCCGGCCGTCTGGCCGGCCAGCTCGGGGGTGTCGAGCTGCGCCGACGCGTCGGCGAGCAGGTTGTAGCCGTCCGCGTCCGGGGCGGCGTCCCACGTGAACACCAGGTCGGCGCCGACCTTCTCGACGGTCATCGTCGGCGGAACGGCCCCCGGCGTCGCGTCGGGGCAGGTGAACGGCGCGCAGTCGAACGGCTCCTCGACCTCGGCGTGGATCGTCCAGCTGCGCAGCGTGCTGCCCGTCGGGAACGGTCCGGGGACGACGTCCTGGATCGACAGCGTCCAGGTCCCCTCCAGCGGCTCGCCGTTGAAGTCGGTCATCGCGCCGGGGCCGTCCGGCTGGCGGTCGCGATCGTAGCGGGTGTTGAGCCCGCCGCCGGTCTGGTTCTTGAGCCGCACGGTCGTGCCCGAGGGTGACGTGACGTCGACGATCAGATCGGTGGCGCGGAACGCGCTGATGTCGATCGAGACGTCGAGGTCGGTGATCGTGCGCACGTCGCTGATCGTGATCGTCGAGACCACCGGCTCGCTCGTCTGATGGGGGATGTTTTCATCCTGGTCGTTGCGGTAGTCGCGGGTGAACACGCCCATGCCGATGTCGAACCGGTCCGTGTGCGGTGGAACGTCCGTCGCCTGTGAGTCGAGCGTGAACCCGAGCGTGTCGCCGCAGGCGGCCTCGGGCAGGACGGTCAGCTCGAAGTGGGGCGCGAGGGACTCCTGGACCTCGTTCTGCAGGATGTCGGGCCACAGCGCGTCCGGACGGCTGATGCGCACGACACGCGGCGATAGCGTGCCGAGCAGGCCGGAGACCCCCGTCGCGTCGGCCGCGCCGTAGTTGAACAGGGACGCCGGCAGCGTGATCGTCTCGCCCGGTTCGAGCCGTCCGTCCCCGTCGCCGTTGGTACCGCTGTCGTCGATGCGGCGCGCGTTGAGGATCAGCTTGGCGGTCTCGGGGATCACCACGCAGTTGGAGACCGGGCCGCTGCAGGCAGGGTTGCTGCCGTCGGGGCGCACCCGGTAATTGACGATGAAGTCCTGCGAGACGTTGTCGTCGAAGAACGTCGTGGCCGGAGCGTCGACCGTCCCCACGATCACCGCCTGGGCGTCGCAGCCCAGCTCGCCGCGGAACACCGTGTAGCTCGCCGCGTCGGGCACCGCAGTCCAGCTCAGCTCGACGCCCGTGCCTGACGGCGCAGCGGACAGCGTCGGTGCGGTCAGGGACGGGCAGGAACTGCTGTTGTGGTTCTCCGGGTCCTCCGCAGCTCCGCAAGCGATGCCGTGACGGTCGAACGCCGCGAACAGCGCCGCCGCGTGCGGCGTACCGTTGGACAGGTCGCCGTCGTCGTCGTCGGCGACGCGCATCTGCTGGTACCAGCTCGTCGACGCGCAGGAGTCCGAGTCGGGCAGCGAGCACGTGTAGATGTCGCCGCCGGAGCCGGCCCGCGTCTCGTACCACAGCTTCTCGGCGAGCTGCCACGAGGTGGCCTGGTCGAGACCCATTGCCGGCAGGTCCTTTGTCGCAAGGTCGAAGATCGCCTCGGCGATGGGGTACGACTCGCAGTGCGTCTCGCGTCCGCACGGCCCGCCGCCGCTGCCGCAGCGCGGATCGACGAACCCGGCCGGCGTTGCCGGCTGACCCGACTGGCGGCGCGAGTAGTCCATGTCGCGCACGCCGGTGCACTCGAGACACGTGTCGCCGTAGCCGCTGCACGTGCGCCCGTCGACGAAGAAGCCGGGCCCGATGCAGCCGTCGTGGCTCCAGAAGATCGCCACGACGTCGGCATAGGCCTCCGAGGTGTTGTCGAACCCGCCGCCGTCGTTGTCGTCGAGCCCGTGACCCCACTCGTGGACCAGCACGCCGAGGTTCTCGCCGGTGTTCCCGCAGCCGTTGCCGGCGCGGAACATGTTGAGCTGGCCGCCGTACGAGGCGTTGCACGTGTTGTTGACGTTGGTGTTGGTCACCAGCACGCCCTGGAGCCAGGAGTTGTCCGGCAGGTAGGCCCGTGCCGCCTGCTTCGCGCGGTTGACGTCGTGGAACGCGGTCCTCGCCGCGCTGGTGTTGCCGGCGCTGGCGCCCGGCGCCACGGCGCAGTTCTCGCCGAACCGCTGGCCCAGGTCGAGTCCCTCGCCGCAGACTCCGGTCTCGGCGATCGGCCCGCAGTCGTCGTCGATGCGGACGAACTGTCCGTCGAGCGAGGTGGTCACCCCGGCACCGTCGGCGACGCACTGGTAGACGCCGAAGTCGTCCGTGAAGACCGTCGCCTGCCCGTCCTCGGTCACGTCCGCGAACGGCAGCGGGTGCGGGAAGTCGCACCCTCCGGTGCTGCAGTCGCCGTTGCCCATCTGCGGAAACACGCCGCCGCGCACGGAGGCGTAGTGCGCCGCGTCGTAGAACGCGAGCAGCTCGCCCGAATGCGCGTCGATCTCGCCGACCCACAGCGGCACCTCGCCCGGGACCCGGAACGAGAGCCGCCAGACGAGCCGATGCGTGATCCCCGCGCCCCGCGGTCCGTCCCACGGCGCGGGCTTCTCCTGCATGCGCGGATCGAGGGCCAGGATCGTCAGTTCCGGATCGGCCGCCGGCTCGCGCCCGGTCGTCGCGTCACTGCCGAGGTAGGCGTCGAGGATCGCCTGCGCCTCCTCGGCGCCGATCCGCGGCACGCCGGAGATGCGGACGGGTGCCCAGCGGTGCGTTCCGAACGCGACGAGGTTGCCGGCGGCGACGTGGAAGTCGAAGCGTGCGTTCTCGACGCGCACGCCGTCGACGACCTGACGGAACACCAGCTGGTACACGCCGGGGCGCCGCTCGACCGAAGCCGCCTCGTCGAGTTCGATCGCCCCCGACCAGTCGCCGAGCAGCACGCGGTGCGTCTCGAGAAACTCGCGGGCGAGCTGCTCGAGCCGGTCGATCGTCACCGGGCCGTCCGGTTCGAGCGTGTTGCCCGGTCCAGGGACCCATGCAATTCCGCGCCCTGCCGCCAGCGTCGGCAGCCCGGTGCGTCGGTCGAGGTAGATCCGCCATCGTCCGTCGTGCTCGGCGACGAACGCCTCCCAGCCGCGACGCAGCGCGTCGCCGGCCGGCAGCTCGTCGAGCGCCAGCGGCCTGATCGCCACGGCGCCGCCGAGGCGCGGCTGCACGACGCCATCGTAGCGGGCCAGGTGCGTGCGCTGCTGCACCGCCAGGGCCGGCAGCGCCAGACAGACGACAAGCGCGCACGCGGACAGTGCGCGCAGACATCTCCTCCTCATTCCGTTCACGGCATGACCTCCGGTGCCCCTTGTGTTTGCGGCCTTCGGCTCGGGTGGGTTCTCCGCCCTTCCGGCTTTCGGGTTATACGCGGATTCCCTAGAATGCGCGATCATGACGCTGTTTCCGGATCGAAACCTGGGCCTCGCGCTGCTCGTCCTCTGTCTGGCCGCGTCCTGTGCGCGCTCCGGGCAGGACGCCGGGACGGAGCCCGAACGTCAGGTCGAGCCCGCCGGCAGGCCGCCCGACGTGGTCGTGGTCGTCCTCGACTCGCTGCGGGCCGACGAACTGCTGCGCGAGGTCGGCCGCCGGCGCGTCATGCCCCGTCTGGCCGCGTGGGCGCGCTCGGCCGTGGTCTTCCGCAACGCCCGCGCGCCGAGCTGCTCGACGCCGACCTCGGTCGCGGCGCTGTTCACCTCGCTGCCGGTGCCGGCGACGGGAGTGGACTTCCATCGGGCGTTGCCTGACTCGGCGCTGACTCTGGCTCAGGTGCTGCGGCGCGCAGGCTACGCGACGCGGGGCTATTCGGCGAACCCCAACGTCACGGCGCGACTCGGTCTTGATCGCGGTTTCGACGAACTGGTCGAGGCGTACGTCGATCCGGCGCTCTCGGAACGGGTGCGCATCCAGCCGCACCATCCCGGCTGGATCGTCCGTCCCGAGCGGCTGATCGAGCGCGCGTGGACCGATCTGCTGGGAGCGGCTTCGTCCGAGCCGGGAAAGCCCCAGTTCGTCTACCTGCACCTGCTGCAGCCGCACGCTCCGTACCAGCCCCCCGCGCCGCACCGCGACATGTTCGTGCATGCGGGAATGCAGCCGGTCGCGGGGTCGATCCCGGAGATCGCACGGCACGACGGACGGCCGCTCGATCCCGCCTGGCTGGCGGGCCTGCGTGCGCGCTACGACGAGCACGTGCACTGGGCCGACGCGGCGACCGGCGAGCTGCTCGACCGGCTTGCAGCCCACCCGAGATTCCGCGATGCGGCGGTCATCGTGCTCAGCGATCACGGCGAGGCGTTCGGCGAGCACGGCCGGCTGTTCCACAACACGACCGTGTTCGAGGAGATGCTGCGCATCCCGCTGCTGGTCCGGGTCCCGGGCGCGGTCCTTCCGCGCGCGGTCGTGGATGCACCGGTCGACCTGCTCGACGTTGCGCCGACGATCTGCCGCCTCGCCGGGATCGATCCGCCGCCCCAGTTCTGGGGCCACGACCTGCTCGACCTGGCCCGCGAGGGCCCGCCCGCGGAACGCAGGGAGTTCCTCGCCGTGGCGCGCCCCCCGGCGCCGAAGTTCCCGCCGTACGTCGCGCTTGTCTCCGGACGCCTCAAGCTGATCCGCAACGAGCGCAGCGGGCGCGAGAGCCTGTTCGACCTCGAGGCGGATCCCGAGGAGCGAAGCGACCTCTCCGCCGAGCAGCCGCAGCTGCTCGAATTCGCGCGAGGACGCCTCGACGGAATGCTGGCGCGCTGCCGCGGTCTCGGGCTGGGCAGGGGACCGCAGGCCCCTCCGCTGCGCGAGGAGATCGAACGGCTGCGTTCGCTCGGGTACACGCGGTGAGCGACTCGCGTCCCGATGATCCGCTCGCCCTGACGGTCCGCCGGCTGCTCGCCGGCATCCTGCTCGCGTCGCTCGCGGCGTGGCTGGTTCTCGGCGGCCGCCCCGGCGTGTGGGCCCTCCCCGAGCGCGTGCCGGCGCCGGGCGCGCTCGTCCGCGGTCTGCTGCTCGCGGCGTCGCTGGCCGGCGCCCTGCTGGCCTGCGAGGCCCTCGTGCGACGGCGCGGCGGGCGCATCCTGCGCGCACTGGGCCTGGTCGCGGTGTGGCTCGGGCTCGCGGCGGTGATGCGCTCCGTGCTGCCGCCGACGTACATCGGGGACTGGCAGTGGATCCTCTGGATCGTCGAGGACGGCCGCCCGCTCGGCAAGTGGTACGGCGCGTCGCTGGTGTACGTCCTGCTCGACCGCGGTTTCCATCTCGTGGCGTCTCCCACTGCGTTCTCGTCGGTGCGCTGGACCTCGGCGCTGTGCGGCGCGGCGGCGGTGATGCTGTGGTGGGCCACCGCACGGGCGCTCGGCGTGACGCGCATCGGACGGGCATGGCCCGCGCTGCTGCTCGCCGCGTTCGGCGTCGTGGGCGTCGGACTGGGCCACCTCGAGGTCTACGCCGCGGTCGTCCTGCTGCTGTCGGGCTTCGTCTTCACGGCGGTCCGCATGCTGCAGCGCCCGTCCGTCGCGCGTGTCGCCTGGTTCGCCGTGGCGGCCGGCATCTGCTTCGGAGGGTACGTGGCGCTGCTGCTGCTGCTTCCGCCGGCACTGGTGTTGGTGCTCTGGAGCGTGGGCGGGCTCGAGGGATGGCTGCGCCGGGCGATCGGTGCCGGTGTCGCGGCGACGCTGATCGCACTCCCGACGCTCGCGGCGCACACGCTCGGCCCGGAGCCGATCGACGGACGGCACCTGATCGAGTTCTGGGCCGACGAGGCCGTCGCCGGCGAGGACGCACCAGCGGTCCCCAGCGCGTCGTGGCGGGCCGACGCGTCGTGGTCCGTGATGCCTCACCTGATCGCCCCCGGTCACTGGCTGTCCGGCTGGCACCTCGCCGATCTGGCCCAGGCGGGATGGCTCGACGACCGGCTCGGTCTCGTGCTGACGCTGATCCTCGGCCCGTGCTGGCTGCTCGCGCGCCGTGCAGGACGTCGCCGCGGGACGGCAAAGGGCGACCGGGAGACAGGAGTCGGAGGAAACCGCGCGCTGGTCGGGGTCGCGCTCGTCGCGTTCGTGTTCCTGGCCTACTCGTTCGTGCTCCTCAACGGGCGTCCCTATCCGTGGGACTGGGACCTGTTCGCCTGGGCCGCCCTGCCGACCAGCCTGCTCGGCGCGGGAATCCTTGCCAGGATCGCTCCGCCGGGCGGATTCGACCGCACGGTGCAGCGGCTGCTTGCCGGTGTCGGTGTGGTGGCGATCCTGCACGGCGCCTCGTTCGTGAACGCGACGCCCCGCGTCGCCCGCGCGTTCGGGCCGTCGGTCGCGGGGCTGCGCCTCGGGGTCGTCCCGGAACGATGGGAGATCGCCGACGGGCGACCGGTCCACGTGTGGCTCTGGCTGCAGAACGACACCGCCCGACCGCTCCACGTGCGTCCGGGAGCGATCGCCTACGCGCTCTCTGCCGGGAACGCCGACTTTGTCCTGCGCCAGCCGAGGCGGCAGCGTCCCGTCGTGGGCGGACGCTGGGTGCCGGCCGGGGGACGCGCGTGCCTGCACGACTTTCTCTGGCGTCCGCGCGGACTGGCGATGCGGGCGCGGCAGGCGGGCGAGCTCGACTGGCAGACGTTCGACGGGGAGCGGCAGGCGGGCCTCTCCTTCGCCGGGCGGCTCGAGGTCGTGCTGCCCGACCAGGCGCTGCGAGGCGTCGAGCGCCTCGAGTCGAATCCGCTCTCCCTCGAGGTCCGCGGGCCCGCTGCGCCCTGAGCCGGCAGGCGGGCCCGGCCGCCGGATCGGCTGTCATCGCAAACTATTCAAAGAAAAGAAGTTGCTGTCTTCGCCCGATCCGCCGGGTGGCGGCGCACCATGCACGAAAATCAGTGACTCGCAGCCCTTTACATATCGATTAGTTTCGAGTATCGTCCCTCCTGCGGGACCGGATCCGGGAGTCCGACGCCGGATCCGCTGCTCGGCGGTCAGGAGCCCAGGGAGGGTCGATCATGTCTGCCTCGACGTCCATCGCCCGTCGCGTCCGCCCGATGCTGCTCGTCGCCCCGGTCGCGGCGCTGGCGGCGCTGGCGCTCGTGCTCGGCACGGCGCTGGCCTACGACACCTACACCAACAACGGCGACGTCATCACGAACTGCGCCAAGTGCCACGGGGACTTCCGCGCGGCCGGCTACATCTCGAAGGTCGACGGCCAGCCGTGGACCGACGACCTGCACGACACGCACCGCAACACGATGCTCGGCGGGGACTGCGACACCTGCCACTTCAGCAACCGGCGCGTGCCGACCTACATCGGCAAGTCGAACGGCGGCGACGGCCTCGGCGCGTTCGGCTGCGTCGGCTGCCACGGCCGGAGCCAGGACGGCACCGGGACCGACACCAACGGCTGGGGCGCCGGCCTGCGCCAGGTGCACTTCCGCGCCGGCGAGACGGTGTGCGTGAACTGCCACGCGGACTCGGATCCCGCCAACAAGACTCCGGTCGGCGAGAACGTGCTCCCCGAGTACTACGCGAACCCGGGAACGGGCCACAACATCCCGACCGATCCGTGCAATCCGGCGCCGACGTATCCGGAGAACTACCAGGCGTCGACGCTGGGCCTCGACAACGACGGCGACGGCACGTTCGACGAGGCCGATCCGGACTGCAACCTGACGGCGGCGACGCCCGGCGAGACGTCCGGCAGCGGACTCGACGCGCTGCTCATCACGTCGATCGACACGGCGCTCGGCGTGATGTCGATCAGCTACGGGCCGGCCTGCGTGGCGACCGACAACCGGATCGTCTACGGCGCGCTCGCCGACGTCGGCGTGTACGGCTACAGCGGGCAGGAGTGCGCGATCGGCAACACCGGCACCTACGACTGGAGCTACCCGGCCGATCCGCCGTCGATGTTCTTCCTCGTCGTTGCGGACGACGGCCAGCACGAGGGCAGCTACGGCACCGACTCGGCCGGGGCGGAACGACCGGCCTGGGGCGCCGCGCCGACCTGCCCGCTGCCGCAGGACCTGACGCAGCGCTGCGACTGAGAACAGCTCCTCCTCACGTGGACGCCCCGGCGTTTCCGTGCGCCGGGGCGTTCGTGTGACTGTCCACCGCGCGGGGCGACGCTCAGATCGCGTGGCAGCTCAGGCACAGGCGGCTGCGCTCCATCTCCATCGCCAGCCGCGCGGGCCGTCTGCTGAACAGCCGATGGCACGAGCCGCAGCCGACGCGTCCGTCGAACAGCCGGACGCCTTCCCGCGCGAGGTCCTCCGCGCGCGGCGCCGGGGCCACCGGCGTGCCCAGCGACGCGAGCATCACGCCGATCGGATGGCTGCGGCCGAGCGTCCCGCTGGCCTGCACCGCGTATGGCACCGCCGCGCCGTGCGTGTCGTCGTGACACGCCAGGCAGCGCCGCGAGACGAGGTCGAGCTGGCCGGCATCGGCCACACGCCTGCCGCCGAGTGCGGGCCGGGCGCCTCCGTGGATCGTGTCCGCGTACAGCGCGTGCGGGCGGTCCCACCGGCCGCTCGCCTCGCGGTGGCACGCCGCGCACAGCACCTCGGGACGGGCGCGCAGCATGAACTCGCCGCCGGTCTCGTCCGGGACCGGCGCCGGCTCGGCGTGGCCCCGGTGGCAGGTCACGCAGGCGACCAGCCCGCGCACCGTCGGCAGCCGGTCGCCGAGCTGCGCCGGGGCCGGCACGCCCAGCGGGTGCGACGCATCGTCGAACGCATGGTCGGCGTGGCATTCAAGACAGCTCTCGTCGGTCGGATGGGCGGGCACGCTTCCCGTCGTGCCGGCCGCCGCGCATGCCATCGCGAGCAGGATGATCGGGCCTCTCATTCGGTCGCCTCTCCCGGATCGCGTCCCGCACGTCGGGTCGCGGGATCCGCCTCGTTCAGGGCGCGTTCATTCAGCAAGCGCCGTGCCGGGAGTCGGACTCGTTCGCGGGGATCTGCCCCGATTCGCGGATGACCGGGATGTTGGATTCACCGACGGGTGAAGGTGACGAACCGTGTCGCCGCTTCGGTCAGCGGCGGTTCATCTGTCCGATTCGCGGACGTCTACGTGTAGCGAAGCTTGTGGGTGGTTCCCGAAACGGGGACCCGCAGTGGCGGCCGCGATCCGGCGGTTTAGCGCAAGTGCCTGAGGAAAAATGGTGTTGCGCGCGGTGCCCCCGGGGTGGCGGATCGTGGCGTCGCGCTTCGCGGGCCAGGCCCACAAGCTTCGCTACACGTAGCGCGGACGTCAGCCCCGGGCCAGGGCGTACGGCTCGGTGGCCGAGCGGACGGACGCGAGCAGTTCCTCGAGCCGGCGCGCGTCGAGTTCGAGGCCCTCCGCGACCGGGTCGGCGAGCACCCGTTCCGCGGTTCCGTCGTCCTCGGCCTCCAGCTCGTGGGCGATCAGGTTGCCGAGATAGACCGCGCGTCCGAGCGGCGCCTCGGTCGCCCGCGCGGCGTCATGGTGGGTGCGGACCGCTGCGCAGATCTCGGCGGGAAACTTCCAGTGACGGCACGCCAGTTCGCCGACGGGAACGTGGAACGCGGCGAACGCCGAATGGACCAGCGGCTCGGGCGCACTCCACGACAGCTTGCGCTGCACGTCGCCGACGATCGTCAGCACGACGAGCTTGCCGACGTCGTGGAACAGGCCGGCGAGGAACGCGTCGGCCGCGGGCGCGCGACAGGTCGTCGCCAGCGCATGGGCCGCGGCCGCCGCCTCGACGTTGTGCCGCACCAGCGCGTCGAGCATCGCCTCGAACCCCGCGATGCGAAACAGCCGCGTGCGCAGCGTGTGGATCAGCGCGATCCGCTCGACCTCGAGCAGGCCGATCCGCACGATCGCCCGGTCGACCGACGAGACGTCCTGCAGCGCCGAGAAGAAGCTCGAGTTGGCGACGTCGACGATCGCGCGGACGAGGGACGGATCGGGCTCGATCACCCGGACGTAGTCGCCGATCTTCGCCTTCGGATCGCGCGTGAGCGCCATCAGCCGGCTCGCGCTCTGGGGCAGCACCGGCAGCTCGAATTCCTCGAGGAACACCGCCCGCGACAGGTGATACCGGAACAGCACCTCCTCGCGCGACGCGCCGGGCATCATCATGCCGACGCGGCGCGCCAGGTCGCGCGAGTCATCGAGGCGGGAGAGATCGGCGATCTCGTCGCGCGAGAACCACCCGACGGGGCCGGTCGCGAACGATTCCGCCTGCGCGCCGCCGGGCAGTTCGTCGGCGGGCACCGCCGCGGTCGCCTCGTCGCCGGGATCGTCCGGGAACGCCGGCCGCCGGGTGGCAGCGGGGCGCCGCTCGTCCGAAGCCGACTCCGGCGCGCGGCCGGGCCCGGCCGCGGCGTCCTTCCTCTTCCTGCGGCGCCCGAAGATCCAGAATCCCACGCCCGGGCCTCCGGCAGGCCTCCCCGGGGACTCATCGACCGAACGCATCCGGACTTGACACCGCCTCCGCGGACGGCCGCAGGCAGCCACGATCCCGGGCGGATGCCCGCCGTTCAGGCGAAGTCGGCCTCGAGCACGATCCGGAAGCGGGCGCGGCCCGCCTCGAGGTGCGCCATCGCGTCGTCGACGCGGCTCATCGGGAACGTCTCGGTCACCGCGGCGATCGAGTGCCGCGCGCAGAACTCGAGCATCGCGCGCAGCGTGGCCGGCGAGCCGAGCGGCGAGCCGGAGATGCTCTTCTGCCCGACGATCAGCGCGAACGCCGGCGCGGGGATCGGCGACGGCACCGCACCGACGGTATGCAGCCGGCCGCGCGGACCCAGGGCGCCGAGATACAGCGGCCAGTCGAGATCGACGTTGACCGTCGACAGGATGAAGTCGAGCCGCCCGGCGACGGTCTCGAGCTGCGCCGGATCGCGCGAGTCGACGACGCGGTGCGCGCCGAGTTCGCGGGCCAGTTCGGCCTTGGCCGGGTTCGACGTGAACGCGGTGACCTCGCAGCCCCACCGATGCAGGAACTGCACCGCCAGGTGCCCGAGCCCGCCGATGCCGACGACGCCGACGCGGTCGGTGGGCCGCACGTCGAACTGCACGATCGGATTGAACACCGTG
>RFIB01000144.1 GCA_003695625.1 Acidobacteriota bacterium | reverse complement strand
CGTCGAGCGGATCCTGGTGCGTGGTGTCGACCTCAGGCAGACGCTCGGCCGCAACGGCGGTCAGCGGAAGCAGGATTGAGAGAGAGAGAGAGAGAGAGAGAAGCAGGATTCGTGCCGAACGGTCACGACGATGCGCGGAACGATGCATGACCCGACCCCCCGATCGCGCCGCGTGCACCCCGAGACCGGACGCGCGAGGAGGACGCCGCGCAATCACGTCTCTTCTTTCTGAGGCTGCCGGCGGGCTCGACGAGCCGGCCTCGCGTGGGAGCGTGGTGGACGCCGGCAACACCCGTTGCCGCTTCTTCTATCAGAGGTCGGTCCGCAAGGTCAACAGGGGTCGGCAACGCGATGCGGCGCCGACGTGCGCCGGTCGCGACGCGATGCGTCAAGTCGCACGAAACAAAGGGGCAGGACGTTCGCGGACGCGAACGGGCCGGGACCGGTTCTTCGGAAGGTCTTTCCGGTCCGGCGATCCGCCGGTCAGCCCCGCCGCGCTGCCGTGTAGCTCTGACGGGCGCGACGGGTCGTCGTGAGCCGGCCGATCTCGTCGGCCAGCTCGTCGCGGGTCGAGCCGAGCAGCGCGAGATGGTCGGCGGTCGCGGAGCGGATCTCGTCGAGGCGCCGCTCGACCTCGGCCCGCTGCGCGTCGGACAGCGCCGTACCGGCAAGACGCTCGGCGAGCTGCGAGGCGAGCGCGGCGCGGCGTGCCGTCATCGCCGGCAGCGCGAGCAGGCGGCGGTCGTGGATCAGCGCGCCCTCCTCGACGCCGAGTCCGGCAATCTCGTCGAGCAGTTCGGCGATCGCTTGCGGCAGGGCAGTCACGGCGCGGTCTCCGCAGGCGGTGGCGACTCCGGCGCCCGGGTGCGCGCCTCGCTCCACGCGTCGCGCAGCGGCGTGACCAGCTCGACGACGCGGCGCACGGCACCTGCATCGCGATGCAGGTGTGCGGTGAGCACCTCGCGGCGCATCCAGTCGTAGAGCCGGTCGAGGTTTGCGGCGACCTCGCCGCCCTTGTCGAGGTCGAGCGTCGCCTGGAGCGCGCCGACGATGTCGAGCCCGCGGCCGATCGCCTCGGCGGCGCGCTTGAAGTCCTGCTGTTCGAGCGCCTCGGCGCCCCGGCCGAGGAACGAGATCAGTCCCTCGTAGAGGCGGACGACCAGCCCGACCGGATCCTCGAGGCCGATGTGGCAGGCGTTGTAGGCGTTCCTGGCGTGCAGCGCCGCAGTCTCACTCATCGTGCATCACCCGCCGAGAAGGCTGCCGCCGGACCCGGCCTGGGCCAGGGACGCCTGCATCGTCTGGAGCTGGGCGATCGCCGCCTCCGCGGCGGCGAACTGCAGCACGAGCAGTTCCTCGCGCTTGGAGATCCGCCGCTCGAGGCGGTCGATCTTGTCCTGCATCCCGTCGATCGCTGCGTCGAGCGATTCGGTCACGCTGTGCAGCGTGCCCTCGAACGGATCGTTGATGTCGTCGATCGCCTTGATCATCGCGTCGAGCACGCCGCGGCTGTAGCCCACCGTGCCGAAGTCGCCGCCCTTGGCGGCGACCGACGTCGCCGTGGCGTAGACCTGGACCATCAGGCCGTCGACGTCGGTGCCTTCGGCGCCGGTCAGCACCTGGCCGTTGCCCTCGGCGGCGAACCCGCCGATCGTCCCGGCGACGTCCTGTCCGGTGTCGGTCAGGGTCGTGGTGCCGATTCCCGTGCTCGAGCCGTCCCCGGCGTCGGCAACGTTGCTCGTCGCGCTGATCGTGTACTGGTCGCCGTAGTCGATCGCCCGCAGGTGGAGCACGCCGGCGTCCTGGTAGGCGACGCCCTCGACGCCGGCGGCCTGCAGGGCCGTGTTGATCTTGTCGACGATGACATCGATCGTGTCGCCGGCGAGCAGATCGACCGTCGTCGACGTGCCGTTGACGTCGATGGTCAGCGTCTCGTCCTGCGCGATGCCGGTCGCCTGGACCGCCGTCGAGCCGGCGACGTCCGCGCGCTCGGCGGCCTGGGTGATGTTGACCGCGTAGGTGCCCGGCGTCGCCTTGTCCCCGATCGCGTTGAGAAACACCACCGCCGGGTCGGTCGTCGAGCCGGCCGACTCGAGCACCGCGAGCACCTCGTCGAAACGGTCCTGGGCGACGATGTCGTCGAAGTAGCTCTCGTCGAACTCGAGCTTTCCGGTGCGGTCCGCGACGCGGATGCCGAACTCGGACGCGCTCTGCAGCCGCCCCGCGGGAATCCCGGTCACCTGCTGGACGACGAGGTTCTGCAGCGTGTTCAGGATGCCGCGCATCGTCGCCCCGCCGGACAGCGACGCGCCCTGGAGATTCTCGACCTGGCCGAACTTCTCGTTGTAGAAGTCGTTGACCGCGTTGTAGGCGTCGATGAAGTCGCGGATCGCCTGCTTGGTGCCCTCGACGTCACGATCGACGGTCAGCGTCACGGGGGCAGCCGTCGGGGCGGTGACCGTGATGGTCAGTCCCTCGACGGCGTCGTCGATCACGTTGTCGCTCGACGTGATCTGGATGCCGTCGATCTCGATCAGCGCGTCGGTCGCGGTCTCGAGCACGTTTGCCGGATCGGCGAGGCCGAGATTCGTCGTGTCGCTGACGGTCAGCGCGTGCGCCGTGCCCGTCTCCGCGCTGCGCACGACGAGGATCGCTCCGGTCCCGTCATTGATGATCGAGGCGACGACGCCCTGGTCGGCGTTGTTGATCGTGTCGGCGATCGCGCGCAGCGAATTGTTGCCGGACGCGGCGCTGACATCGATGACGATCTCCTCGTGACCGCCGGCCTGGAGCCGGATCTGCCCGTCGCTGACCAGCGGCGAGTAGGCATCGTCGACGGCGTTGGAGCGCACGCGGCTGGCCCGCGCGATGTCGAGCACCGAGATCGCGTAGCTGCCCGGTGCCGCCGCGGCGCCGGCCTCGACCGCCACGCCGGCGTTCTCGTCCGAGAGCGTCGCCAGCTTGCCGCCGATCACGTCGTCGGCCCGCAGCGTCTCGAGGCTGGACATCAGCTCGGAGAGCTTCGCGCCGAAGTCGTCGACCCGGCTGCGGGCGGTCTCGTAGTCGTCGATCTTCGACTCGAGACGCTGGATCGGGATGCGCTGGACCTTGATCAGCGCGTCGACGATCTTGCGAAAGTCGAGTCCCGAGGCCAGTCCCTGTCCGAACTGGATCGATCCGAGTGCCACGTCGTCGCCCCTCCGCGCGGCCGCCGCCGGCCGCGCTGTGCCTCAGACGATCTCCTCGAAGATCAGTCCGAGCACCTCTCCGAGCTTCTTCGCGAAGGTGACCTGTTCCTCCGGGGGGATCTCCCGGATCACCTTCTCGGTCCGCGCGTCGAGGATCTTGACCATGATGTCGTTCGACTCGCGGTCGACCTCGACGTCCATGCGGATCTCCCGCAGGTAGCCCTGGGCGCGGACGCGCTCGAGCTGCTCCTTGAGCCGGTCGACCGTCTCGCGGATCGATTCGGCGTTGCGGCGGATCTCGCGGGCGGTCTCCCTGGCGGCGTCCTGGTCCTGGACGGCCGGGCGGGCGGGCGTCCCTTCCGCGGTCCGGCCGACGCGCGGCACCGCGTCCGGGCTAGGCTTCTCCGGCTGCGCGGGACGAAGCGGCTCGGGCGGCGCGACCACCGGCTGGACCTTGATCAGCGAATCGTTGCTCATGGGGCCTCCGCTTCAGGACGGAGAGGCGGAGGACGGGGCCGGGCCCCGTCCTCCTCCCCGGTCCTGCCTCAACCCAGCAGCGCGAGCACGCTCTGCGAGGTGGAGTTGGCCTGCGCCAGCGCGGACAGACCGGTCTGGTTGAGCACCTGGAACCGCGTCAGGTTGACGATCTCCTCCGCGACGTTGGCGTCACGGATCTGCGACTCGGCGGCCTTCAGGTTCTCGGACTGCACGGTCGTCACCGAGATCGTGAACTCGAGGCGGTTGGCCACCGCGCCGAGATCGCCGCGGTCGGCGGAGATGGTGTCGATCGCCGACTGGATCGCGACCAGCTCGGTCTGCGCGTTGGCCGCCGTGGTCAGGTCACCGGACAGGCCGAGCGTCGTCGTGTCGACCGTCGGGGTGGCGATGTCGATCGAGTCGTTGGCGGTGTTCGAGGTGCCGACCTGGATCGTCACCGTCGAGCCCTGCAGCAGGAACGTGCCGTTGAACTCGACCGTGGCGTTGAGCCGGTCGATCTCGGTCAGGATCGCCTGGTACTCGGCGTCCAGCGCGGCCTTCTGCGCGCCGCCGTCCGAGCCCGAGGTGCCCGAGGCCGCCTGCTGCGCGAGGGTGACCGCACGCTGCAGCATGTTGCTGACCTCGGCGAGGGCGGAGTCGGCGACGTTGATCAGGCCGATGCCGTCGTTGGAGTTCCGCACGCCCTGGTTCAGCGCGGCGACGTCGGCGCGCAGCGCGTCGGCGATGGCGAGGCCGGCGGCGTCGTCACGCGCCGAGTTGACGCGCAGGCCGGACGAGAGGCGGGCGATCGCCTTCGACAGGCCGAGCTGCGTCTTGACGAGCTGGTTCTGGGCGTTGAGGGCTCCGAGGTTGGAAACGACTGAGAACGCGGCCATGTCTGATCCTCCTTGAATGGTGTGCGTTCCGTTGCGGCGTCCATGCCGTGTACTTCCGGGCCTGCCGAGATCTCCGGGCCGACTCCCGGGTCCCGGGCCGCCTGCCGTCCCCGTCCTGCCCCTGCCTTCCGCGGTCACCCCGGGGCCGGGGTCGTCCAGGTGGCGCCCGTTCGTCGGGACTTGTCGACGGAACCCGCCGGAACTTTAGGCCGGCAAAGCAGTTAGCCGAGTCCGCCACGGGTGTGCCGGAGGAGGTCGCCGTGTCCTTCCCGGACACACCGGCGCGGCGGTTGCCGAACGAGCGCGGACGCCCCAGATTCGACCGGGAGCCTCCGTGACCAGGATCTGGACGGTGCCGGGGGGCCAGGGTGTCCGGAAAGCGACCAGCGACGATCTCCACGGCGACCGCCGAAACCGCCGCGCCGGCGGCGCGCCGTCCGGCTCCGGCGGGCCGCGGAGCCGTCCCGAGCGGAGCCGAGCTGACCGCCCGTCTGGCGGTCCATCTCGACCCGGCGGATCTCCAGCGCGCGCTGCTCGAGGTGATGCTCGCGCGCGGACCGCACGGAGCGCGCGCGCTGACCAGCCTCGATCCCGAGTCCGGTACGCCCGAATTCGTCGGCGAAGACGGCAGCATCCGCCCGTTCGAGCGCGACGAGCCGGTCCCCCCGCTGCTCGCCGCCTCGCTCGTCGCCGGGGACACGGCCCACGGCTGGATCGCCTGGGAGCTCGACGAGGCCGTCGCCGCGCGGCGGGCATCGCTCGAGGCAGTGCTCGCGCAGCTCGCGGCGGACGCGGCGGTCCCGGCGGCGAACGCGCGGCGGTACCGCGCGGCGCTCGAGCTGGGGATGACCGACCCGCTGACCGGGCTCCACAACCGCCGGATGCTCGAATCGCTGCTCGAGCGCGAGGCGGAACGGGCGCGGCGCCACGGTCACGAGCTGGCGCTGGCGCTGTGCGACCTCGACGCATTCAAGGAGATCAACGACACGCTCGGCCACGCGGCCGGCGACATCGCGCTGCAGGGCGCGGCGCGCCGGATGCTCTCCGTGCTGCGCCGGACCGACCTGCTCGTCCGCTACGGCGGCGACGAGTTCGTCGCCCTGCTCCCGGGCGCGTCGGCGGCCCAGGCGCGTTGCCTCCAGCCGCGGCTGGGACAGAGATTGTCGGCAGAGCCGGTGGAGATTCCGGGCACGCCGGTGGCCCTGCGGCTGAGCGTCTCGGTCGGGGTGGCCGATCTGGCCGCCGCCGACGGCGACCCGTGGCGGATGCTCCTGCTGGCCGACCAGGACCTGTACCGCGCCAAGCGCGCCCGGAGCGCCGCACGCCGGGCGGTCCGCCGCGCGGCGCGGCGGGCCTCGCGCCGCCTGGCCTCGGAGGGCCTCGACCGATGAAGTCCACCCGCACCTTCGCCCGCGTCGACACCGTGCTCCCGCTGCGCCTGCGGGTGATCGACGCCACCGAGGCCGAGCTGCTCGCCCGTCGCTATGCGGTCGAGCGTACGCTCGTCGAGATCGCCCCGCCGGAGCACTCGGCGCCGGCCCCCGAGGATCGCTCGTGGGAGCAGGACGCGCTGATCCGGATCATGCAGCGGCTCGACGCGCTCGAGGGGCGGCTGGCGCGCGTCGAGGAGGCCGTCGGGGCCCGCTCGAACGACGACGAGGGCTGGATCCAGGGCGAGACCGACTCCTGCTCGGGCTCGGGCCTCGGGGCGCTGGTGCCGTCCCACCTGCCCCAGGGAACCCTCGTCGAGGGCGAACTGACGATGCACGGGGCGACGATCGGCAAGGTGCGGTTCCTCGGACGGATCGCCAACGTCAAGCACCCGGACGGGGAGCGCTTCCCGGTCGGGCGCTACCACGTCGGCGTCGCGTTCGTCGGGATCCATCCCGAGGACCGCGAGGCGATCGT
>RFIB01000143.1 GCA_003695625.1 Acidobacteriota bacterium | reverse complement strand
TGTTGTCCTGGACACTAACACGACACGAGATTCTCGCAAGTCCTGGCGGGCTCACCGCCGGACCTCGCGCAGGTCCCGCACCACCGCACTGCTCAGCGCGCGGGACCTCCCCTCACACGGTGGTCCGAGGATTGTGGTCGCGATCGGTCCTGAGGCCGCGCGCTCTCCGCAAAAGCCCGCAATTGCCCGTATTTGTGTCCTTCAGCCGACCGGGTCCTCTGCCGGACCCCGACGAGCGGACCACCACATTCCTCGCACCACGGCGAGACTCGTCAGGGACACGGATCGACAGACCGGTCCGTTCCGTCGCTGTCCTGCCCGGCGGTCGACTCGCCGCAGACGTTCTCGCCGGTGACCACGAAGTGGAACCCCGCACCGGCCGCGGGCGTGTCGGTCTCCTCGAAGCTCGAGCCGGTGACGTCCGCCGCGCGACAGGTCCACGCCGGATCGAACGTCGCCGCGAAGCTGCCGCGGTAGACATTGGACACCTCGGCCTGGGCGCCCGGGGTCCACGTCAGCGTCGTCTTGCTCCCCGCGGCCCACAGCAGGCCGGACGCCTCGCCGGCCGCCGACCACACGGCCGCGTTGAACGGGGCGCAGTCCGAGCCGTCGTTCACGCCGTCGTTGTCGTCGTCGGCGTCGCAGACGTCTCCCTGGCCATCGCCGTCGAAGTTCGCCTGGTCCGCGTTGGCCGTGCTCGGGCAGTTGTCGCAGGCGTCGCCGACGTCGTCGCCGTCACCATCGGCCTGGCCGTTGTTCGCGGCCGACGGACAGTTGTCGACCAGGTCCTGCACCTCGTCCCCGTCGGCGTCGGTGCACGCACCGATGTCGGTCACCTGGGCGCCCGCGAGGAAGCTCGGGTTGTGGTACGTGTTGCACTCGCTCTGGACCAGGCCGCGGTTGGAGCCGGTGTCCGTGCCGTACATGATCTGCCGGCTGTCCGGCGCGTGCGGCAGCCCGGTGTTGTGGCCGTACTCGTGGACCCACAGCACGGCCTCGGTGCCGAAGCCGCTGGTGCGCACGACGGCCATGCCGTTTCCCGGAGTCCACGCGCACCCGATGATGTTGAACCCCGGCCCGCCGCACCAGTTGATCGCCCGGACCACCTTGGCCCGCGCAACGCCGTTGTTGAGCACCTGGTTCAGCTCGTCGCTGTTGTTGATCACGTCGAGCCCGTCACCGCTGCTGCCGAACGTCCTCGCCGTGCCGGCGCGCGCCACGGTGATGCAGCAGCCGACATCGCCCGCGTAGTCCGAGCGCCCCGCGCGCAGCGAGGCCTCCTCGAGCAGCGCGTCGAGCCGGCCGTCGGTCATCGGGTTCGTCACGTCGACGTGGTTGGCGTAGGTGATCGCGTTCTCGTGCACCCTGCCCGCCGGATCGAATTCGTCGGTCGTCGGCCCTCCGCCGGCACCACCGCCCGGCGGTTCGATCCCGGCGTAGAGATCCTCACCGGCCGGGAGTTCCGGCCTCGGCGCCGCCGCAGGCGCGGGAAGGCTTCCCGATGAACGCACCGCCCGCAGCAGCTCGCGGGCCGTGACGGCCGCGGGGGCCGGGTCGCGTCGGATCCCGCGCGGGACGATCCGCCCCAGCGCCACGTCGACCAGCCGGTCCTCGGCCGCGTCGAGCCCCGACCAGCCGAGCCCGCGCAGCGCCGCCTCGAGCAGGTGGTCACGCATCGCCTGCGGATCCGGGGCGCGTCGTGCCGCCGCGAACAGCGTCTCGTCGGGCGTCTCGGCGGTCATCCGCAGCAGGATCCCGAGCGCGGCGCCGTCGCCGCGGGCCGCGATCCGGCCGAGCGCCTGGGGCGCGAGCAGCAGCGCACGCTGTTCCTCGGGACGCCGCACGTCGGCGGGCGGGTCGACCAGCAGCGCGTGCAGCGCTGGCGTCGCCTCCGGTCCACCGAGATGCGCGAGGAAGGCCACCAGGTTGTCGCGCCGCGGGAACGCCGGGTCGGCCAGCAGCGCGGGAAGCTCCGCGCGCCGCTCCGGCGGGACCGCCTGCCGGGCGATCTCGGGCGTGATCCCGTGGATGTACGTGGCGGTCAGCGGATCGTCGCCTGCCCGTGCGACGAAGCCCGCAAGAACCAGACCTGCGAGAACCGATCCGATCAGGACGTGCCGCCGCATGACGTCTCCTCGGCCCGCGCCGGCGCCCCGCGCCCTCCCCGGCCGGATTATTCGCCGATCGCCCGCCGCGTGCATCCGGATCGCGGCCGGGCACAATGACCGGGATGCCCGACGACCCTTCGCCGCCCGGACGCACGGGCCGCCTGACGACCTCGCCGGCGGGCCGCCTGCTGCGCCTCGGCGGTGTCGCCGGCCGCGTCGGCCTGTCGCTGCTGGTCGACCGCGCGCTCGCCTCGATCGGCGCGCGCGGGGACGAGCGCCGTCGCGAGACCCTGCTGCGCGAGGCCACCCGTGTCGTCGAGGCCCTCTCGCGGCTCAAGGGCGCCGCGATGAAGGTCGGCCAGATGCTCAGCCTGCACGAGGGGCTGCTGCCGGCCGAGGTCACCGAGGTGCTGCGCCTGCTCCAGCGCAAGGCGCCGCCGATCCCGTTCGAGATCGTGCGCGAGGAGATCGAGGTCCAGATCCCGCAGCACGAGGAGATCTTCGCCTCGATCGAGCCGGAGGCGTTCGCGGCCGCGTCGATCGGGCAGGTGCACCGGGCGGTGCTGCGTGACGGGCGCCGCGCGGCGGTCAAGATCCAGTACCCGGCGATCGACCGCGTCGTCCGCGCCGATCTCGACAACCTCAGGCTCGTGCTCGGCGGCATCGTGCGGATGTTCGCCGACGTCGACTTCGAGCCGATCTGGGCCGAGCTGCGCGACCGGCTGCTCGAGGAGCTCGACTATCGCCGCGAGGCGGCGAACATGCGGGCGTTCGCGGAGCGGTTCACGGACGATCCGCGGCTGGTGATCCCCGCCGTGATCGACGAGGCGACGACCGCCTCGATCCTGACGATGGAGTTCGTCGACGGCCGCGACCCGGACGCTGCCTGCGCCGCCACAACGCCGCAGGAGCTGCGCGATCGCTGGGGTCAGGCGCTGTTCTCGTTCGTGCTGCGCGGGGTGCTGGTCGACCGCCTGCTGCATGCGGATCCGAACCTGTCGAACTTCGCCTTTCTCGACGGGGGGCGGGTCGCGGTGTTCGATTTCGGCTGCGTCAAGAGCGTTCCGGAGCCGATCGCGCGCGGCTATGCCGAGCTGCTGCTCGCGGTGATCGAAGGACGCCCGCGTGACATTCCCGGCATCCTCGACCGCTTCGGCGTGCGCTACGACCACGGCGGGCCGATCGGGCTCGAGCTGATCGAGCCGTACTTCCGGCTGTTCGCGGCGATCGTGCGCGAGACGCCGGCGTACCGCTTCGGCGACGATCCCGACCTCTACCCGCGCCTGCTCGAACTCGGCCTGCAGAACGCCTCGGAGGCGGCGTCGATCCGGTTTCCGCGGGACATCCTGTTCGTCGACCGCGCGCTCGCCGGCACGCTCGGAAACCTGTGCCGGCTGCGCGCGGCAGGGCCGTGGCGGACGCTGGCCGCGGATCTCGCGCGCCAAGCGCTCGATTGAGGGTACGCTGGAACGCCCCGTGCCGAAGGAGCCCCTGATGAAGATCGCGCTCGTCCAGCAGTCCGCCTCGCCCGACCGCGAGGCCAACCTGGCCCGCGCCGTGGAGGCGATCCGCCGCGCGGCCGGGCAGGGTGCGCGCCTCGCGCTGTTCGCCGAGCTGGCGGTCGACCGGTTCTTTCCGCAGTGCCGCGGCGAGCCCGGACGCGTGGACTGCGCCGAGCCGATCCCCGGGCCGACGACCGATCGACTGGCCCGGGCGGCGCGGGAGCACGGCATCACCGTCGTGTTCAACCTGTTCGAGCGAACGGACGACGGCCGCTTCTTCGACAGCTCGCCGGTGATCGACGCCGACGGCACGCTGCGCGGCGTGACGCGGATGGTGCACATCGCGCAGATGGACGGCTTCTGGGAGCAGGACTACTACGCGCCGGGCGACCGGGGCGTGCCGGTCTACGAGACGGCCGCGGGCAGGATCGGAGTCGCGATCTGCTACGACCGGCACTATCCCGAGGTGATGCGCGCGCTGGCCCTCGGCGGCGCCGAGCTGGTCGCGATCCCGCAGGCGGGAGCCGTGGGCGAGTGGCCCGACGGCCTGTACGAGGCCGAGGTGCGCACGGCGGCGTTCCAGAACGGCTACTGGGCGGCGCTGGTCAACCGCGTCGGCCGCGAGGACGCGCTGACGTTCGCCGGCGAATCGTTCGTCGTCGACCCCGAAGGCCAGGTCTTCGCGCGCGCCGCCTCACTCGAGGACGACCTGCTCGTCGTCGATGTCGATCTCGAACGCGCGAGAGATTCGACCGCGCGGAGGTACTTCTTCCGCGATCGCCGGCCGGAGCTGTACGCGCGCTGGTTCG
>RFIB01000142.1 GCA_003695625.1 Acidobacteriota bacterium | reverse complement strand
CGCCTGGCTCCCGACGATCGCTCGCTTGCCCTGTATGCCGAGGGCTCACTGGTCCTTCGACCGGGTGTCGTGCTTTCCGGCGGTCTGCGATGGCAGCGCCACGACGACCCGGACGAGGAATGGCTCGATCCGCGGTTCCGTGTGCGCTGGCAGCCGTCACCAGGAACGCTCGTCCTGCTGGGGGGCGGCATCGTCCACCAGTCGGAACGCCCCTACGAACTCCAGATCGAGGACGGGCTCCTGTCGATCCATCGGGCACAGCGGGGACGGCGGCTCACGGCGGCCTTCGAACAGGCCCTGGGTTCGGGCCTGGGATTGCGGCTCGAGGCGTGGCAGGACCGCCTGACCCGGCTGCGACCCCGGTTCGAGAACGCCTTCAATCCGATCGATCTGTTCCCGGAGGGGCAGCCGGACCGCGTCCGGCTCGCCCCCGACGTTGCCCTCCTCCAGGGGATCGAGCTGTCGGTCGGCAGGTCCGACGCCTCCGATCCTTGGTCCTGGTGGGTCGCCGTGACGCGATCGAGGGCCGTCGATCGCAGTGGCGGGCGTTGGATTCCGCGCAGCTGGGACCAGCCGTGGGCCGTGTCGGGACAGATCCGCTGGCGTCGCGGCCCGGTCCGCGCCTCCCTCGCCGCCGTCGGACGCACGGGCTGGCCCCGAACGCCGTTCGTGACTCGCCCCGCGACCTCCGGGCAGACCCTGGTCGCCGGGCCGCTCCGTTCGGCCCGGTTCGCGCCCTACTTCCGCTTCGACGGAAGCATCGAGCGCCGGTTTCGACTGGGTGACAGCAGGCTGGCCGTGCGCATCACGCTGCTTGACCTGTTGAACCGGCACAACGAGTGCTGCTGGAGCGCCCCCGGACCGGAGCCTCGGCCGGGCGGCGGGCTCGCCGCGCCCGAGATCGATCGCTGGCGCGGCAGGAGTCTGCTGCTCGAGCTCGGCTGGACCTTCACACGGAAGGCCGAAACGCCTGGAGAGTGACCGGACCGATCTACCGGTCCATCGCCTCGTCGATGTTCTCGCTGATCTGCCGCGCGATCTGGGTCGGCGTGTACTCGTGCTGCTGCGCGTCGAGCTCGCCGACGAGATCGGCGCGGATCCTCACGCTGAGCACGGCCAGGGCGCGCGAGATGCGCTCGGCGTCGGCCTCGTCGATCCGTCCCCGCGCCGCGGGCGCGTCGAGTGTCTCGAGGAACCGCTCGAACTCCTCGAGCACGGGCGGACTGGCCACGATCGCCAGCCGGTGGGCCAGGAACTGCAGCCGCAGCCCCTCCTCCCGCCCGAGCGTGCGCCCGACGAGCAGTTCCTCGATTCCGTCGATCAGCTGGCGGTAGGTCTCGGACTTGAGCTCGAGGAACTTGATGCTCTGTTCCTTGTGGAGTTCGACCTCGGTCTGCCGGTTGAGCAGCAGCGCGGTGATCAGCACCGTCGCCAGGGTGCCGAGCACGATCAGCACGATCTCCTGGCTGAACGGCATCCCGTCGGCGACGCGGTAGGCGTAGCGCAGGAACACGTAGCCGCTGACGAACAGCGCGATCGTCAGCGCGGCGAGCAGGATCGACGTGCGTCGCGGCCTCATCGCCCCCCTCCGCGTGGCGCCCGGGCGCTGACCGCACCGGACAAACGGGCGCCCCGGCCGGGGTAGGCCGGGGCGCTGGGGGGTGCGGGAACCCCGAGAGAGGAGAGAGGGTCGTGCGATGCGCTCGGCCCGTTCTGGGGGGTGCCGGGGGCCTCGCGCTTTCGCCCCCCTTCCAAGCAAGCGCCGGGCCAGTTCGCCGGCATCGCCAGCAAGCCCCTGCAGATCAACGCGTTGCCTCGCCGGTCCCGCGCCCGGCGGGGACCCGGCCGTGCGTTCCGGGCGGACGGACTGTCATGCTTCCGGACCGCCGCCCGGCCGTTCCGGCCGCTCGCCCGCCGGGGAGTCGTCCGCGGGCGGATCGGTCCAGTCCCCGCGCGAGCGGATCAGCTCGACGAGCCGCTGCGGCGCCTCGTCGGCGGGAATGTCCTTCTCGACCATCCGGTGGCCGACGAACAGCGCGACCTTGCCCTCGCCCCAGCCGACGTAGCCGTAGTCGGCGTCCGCCATCTCTCCCGGGCCGTTGACCACGCAGCCCATCACTCCGATGCGCAGCTTGAGGTGCGCCGTCAGCTTCTCGATCCTCGCCGTCGTCCGCTCGAGATCGAACAGCGTGCGGCCGCACGACGGGCAGGCGATGAACTCGGCGCGCTCGAGCCGGCGGCGTGCCGCCTGGAGCAGTCCGTGCAGCCGGCTCGCGGTCGCTCGCGGCTCGCGCCCGGCCGGAGCCGAGACCGCGTCGCCGAGCCCGTCGACGAGCAGGGCGCCGAGCCGTCCGGCCTGCCCGACGCGCGGATCGCCCTCCGGCACCCGCGCGTCACGCAGCACGAGCGGGATCCGCGCGCCGGACCGGTCGAGGGCCCGCGCCAGGACCCGGTAGCCGTCGATGACCTGCTCACCGCGCGCCGCGTCGAGCCCGGCGAGCACGTTCGGCGCACGGCCGGCCAGCGCGCGCGCGAACGCCGCGATCGCATCGAGCTCGGTCCGCTCGCCGAGACGCAGCAGCGCGAGCCGCGCCCCCGTCCACGGAAGCTCGAGCAGCGCGTCGAGGGCGCCGCCCGGGGCGTCGACGGACAGGCCGATCCGGTCGACCGCCATCGCCACCCGCCCGCGCAGCCCCGCGTCGGCCGCGACCGCCGCCAGCGCCTCGCCGCCGAGCAGCAGCGAGCGCGCGGCGCGGTCCCGCGTGAAACGCGCGAGCACGTCGAGCGCGTCGGCGATCGCCTCCGGGACCGGCGCCTCGGCCTCGACCAGCTCGACCGGGGGGCGCGCGAACAGCACCGGCTCGACCTCGGTGGCGGCGTCGACCGTCAGCTCGACCCGCGGCGGGTGCTCCGCGCCCCACTCCCGGCCGCCGACCGCGACCGCTGCCGCGGGTCGGCGGGACGGCGCCGCGGCCCGGACGACGGGCGGAGCCCCGGCCGACGGCTCGGGCGCCGGCGGGCGGGCGAACAGGGCAACCAGCTCGCGCGCCACCGGCAGCTCGGCCAGCGGGTCCTCGGTCAGCGAGACGCGCACGGTGTCGCCAAGTCCTTCGGCCAGCAGCGGCGCGATGCCGACCGCGGACTTCATGCGGCCGGCGTCCCCTCCGCCGGCCTCGGTCACGCCGAGGTGCAGCGGATACGGGCGGCCGCGCCGGTCGAGACGCTCGGCGAGCAGCCGGTACGCGCGGGTCATCACCTGCGTGTTGCTCGCCTTCATCGAGACGACGATGTCGTGGAACCCGCGATCCTCGGCGATCTCGATGAACTCGAGGGCCGAGGCGACCATTCCCTCCGGCGTGTCTCCCCAGCGCCAGAGGATCCGGTCGGACAGCGACCCGTGATTGGTGCCGATGCGGATCGCCACGCCGAGTTCCTTCGCCCGGTCGACGAGCGGACCGAACATCGCGGCGAGCCGCTCGCGGTCCTGTTCCCAGCGTCGGTCGTCGTAGCCGCGACCGGCGACGCTCTTGCGATCGGTGAAGTTTCCGGGATTCACGCGGACCTTCTCGACGTGCTCGACGACCGAGAGCGCCAGCCGCGGCGTGAAGTGGATGTCCGCCACGAGCGGCACGCGCACGCCTTCGCGGGCGAGCAGTCGGCGGATCTCGGGCAGCGCCTCGGCGTCCGGTCGCGACGGCACCGTCACGCGGACGATCTCGCAGCCGGCACGGGCCAGCGCCGCGATCTGTCGCGCCGTCGCGACGGCGTCGGCGGTCGGGGTCGTGGTCATCGACTGGATCGCGATCGGCCGGCGGCCGCCGATCACGACGTCGCCGATCGCCACCTCGAGGCTCGGGCGACGCCACGGCCACGGGGCGCGCCCGCGGCCGCGGTCCGGGCGTGCGCCGTCAGAATCCATACAGATCCGACCCCCGGCCGAGCATCGTGACCTGCCGCTCCCACTGGTACTTCAGGATCACCATCATCCGGAACGTGACGTCGGCGATCCGGCGGTCCTGGCTCTTCCAGTCGCGTTCGAGCCGCAGCCACGAACCGTAGAGCGGCTTGTAGCCGAAGCACTTCGTCGGCAGGTCCCAGCGGCCGTCCTTGCCCTGGTGGGACATCAGCCAGTCCATCGTGCTCATCAGCTGCGGGTACCGGTTGAGCAGCCCGAGACGCGCGAACTGCTCGAGGACGTAGAGCAGCTCGTCGAGATTGCCCTTCTCGACGTACTCCTCGATCGGGCGGATGTGGATCCCCCAGCCGCGCGCGATCGGGCCGCGCACGGTCCGCACGGCGCCGAGTTCCTCGCCCAGCTCCTGGTAGTCGGGCGACATCACGTAGTCGAAGATCTTCTTGAGGATCGTCCTGTACCGGATCGAGTCGAGCAGCCCCGGCGTATGGGCGAACACCCGCAGGATGTGCAGGTCGGGAATGAAGCAGTAGCCGTCGTCGAGGGCCTCCCGCTTGAACATCGGCAGACCGACGCCGACGTGCTCGACGGGATTCCGCGACACCGGATCGGAGACGAACGCGTTGACCCGGTGGAGCAGGTCCTCGACCCACTGCATCACGCGCTTCTCGCTGGTCCAGCCCCCGCGGGCGAGCAGCCCGAGCGAGACGGTCCGCAGGAACCAGATGGCCAGCCGCTCGCGCACCGGGTCCTGCTTGACCTGCGCCTTGAACTCGTAGAGCGGCATCGTCCGCTTGCGCGCGAGGAACGTCTTGAGCGTCTTCGCCGCGGCCCGGATCTGCTTGACCTCGCGATCCCACGACAGCTCGTACATCTGCCACAGGATCCTCTCGGTCGTCCGCTCGTTGTCCCGCGGATTCTCCGAGTGGATCTTGCCGCCCCACGTCCCGTCACGCCGCTGGTAGCGCAGCTCGCGCTTCATCGGCGGCCAGTCGAGCACCTCGGCACGCAGCCGGGCGACGTTGGGGTCGGCCGTGGTCAGCGAGTGCAGTTCGGTCAGCAGCCGGTACTTGATCGGAGCGCACGCGCTCAGGACGAGCCACTCGCTCGGGTCGGCGCGCATCGGCGACTTCCAGTCAGCCATTCCGTTCGCTCTCCTCGAAGGCGCCGCTCCGCCCGGCGGCGCCCCGGTCCGATGGCGCGATCGCCTCTCCGGTCACGCCGACCTCCGCGCCGAGGGCCGGCGGCCCCGCTGCGCGATCAGTTCGGCAAACCGGTCGAACAGGTCCCACGAGTCATGCGGTCCGGGCGCGGCCTCGGGGTGGTACTGCACCGTGAACAGCGGCGCGTCGGCATGCTCGAGCCCCTCGACCGTCCCGTCGTACAGGCTGGTGTGCGTCACGCGCAGGACGTCGGGCAGGCCGTCCGTCGACACGGCGAAGCCGTGGTTCTGCGAGGTGATCGCCACCCGTCCCGTCCGCTCGTCGCGGACCGGATGGTTCACGCCGCGATGTCCGAACTTGAGCTTGAATGTCCGCGCGCCGAGCGCCAGGGCGGCGAGCTGATGTCCGAGGCAGATCCCGAAGATCGGCAGCCGCCCGACCAGCTGCCGGACCGCTTCCACCAGATGGCCGTAGTGCGCCGGGTCCCCCGGCCCGTTGGACAGGAACAGCCCGTCGGGCCCGAGGGCGAGGATCTCGTCGGGCGCGGTGCGCGCCGGCAGCACGATCACCTCGAATCCGCTGCCGGCCAGCAGGCGCAGGATGTTGCGCTTGACGCCGTAGTCGAGCGCCGCGACGCGGAACCGGGGCTCGCGGACGGGGCGGTCGAGCAGCGGCGACCGGTCCTCGAGCCACCGCTCGGCGACCGGTCGCGTGACGCTGTCGACGAGGTCCTGCTCCTCGAGACGGGGAGCGGACCGGGCGCGCTCGATCGCCTGCTCCGCGCTCAGGCCGGTGGAGTCGAGGCAGCCGCGCAGCACGCCGCGACTGCGCAGGTGGCGGGTCAGCGCCCGGGTGTCGATCCCCTCGACTCCGCACACGCCGTGCTGGCGCAGGTAGTCCGCCAGGCCGGCCCGCGCGCGCCACGACGAGCCTTCCCGCGACGCCTCGCGGACGACCAGCCCCGACGCCTGCGGCCGGTCGGACTCGGCGTCGTCGTCGTTGACCCCGGTGTTGCCGACGTGGGGCACGGTCAGCGTCACGATCTGCCCGCGGTACGAGGGGTCGGTCAGGATCTCCTGGTAGCCGGTCATGCCGGTGTTGAACACGACCTCGCCGGTGGTGCACCCCGTGCGCCCGAGTCCCCTTCCCCGAAAGACGCGGCCGTCCTCGAGGGCGAGCAGTGCTTCCATGGACGTCTCCCCGGGCGGGTCCCGGGCCCCGCCGAGCGGCAAGATACCGACGACCTCCGCCCCGCCGGCGCCGATCGCCGCGCGATTCTATGCGAGCCCTCCCGACGCGGCAAGATGTTCGAGCCTCGACACTTGCATCGAGGTTTGACACCCCCTGCGGCCGCTGGTAGATTTCGCGCTCGCCCCGAACGGCGGCCGTCCGGACACGCGGGGCGTTCCCGGAGATCAAGGCGCGTAGCTCAGTGGGAGAGCGCCACCTTGACACGGTGGAGGTCGGCGGTTCAATCCCGCCCGCGCCTACCAGGTCGAGCCGCTCGGGACGCGGGCGGTGCGTCGCGCGGCCGTCCGAGATCGCCGGTCCGACGGATCCGGCGCGAGGCCCCAAGACGATGTCCGAGCAGTCCCCCGCCGAGCAGCCGATCGAGGTCATCCTGCCGGACGGCCGCGCCGTCGCGGTGAAGCCCGGAGCCAGCCCGTTCGACGTCGCGCGGGAGCACGGGCTCGAGGGACTCGACACGGCGATCGCCGCCCGCGTCGACGGCGTGCCGTGGGATCTCCACCGGCCGCTGACCGGCCCGTGCCACCTCGCGCTGATCCAGCCGGACGACCCGGACGCGCTCGAGATCATCCGCCACAGCACGAGCCACGT
>RFIB01000141.1 GCA_003695625.1 Acidobacteriota bacterium | reverse complement strand
CGCCCGGGACGAGGAGGGGCCGGGCACGCCGCTGCCGGTCACCGGGGGCGGCGTCGATCTCGACCTCGCGCCGTTCGAGACGGCGACGGTCAGACTGGTCGCCCGCAGCGCGATCCCGGATATCACGCTGACCGTCGACAGGGACGACGCGGCGGGCACGGTCCGGCTGTCGTGGACCGGAGGCGCAAGCCCGTTCACGCTGCTGCGCGCGGACGACCCGACGATGACGGCGCCGGTCCCGCTCGTCGACGAGGAGGACCGGCGCGCGTACGACGATCCGGTCCTCGGCGACGGGGTGACCTGGTTCTACCTGGTGCGCTGAGCGGCGGCGTGCGCGCTCAGCCGCGCCGCTCGGCGGTGCGTGCGACCGCGAGCAGCGCGAGGCGCGCGGCGCGCAGCGGGAGCCGGATCCGTACCTGATCCGCGCCGTCGTCGACCTCGACCAGCAGCATGCCGGCGCGCGTCATCACGCGGACGCGCTCGTCCGCGCCGTCGACGGCGACCAGCGTGGCGTCGGGCAGCTCGCCGAGGGCCGTCGCGAGTCGCCGCAGCAGGGGCGCGTGGGGCCGGATCTGCGCGGCGGCCTCCTCGGGCAGGACGGCGGGGACGGCCAGCGCGGCGACCGAGGCCAGCGCGCCGGGCAGCGCGACGGCGATCCGCGCGCCGTCCGGCCCCGCCTCGTGGACCGAGACGACCAGCGTCCCGCCGCGCCACACCTCGACCGCCGCGCCGACGACGATCGAGCCGGCGGCGACGACCAGCGCGCCGGCCACCGCGAGCGCGGCGACGACGCGCCAGCGGCCGTCGCGCGGCGCGCTCACGGGGCCTCCGGGCTGTCGTCGATCCACACGCGGACGGTGGACTCGCCGTCCTCGACGCGGACCAGCTCGCCGAGATCGGAGGCGGCCAGCGCCTCGACCGCCGCGGCGAGATCGACCCCGCCCTCCGGAGCCGAGAACAGCGCGTCGAGCACCTCGAGCGGCATCCTCACGGCGACCTTCTCCGACGCGGCCTGCTCGGCGCCGCCCTCGTGGACGTCGACCTCGAGAAAGCGTCCCGCCTTGCGGACCCGGACCTGCTCGTCCGTGCCGTCGACGCGGACGTACTCGCCGTCGGCCGCCTGGCGCACCTGCTGCCAGATCGCGCGCAGGTCGCCGAGTTCGACGCCCTGCTCGGGTGCGATCACCACGCGGCCGTCGCGGATGTGCGGGGCGACGTCGATCTCGGGCAGGATCGTGGCGATCAGGTCGAGCGGCAGGTTGACCCGCACGCTCTCTCCGTCGCCGGAACGGTCCTCGACGCGCACGTGAAGCCACTTGCCGGTGGCGGTCGAGCCGGCGGCGGCGAGGACGGGAGCCGCGGCCAGGGACAGGCACACAAGGGCGATCGTTCGTCTGCGGTTCATCGTGTCGGTCCTCCGGCGAGGTGACGGGGCGCCGCGGGGCGGGGTCCCGTCTGCCTGCGTCGGGAGGAACGGTGCGCCCCGGGCCGGGGTTTCCCCGTCGCGCGCACCGGTGCGGACGAACGGTCGCGCGAGCCGCCCGAGCGGCGGGGGTCAGTCCTCGAGCCACCCGGCGAGCCGCTCGACGTCCGCCTCGTCGTGCCAGCCGTGGAAGGCGATCCTGAGGTAGCCCTCGCGGACCGACGCGTAGATCCCCCGCCGGAACCCCTGCTCGAGCCGCGCCCCGAGCCCGTCGGGCCCCTGTCCGCCGTGATGCAGGGCGACGATCGATCCGAGCCGGCCGCGCGCCCGCAATGCCTCGAGGCGCCCGGCCTCGCGCGCCCACGGACCGCGGGCGAGGCGCGCGAGCAGCCGGCCGGCGAGGTCGAGCACGTGCCGTTCGATGCGGGCGATCCCGGCGGCGTTGAGCGTCGCCAGTGAACGCTCGAGCGCCGCGGCGCCGACCAGGTTCGGCACGCCGAGTTCGAGCGCCCGGCCGTCGGCGACGAATCCGCGGTCGAGGTCGGTCGACGGGCGCGCGAAGTCCGTCGCCTGCTCGACCGAAAGCCAGCCCCCGGGCGGGTCGAGCCGCTCGCGGAACGCTGCGCGCGTCCACAGCACGCCGAGCCCCTGCGGCGCGAGCAGCCCCTTGTGTCCGCCCGAGGCGAAGGCGTCGACCCCCGCGCGCTCGAGATCGGCGACCAGCGTCCCGGCGCCCTGGATCCCGTCGATCACGACCGCGACGCCGCGCGCACGGCAGCCGGCCGCCAGGCGGCCGAGATCGAGGCGCAGCCCGTCCTGGAAGCGCACCCAGCTCGCCGCCACGACGCGCGTCCGCGGCCCGATCGCCTCGACCAGGCGCTCTTCGGGAGCGACGTCGGCGGGCGGGGGCGGACCGTCCCACGCCCGGCGGCCCGCCTGCTGGCCGTCCCACAGCGGCACTTCGCGAACGCCGACGCCGCGGCGCGCGAGCACGCGCCACGGCCACGCGTTGGCCGGGAACTCGCCGAGCGGGACGACGACCTCGTCCCCCGGGCCGAGCCGCAGGCCCTGCGCGACGGTCGCCAGCCCGGCGCTGGTCGTCGGAACGAGGCTGACGTCCTCCGGCCGCACGCCGAGCAGCGTGCCGGCCTCGCGGCGGACCGCCTCGGGCAGGCCGAGAAAGTCCTCGCGCCAGCGCAGCGTCCACGGCCGGGTCTCGCGCGCGAGGAAGCTGCGCACCGCCTCCGCCGCGGCCCGCGGGACCGGGCCCTCGGCGCAGTGCATGACCCACAGCGGGGCGTCGTCGGGCAGGTCGAACAGCTCGCGGGCCAGCGGTGGCGGTGCGGTGCGGTCCATGGCTCGTCGGTCCTCGCGCGGGCGCGCGCCGCCCGCGCGACGCACGTTCTCATAGAATCGGCGACGCCAACAAGGAGCCCGCGATGAAGCTGTTCCAGCGAACCCGCGAACTCGAGGACCAGCTCGACCGCTTCTTCGACGCCGTCAGCGAGTCCGGACTCGTGCTGCGCGCCGGGGTCGACGACTACCTCGCCGGGCGTGCCGACGAGTTCGCGCGCCGCATCGGCGAGATGCGCGAGCGCGAGTCCCGCGCGGACGACCTGCGCCACGAGATCGAGAACCGGCTCTATGCCGAGTCGCTGATCCCCGAACAGCGCGGTGACGTGCTCGTGCTGCTCGAGCGGCTCGACGGCGTGCTCGGGCAGGCGAAGAGCGTGCTCAAGACGCTCGAGGTGCAGCAGCCGGAGATCCCGCAGCCGTTCGCCGACGGTCTGCCGCCGCTGGTCGCGGCGTCGGCGGAGGCGATCGAGCGCATCGTCCGCGCCTCGCGGGCGTTCTTCTCCGAACTCGAGGCGGTCCAGAACGACGTCCACAAGGTGCGCTACTTCGAGAAGGAGGCCGACGCGATCGGGACGAGGCTGCGCCGCGACCTGTTCGCCGGCGGGCTCGAGCTGGCGCACAAGCTGCAGCTGTCCCACATCGTCGATGCGATCGAGGAGATCTCGGACCTTGCCGAGGACGCCGCCGACGCGCTGGTGATCTTCGCCATCAAGCGGAGCGTGTGAGCGTTGGGCGCGGCCCTCGCCACCGCGGTCTACCTGTCGGCCGGCCTGCTGCTCGGCTGGTCGCTCGGCGCCAACGACGCGGCGAACGTCTACGGGGCCGCGGTCGGCGCGCGGATGATCCGCTTCCGCACCGCGGTGCTCGCGTGCGGCGCGTTCGTCGTGCTCGGCGCCGTGCTCCAGGGGGCCGGTGCGGCCGCGACGCTCGACCGCCTCGGCGGGATCGACCGGCTGCCGGCCGCGTTCTCGGTGGCGCTCGCCGCCGGGGCCGCCGTCGTCTGGATGTCGCGCCTCGGGCTGCCGGTGTCCACCTCCCAGGCGATCGTCGGCGCGATCGTCGCCTGGAACGTGTTCGCGGGCCGGCCGACCGACCTCGGCGAGCTGGGGAGCATCGTTGCGAGCTGGGTGGCCAGCCCCGTGCTCGCCGGCGCGATGTCGGCCGGTCTGTACGTGCTGCTCAAGGCGGTGATCCGGCGCAGCCGCGTCCACCTGTTCCGCTTCGACGCCGGCCTGCGCGCCGGCCTGCACGTCGCCGGGGCGCTCGGCGCCTACGCGCTCGGCGCCAACAACGTCGCCAACGTGATGGGCGTGTTCGTCTCGGCGGTCCCGCTCGCCCCGCTGCGGGTCGGCGGCGTCGTGCTGCTCGACGGCGCCCAGCAGCTGTTCCTGCTCGGCGGCCTGGCGATCGCGGTCGGCGTGGCGACCGGCTCGCGGCGCGTGATGGAGACCGTCGGCCGGCAGCTCCTGCGGCTCTCGCCCGAGGCGGCGATGGTCGTCGTGGCGGCGTCGGGGCTGACGATGTTCGTGTTCTCCTCGCGGGCGCTGTCCGAGGCGGTCGCCGCGATCGGACTGTTCCGCATCCCGCTGGTCCCGGTCTCGAGCACCCAGGCCGTCGTCGGGGCCGTGCTCGGCATCGGGATCGTCCGCGGCGGCCGCGGGCTGCGCTTCCGCGTCCTCGGCGAGATCGCCGCCGGCTGGGTGGCCACGCCGGTGGCGGCGGCACTGATCGCCTTCGTCGTGCTCCACGTCGTGCGCAACGTGTTCGGCGCCGCGATGTGACGCCGGGCCGGCGCTTGCCCGAGGGCAAGGCGGGCGGGCGCCGCCCGTCGCATCCTGTCCGCGGGATCGGGGGCAGCCGCCCGTGGAGACCTTCCGATGAGCGAACTGATCGACAACAGCCGCCGGCGAATCGCGCTGCTCGAGCAGGCGATCCGCGGCCTGCACGAGGGCGAGCCGGTCGAGGCGGTCAAGGCCCGGCTGCGCGAGCTGGTCGGCGAGGCGTCGAGCGCCGAGATCGCCGCGATGGAACAGCAGCTGATGGCGGACGGGCTGCCTGTCGAGCAGGTCCGGGCGCTGTGCGACCTGCACCACGAGGTGGCGCGGGAGATCGTCCGCCCGGCGCCGCTCGAGCGGCTGGTCCCGCCGGGACACCCCGTCGCCGTGTTCCGCGACGAGAACCGCGCGTTCGAGACGGCGCTGCGCCGCTTCGCGGCCGAGACCGAGGCGGCCGCGGCCGGCCGCGCCGACCTGCCGGCGTGGCGCGCGGCGCTCGAGCCGCTGCTCGAGATCGAGAAGCATTTCGCGCGCAAGGAGAACCTGCTGTTCCCGAAGCTCGAGGCGCACGGGATCACGGCGCCGTCCCAGGTGATGTGGGCCAAGGACGACGAGATCCGCGAGATGCTTGCCGCCCTGCGCGGTGCGCTCGCGGTGGACGACGCCGCGGCCGACGAGTGGGCCGCCGTGGCCGAGACGGTGGCCCGGCCGCTGGCGCGGCAGATCGAGGCGATGATCGATCGCGAGGAGCGGATCCTGCTTCCGCTGGCGCTCGAGAAACTGTCCGAGGACGACTGGATCCGGATCGCCGAGGAGTCGCCGCGTTTCGGCTGGGCGCTGATCGACCCGCCGCCGGAGTGGTCGCCCGCCGGGAGGAAGCGCGGCCCCGCCGCGGAAGCTCCGGACGCAAGCGCCCTTCCCGCGGACGGCCGCGTGCGCGTCGGCGTCGGCTCGCTGCGGCTCGACGAGCTGCGCGGGATCCTCGCCGTGCTTCCCGTCGACCTGACGTTCGTCGACCGGGACGACCGCGTGGCGTTCTTCTCCGAGGGCGAGCGGATCTTCGCGCGCACGCCCGCCGTGATCGGCCGCAAGGTGCATCTCTGCCATCCGCCGCGCAGCGTCGACGTCGTCGAGCGGATCATCGGGGCGTTCCGGCGCGGCGAGAAGGACGTCGCCGAGTTCTGGATCACGCTCGGCGGCCGCTTCGTGCACATCCGCTACTTCGCGGTGCGCGACGGGCGGGGCGAGTATCTCGGCACGCTCGAGGTGACGCAGGACCTGACGCCGCTGCGCGCGCTCGAGGGCGAGCGCCGGCTGCTCGACTGGGACGAGAACGGGGACCGCAAGTGAACGCGCCGCTCGACATCACGCCGGAGACGAAGGTCGGCGAACTGCTCGACGCGCACCCGGAGCTGCTCGATGCGCTGCTCGAGCTGTCGCCGGCGTTCGGCAAGCTGCGCAACCCGGTGCTGCGCCGCACGGTGGCGCGCTTCGCGTCGCTCGCCGACGCGGCGCGGCTCGGCGGGATTCCGGTCCCGGAGCTGGTCGGCGCGGTCCGGCGCCGGCTGGGGCTGCCGGATCTCTCGGCGGCGGCCGGTGCGGGCGAGGATGTCGTCGACGACGACCTGTCGGGCATCGGCGAGCCGCGCGAGACGATCGACGGCGACGCGGAACTCGCGGAGGGACGCCACCCGCTCGGCCGCGTGCTCGCTGCCTGGGGCCGGCTCGGGCCCGGCGAGGCGATCGCCCTGACCACCGCGTTCCGTCCCGAGCCGCTGATCGCCGAGCTGCGCCGCCGCGGCGCGCGCGTCGCCTGCCGCACCGAGGACGGCCGCTGCGTGACCGTGATTGCCAGGCCTCAGCCCTGACTGTTCGCGAAGCCCTTGAATCGCCCCGGGTCTTCCGGAGACCCCGACCCTCGAGAGGGTGGGGCCATGAAGAAGAGCACGAGCTGTACGCCGGAGGTCCGGGATCGGGCGGTGCGGCTGGTCCGCGAAGGGATCAAGGAGCACGGCTCGGAACGGTCGG
>RFIB01000140.1 GCA_003695625.1 Acidobacteriota bacterium | reverse complement strand
GATCCGCACCCGGTGCGTCGCACGCCCCGAACGGATCGGGCGGTCCGATCGCTCCATGCGGCGCGCGTGTCCGAAGCCGCAGACCTTGACCCGTCCACCGTCCGCCAAAAGGAGTCGGGAGGCGGTCAGCGCCCGGTGGACGGCGCCGGCCTCGCCCTCGTCGGGCAGCGCATCGCGATGGCGCGCGAGCGTGGCCGCGTCGCCGCGCGGGACCGGCCCGGTCAGTCCGCCGGCCGCGCCGCACGACTCGAACGCATCCGCGGCGCTGCGCGCCAGCGCGGCGAGCAGCCGCCGCGCGTCGTCGGCGGCGACCCCCGCGCCGGCGAGCAGTTCCTCGGCGAGGCCGAGCAGGGTCACCACGTCGCCGGCCGCCATCACGCACGCGAGGTGCACCGCCGCCCGCGCCTCGTCCCGGACCTCCAGCGCGACCATGCCGAGCCGGCGGGCCAGCGCGACCGCCGCCGCACGGGCCCGGGGATCGCCGGAGACCGTCGCCGTCGCGCCGGCGAGCCGTGCCGCCGACGTCTCGTCGACGAGCGCGACCACCGGGTGGAACACGCCGCAGGACATCCCCCGCGCGGCGAGCGGCGCGAGTGCCGTGGCGGGAACGGCGCCGGCCAGGTGAAGCGCCACCTCGCACGCCGCGCCGCGACCGGGCTCGAGCGCCCGCGCCAGCCGCGCCGCGACCTCGGTCACCGCGTCGTCGCGGACCGCGAGCAGCAGCACCTCGGCGCGCGCGAGCAGATCCTCCGGCGCATCGGCGTGGACGGCGCCGACGCGCTGCGCGATCTCGCGCGCCCCGGTCTCGTTCCGGCCCCACACGCAGAGCGCCCCTTCGGGAAGACTCCGGCCGAGCGCGGCGGCGAGGGCCCGCGCGGCCCGTCCCGTGCCGACGATCCCGATCCGGGACGGCGCACTCACGGCGCGTCCTCCGGGACGGTACCGCCGAGCGCGCGCCAGAGGCCGGCGAGATCGTCCGGCAGCGGACTGGTGAACGTCATCGGCCGGCCGCTGACGGGATGCTCGAAGCCGAGCCGCGCCGCGTGCAGCGCCGGGCGGCCGAGCGCGCGGACCGCCTGCCGGCGCGCCGGGTCGTGCACCTGACGCGAGCGGTCCCCGGCGTAGGTCAGGTCGCCGACCAGCGGATGGCCGAGTGCGGCGAGGTGCACGCGCACCTGGTGCGTCCGCCCGGTCAGGATCGTCACCTCGAGCAGCGCGAAGCCGGGGACCTCGGCGAGCTTGCGCCAGCGGCTGGCCGCCGGGCGGCCGTGCGGCGCGCGGGTCGACATCCGGACCCGGGACCGCGGATCGCGCCCCACCGGCGCGTCGATCGTGCCCGCCTCCGCACGCGGCCGGCCCCACGTGATCGCGAGATAGCGCTTGTCGACGCGGCGCGCGCGGAACTGGTCCTGGAGCCGGCGGTGCGCCTCGGGTGTGCGGGCGACGACCAGCAGACCGGACGTGCCCTTGTCGAGCCGGTGGACGAGCCCCGCGCGACCCTCGCCGCCGACGCCGGCGAGCGACGGGTCGCGGGCGACCAGCGCGTCGGCGAGCGTCGGGCCGCGCACGCCGGCGCCCCGATGCACGACGAGCCCCGCCGGCTTGTCGATCACCAGGATCGCGTCGTCCTCGTGGACGACCGGGAGGGCGATCGCGACCGGCGCCGCGGCGGGCGGCTCGGGCGGGGGGATCTCGACCCTGATCTCGGCTCCCGGCGTCAGCGGGTGACCGGGGCGGACGACCTGTCCGTCGACGAGGATGCGGCCCTCGCGGATCAGCCGCGCGAGGAACGATCGCGAGTGCTCGGGGTGTCGCGCGGCGCAGAAGCGGTCGATCCGCGTCCCCGCGTCGTCCGGACCGGCACGGTGGACGAACACCCGCTGCGCGGTGCGTGCGCTCACGGGTCCGCGGTCGCGCCCGCGCGCCGGCGACCGGCGACCCACAGCGGAACGACGACGAGCAGGACCGCGGCGGAGACGATCTGGCTCGTCGAGAGCCGCCCGCCGAGCCACAGCCCGCGGATCGCGTCGCCGCGGGCGAACTCGACCGCGAACCGCAGCACGGAGTACCCGGCGAGGTAGGCCAGCCCGACCTCGCCCGGAAACGCCCTGCGGCGGTCGACGAACAGCGCCAGCGGCAGCACGAGGGCGAGACTGCCGAGCGCCTCGTACAGCGGAGCGGGATGCAGCGGCACGCCGAGCGGCACGCCGGTCCGCGCGTGGGCCAGCGGCGAGTGGTAGGTCACCGCCCACGGCAGGGAGCACACGCCGCCGTAGCAGCACCCCGCGGCCAGGCAGCCGAGCCGGCCGATCGCCTGCGCCACGGGCAGCGGGACCGCGGCGAGGTCGACGACGTCGGCGACCGCGATGCCGAGGCGCCGCGCGCTGACGACCATCCCGACGAGGCCGCCGAGGATCGCCGTCCACACGACCCCGGCGGCGCGGAGAAAGTCCGCCGAGAGCAGCTCCTCGGGGCGGGCGACGAAGTGCGGCAGCTCGACCGCGACCAGGCCGAGCTTGCCGCCGACCAGTCCGGCGAGCACGGCCCAGAACACGACGCTGCTGACGCGGTCGGCATCAAGGCCGCGCGCGCGTGCGCGGCGGACGACCCAGAACCATCCGACGAGCAGCGCGGTCGCCACGAGCACGCCGTAGGTCGGCAGCGCGAGGTGGACCGGTCCGACGAGCGGAAGCCGGATCTCCCCGAGATCGAACAGCAGCGGATGCACTGCCTCAGGCCTCGTCGCCGACGTCCGCCGGGTCGGGCGCCGGGCCCGCCTCTTCCGCCGGCCGGCGCCGGAACGCCTCGACGAGCAGCAGGCCGGCGCCGGTCACCAGGCCGATGTCGGCGATGTTGAAGGTCGGCCACCGGTTGGTGCCGAACCGTTCGACCAGCCAGCCCATCGCCGGCTCCCAGCCGGCATAGACGTCGATGAAGTCGATCACGTGTCCCCACACGAGCCGGTCGAGCACGTTGCCGGCCGCGCCGCCCAGGATCAGCGCCAGACCCACCCGTGCGAACCGCTCGCGCTCCGGGATGCGCACCAGGAAGAGCGTGATCCCGGCCACGGCGAGCAGCGGGAGCACCGTCAGCAGCAGCGTGCGCCACGGATCGCCCAGGCCGTGACCGAGCCCGAACAGTGCGCCGCGATTGTGGCTCAGCGCGAGCCGGAGCGTGCCGCGGATCACGACGACCGGGCCGTCGGCGAGCAGCCACGTGGCGAGCCCCTTGGTCGCCTGGTCGAGGACGAACCAGGCGCCGGCGAGGGCCAGGTCGCGGGTCCAGCTCTTCAAGGGCGTCGTCCTCGGCGTCCCGGGGGGCGCCCGGGCAGGATACACGGCGCCGGGGCGCCGATCCCGCGGCGCGCCCGGCGTTGGAGGGCCCCGGTCGGCGTGGCAGAATACGCCACTTCGCGTCCGTGCCGACGTGCCGCGTCGCCCCGCCGGAGAGACCGCCGATGCCTTATGCCCGCCCGCGTGGAGAGCACCGGTTCGCCGCCGTCGAGCGCGAGATCCTCCGCTTCTGGAAGGAGCGCGACATCTTCCGGCGCTCGCTCGAGCGGACGGCCGCCGGCCCGCGGTTCGTGTTCTACGAGGGGCCGCCGACCGCCAACGGGCTGCCGCACAACGGACACGTGCTCACGCGGGTCGTCAAGGACCTGTTTCCGCGCCACCGCTCGATGCGCGGCTTTCACGTGCCGCGCATCGCCGGCTGGGACACCCACGGACTGCCGGTCGAGGTCGAGGTCGAGAAGGAGCTCGGCCTGAAGGGCAAGCGGGAGATCGAGGAGTACGGCGTCGAGCCGTTCACGCGGCGCTGCATCGAGTCTGTGTTCCGCTACACCGAGCAGTGGGAGCGCCTGACCGAGCGGATCGGGTTCTGGGTCGATCTCGAACAGGCGTACGTCACGTTTCACCGACCGTATGTCGAGTCGGTGTGGTGGGCTCTCTCCGAGCTGTTCCGGCGCGGACTGCTCTACCGGGGCCACAAGGTCGTCTGGTGGTGGCCCCAGGGCGGCACCGCGCTGTCCGCGGGCGAGGTCGGCCTCGGCTACCGGGAGACCGACGACCCCGAGGTGATCGTCCGCTTCCGCAGCCTGTCGCGCGACGGCGTGAGCTACCTGGCGTGGACGACCACGCCGTGGACGCTGCCGAGCAACGTCGCGCTGGCCGTCGATCCCGACCTCGAGTACGTGCTGGCCGAGGTCCGCCGCGAGGGCGCGCCGCCCGAGAAGGTGATCGTCGCCGCGCCGCTGGCCGGCCAGGTGCTCGGGGACGAGGGGGTGACGGTCCTCGAGCGGATGCCGGGACGGGCGCTGGTCGGCGAGCGCTACGAGCCGCTGTTCCGCTATGCCGAACCGGAGGGCGGCCGCGCCTGGGAGATCATCCCCGCCGACTTCGTCGGCGCCGAGCAGGGGACGGGCATCGTCCACATCGCGCCGGCGTTCGGCGAGGACGACCACCGCGTGGCCCGCGAGCAGGGGATCGGGTTCCTGCAGCTCGTCCGGCCGGACGGCACGTTCCCGCCCGAGGTGACCGACTTCGCCGGGCGGTTCTGCAAGGAGGCCGACCGCGACATCGTGCGGCTGCTGCGCGCCCGCGGGCTGGTCTTCGCGGAAGGGACGTACCGCCACGACTATCCGTTCTGCTGGCGTGCCAGCTCGGATCCGCTGATCCAGTACGCGCGGCCGGCCTGGTTCATCCGGACGACTGCCCGGATCGACGACGCGATCGCCAACAATCGCCGGATCAACTGGCTGCCCGAGCACATCCGGGAAGGCCGCTTCGGCGACTTCCTGGCCAACAACGTCGACTGGGCGCTGAGCCGCGAGCGGTACTGGGGCACGCCGCTGCCGATCTGGGTCTGCGAGGCGTGCGGGCACGAGGAGGCGTTCGACTCCCTCGACGCGGTGCTCGCCCGCAATCCGCGGGCGATGGACCACTGGCAGCGGGCGCGCGCCGCCGACCCGTCGCTCTCGGAGCATCTCGCGGTCCACAAGCCGTGGATCGACGAGGCGACGGTCCCGTGCGCGAAGTGCGGCGCGACGGCACGCCGGGTGCCCGAGGTGATCGACTGCTGGTTCGACTCCGGCTGCATGCCGTTCGCCCAGTTCGGGTTCCCGCACCGCGGGATCGAGGAGTTTCGGCGCTCGTTCCCGGCGGACTTCATCTCCGAGGCGATCGACCAGACGCGGGGCTGGTTCTACTCGCTGCTGATGATCAGCACGCTGCTGTTCGACGAGGAGACCCAGCGCCGGTACGGGATCGACCCGCCGCGGGACTATCCGCATCCGTACCGCACCTGCATCGTGCTCGGGCACGTGTGCGATCCCGAGGGCCGCAAGGAATCCAAGAGCGCCGGCAACTACACGTCGCCGGACCTGGTGCTCGAGGGCTCGTTCGAGCTGGCGGTCGCGCCTCCCGACCGGCTGCCCGCCCCGCCCGCGCCCGACGAGGCGGTGCTGCTGCCGCCGCTGGTCAAGACGCTCGGCCTGCCGCGCGACGCGCGGATCACGCTGCGCAACCCGGACGATGCGACACGCACGGCGACCGCGCGGGTCGCCGCCCACCGCGATGTCGGCCGCGAGTCCGTCGTCCTCGGTTCCGACCTGCTGGCGGCGCTGGGTGTCGAGCCGGGCCGACGCGTCGCGCTCGACATCCTCGACGATCCGCCGGGCGCCGACGCGTTCCGCTGGTTCTTCTACTCGGCCGGTCCGCCGTGGAACAACACGCGCAACTCGCTGCGGGCGATCCGCGACCAGCAGAACGAGTTCCTGGTGCGCTGGCAGCACGTGCTGCAGTTCTTCCTGATCTACGCCTCGATCGACGGCTTCGACCCGGCCGAGGGGCTGCCGCTCGGCGACGACGGTGCGTTGCCGGACGTCACGCGCGGTCGCGGCTGGCGGCCGCCGGCGGAACGCGCCCTGCTCGATCGCTGGATTCTCTCGGAGACCGCGCTGCTCGTGCGGCGCGTGTCGGAGTCGCTCGACGCGTTCCGGATCTACGAGGCGGCGACCGCGCTGCGCGAGTTCGTCGACGGCCTGTCCAACTGGTACGTGCGTCGCAGCCGGGACCGGTTCTGGGCCGAGGGATTCGAGGCCGACAAGCGCGACGCGTTCTGGACGCTGTGGGAGGTGCTCGTCTCGCTCGCGCGGCTGGCCGCACCGTTCGTCCCGTTCTTCGCGGAGCACGTCTGGCGCACGCTCGTCGTCGGCGCGTGGCCCGAGGCGCGCGACGAGAGCGTGCATCTCGCACGCTGGCCCGAGGCTCCGGCCGACTGGGTCGACGACGACCTGTCGCGGGCGAT
>RFIB01000139.1 GCA_003695625.1 Acidobacteriota bacterium | reverse complement strand
GTCGTCCTCCGCGCCGCGTCACCGGACCGGGCGGGCGCGCCGGAAAGCCCTACGGAGACTCGCTGGCGGGATGGCCGGCCGGATCGGCCGCCTCGTACTTCGACGGGCACTTGGCGAGCAGCTGCGTGGCCCGGAACGTGCCGTCCGGCTCGAGCTGCCCGGTGATGACCACCGGCGATCCCTCCTGGAACGTGTCCGGGATCCGGCCGCCGGCCTTCGCGGCGTCGTAGACCACGCGGATGCGCTGCGCGCCCGCCTCGTCGCGGATCGAGAACGCGAGCCGCAGGCCGCCCGCCCGCCGCTCGATCGAGCCGTCCTCGACCCAGCCCGAGAGGCGGACCGTGCCCGGGTGCGGGTCGGCGAGAAACTCGTCGACGGTCACGTAGTAGACGCCGGCCTGGGTGCCGAGCGTCTTGAACAGCAGGAAGCCCATCGCCGCGACGACGATGGCGCCGAAGATGGCGATCCGTGCGCCCTTCATGGTCTTCCACGCTCCCTGGCGGGACCCGCGTCCCGGCCGCCCGGCCCTGCCGTCCGCGGCTCCGCCGGACACTCTAGCCGCCGTCCGCTCGCGGCGACAGGGCCGCCGCCTCGCCCGGGGGTCCGTTCCTTCGAAACGCGAGTAACATACCCGTAAGGATACCTTGAGTCAAGACTTGACTTATTTGTAAGCTTAGCGTACAATCCTGGCACTCGAGGGGAGCCATCGATGGCAGCAGCAAGCGGCGAGGATGACGGATTCCGGGGCTGGCCCGACGGACGTTCGCCCTCCCGATCGCCGCGCTCGCGCTGCCGTTGCAGCGTCCGCAGCCAGCCCCGGCCGGGATGACCCGGCGGGAGGTGACCGTTGATTGAGGGCCGCTGAGATCGCATCGACCTGCTCGAACGAGGGGAGTTCCGGAACAAGATCGCTCCGACATCAGGCGTCCCTCGCGGAAGGGACGCGGGGAAGAACACGATGAAGAAGGCTACGCGGTACCTGCTCGTGCTCGGCCTTGGCGCGCTGGCCCTGGCGGCCGCGCCGGCGCTGGCGTTCCACGACGGCGGCGTCGCGCACTGCAACGGGTGCCATACCATGCACGCCGGCCCGAGCAATCCGGCCGACAACCCGAACGGCAACGAGTTCCTGCTCAAGGAGAGCACACCGACCGACACCTGCCTGCGCTGCCATGACGACCGGCTGGGCAACGTCTTCGGCGGAGGCGACAGCGACGACCCGCTGAACCCGGGGACGCTCTATGGTGGCGGCCAGTTCGTCTTCCTGCTCGAGGACAACATCAACGACGGCCACAACGGCGCGTCCAACCCGATCCTCGGCGAGAAGGCCGGGCACAGCATCATCTCGGAGGACAAGGGCCTGGCGGCCGATTCCGTCAACTCGACGGCGCCCGGCGGGACGTATCTCTCGTCGTACCTGCACTGCACGTCGTGCCATGATCCGCACGGACAGGGCGGCCACTTCCGCCTGCTCTACGGCAACGACGGCAACCCGAACGTCGACAGCACGAGCCAGGCGGCCGGCTATCCGTACGACTACAGCGCTGCGCCGCCCGACGCGGTCGGCATTCCGGTGTTCGGCGGCGGCGAGAGCAACTCGAACCACACCGCCTACAACGCCGGGATGAGCGACTGGTGCGCGACCTGCCACGGCGACTACCACACCGGCGGCGGGGCGAGCGGCTTCAAGCACCCGACCGGCGAGTCGCTCGGCTCGGAGATCGCGGCGAACTACAACCTGTACGAAGGCACCGGGACGTACACGGGTGACGGCACCGACGCCTACCTGGCGATGGTCCCGTTCGAGGATCCGACGGTGACGACCGACTACGTCGGCGCCGCCAGCGGCACCTCGCAGGTGATGTGCCTGACCTGCCATCGCGCGCACGCCTCCTCGGCGCCCCAGGCGGGACGCTGGGACTTCAACATCACGATCTGGGACGAGGAGGGCGTCGAGTCGGGGTCCTACGTGATCCCGAACCCGTACGCGGCAACCGCCGGCGGGCATCAGCGCTCGCTGTGCAACAAGTGCCACGCCAAGGACCCGGTCCTCTGATCGAGCACGAACCGGGCGGGCGCGCCGGCGCCCGCCCTCGCATCGACCGATCCTCCGCCCCCGGGCCGGCAGGACGCCGGCCCGGGGCGGAACCCCGGAGCCGGCCGTGTTCCACGAGCGTCGCCTGCGCACCCCCTCCCTCCCGGTGCGCGGAGGTGCGCCCGGATGCGGCGTCCTGCTGACCGTCGCGCTGGTCGTCCTGCCGGCGTTCGCAGGCGACTTCTCGGGTACCGTCAGCGTCGCGCGCGGGACCACGTCGCCGAACGACCGCGCGGACCAGGACACCCTCGACGCGAGCTTCTCCCTCGGCTGGACGCAGCGGATCACGCCGCTGCTCGAGCTGCTCGTCACCTACCGCGGCAGCGAGTACCACGCCAGACCCGAGGACGCGCCCCGGATCGAGCGGCGGGTGCGCGCTCCGCTCGTGCAGCTCGGCTACCGCCTGCGCTCGGTCCGGATCCGGCTCAGCGCCTCGAGCACGCGCCGTCGGGGGACCTCCGCCGCGGACCACCTCGACTCGGACGCGCTGCTCGGCGAGGTCTCCTGGACACCGCGCCGCGGACCGCAGATCCAGGTCCGCTGGCGCGACGAGACGAACGTCGCCGACATCGCGCTCTTCGGACGCGACACGGCGACGCGCTCGTGGAACGTCGTCGGTTCGTGGAGCGGCCCCTCCGCGAGCCTGCGCTACACGTTCGACGACCTGCGCCTCGATGCCCGGCTGCGCGGCGTCCGCATCGACCAGCAGCGCCACGAGCTGGTCGCGGGCTTCCGGCGCCGCGCGTGGGGTGACCGGCTCTCGCTGTCGGCCAGCGCGCGGCTCGGGCTGGTCGACCAGACGCAGCGGGCGGCGACCGGAGGCTTCGTCTCGGAACCGGTTCCGGCGGTACGCGGACTGTTCGCGATCGACCCGTCGCCGGAGTTCGGCTCCCTCGACGCGGAGCCCGCGCTGGTCGACGGCGATCTCGACACGCCGACCTCGCCGCGGATCGAGATCGGCGGCGCGAACACGTTCCGCAACGTCGGCGTCGATCTCGGCGTGCTGCGCGAGGTCAGCCGGCTGGAGATCTCGGTCGACGCCCCGTCCGATCCCGCGCTGGTCTGGACCGTCTGGGACAGTCCCGACAACCTGACCTGGACCGAGGTGCCGGGCGTGGCGGTGACCTGGGACCCCGCCCTGCTGCGCTACACGCTCTCTTTCCCCACGCGCACGGCGCGATACCTCAAGGCCGTCAACGTCTCGGTCAACGCGCTCGACTTCGTTGCCGTCACCGAGGTCCGCGCGCTGGTCGACCTGCCGGCGACGGACACGCTGAAGACGCGCAACACGACGACACAGCTCGACGTGCAGCTCGTCGCGCGGCCGACCGAGCGCTTCTCCGCGAGCTACACGCTCGGCTACGCGGAACGGGGCGCCGAGGACGGTTCACTGATCGTCCGGGACCGCCGCGAGGTCGACTACCGCGTCGCGCTCGACTGGGATCTCGCGGCGGGCTGGAGCGCCGCGCTGACCCATCAGCTCAGCGACCAGGAACGGAGCGAACGACCGTTCGAGGATCTGCGCGAGCGGCGCTGGGGGGCCCGGCTGGCCTGGGACCCGCTGCCCGCGTTCCATGGCGAGCTGAGCGCGTCGCGCCGCGACGAGCAGCTCGCCGGGGCGCTCGCCCGTCGCTCGGACAACGTGACCCTGCGCGGCACCGCGGACATCTGGACCGACCTGCGCGCGACCGCGGCGATCGGCTACGCGAGCATCGACGACCGGTTCGGCGGATTCACGCTCGACTCGGTCCGCCTCTCGCAGGCGCTGGAGGCGCGGCCGACCCGCCGCTGGAGCCTGACCGCGGGCTGGGACGTCGAGGACTTCCGGACGACGGGGACGCTCGCGCTGTCGCGTCGCTGGTCGGTGCGGGTCGGCAGCTCGGTCCGGGTCCTGCCGACGCTGAACGTGTTCGTCTCGGCCGACCGCTCCGACGAGGACGGTCGGCGCTTTTCCGGACGCCGCTGGACGGTATCGTGGTCGCCCGGCCGCCGGTTCTCGGTCAGCGCCGCGGGCCAGACGAGCCGCACCGCGGAGACGAGCGAGACCGGCTCGCTCTCGTTCGGCGCGCGCTATCTGCTGTCCGACCGCGCCCAGCTCTTCGCCTCGCTGGCGCGGTCGACCAGCCGCCTGGGCCCCGGGCCCGAGCGGCGCATCACCAGCGGCCGGCTGGGTCTGCGGGTGAGCCTGTAACGGAGGAGATCATGTCCCGGGATCGGATCGTCCGCGTCGCGACGCTGCTGGCAGTCCTCGGGGTGGCGGGCTGCGCCAGTGTCCCGAAGGCCCGCTTCGTGCATCCGGAGTTCGACTTCGGCTACGTCGAGCGCGTCGCGGTGCTGCCGTTCGGCAACCTGAGCCCGGTCCGCGACGCGGGCGAGAAGGCGGGCCGGCTGTTCATCACCGAACTGCTGGCGACCGGCGCCGTCGACGTCGTCGAGCCGGGCGAGGTCCGCGCCGCCGTCGAGGCGGTCCTCGGCGGCGGCACCGACCCGACGACCGAGCAGATCCAGGCCCTCGGCAAGCGGCTCGGCGTCCAGGCGCTGGTCCTCGGCACGGTCACCGAGTTCGAGACCGTGCGCTCGGGCGCCTCGTCGGTGCCGGTGATCACGATCGACGCGCACATGGTCGAGACCGAGTCGGGCGCGACCGTCTGGGCCGCGACCCACACGGTCCGCGGGACGACGTTCTCGAGCCGGGTGTTCGGCTCGGGGGCGCTCGCCGGCGCCGAGGCGATGCGTCGCTGCGTGCACGAGCTGGTGGAGGCGCTGACGTCGTGATCGGGAACCGCGCGATCGCGATCCTGCTCGGGATCGCCCTTCCGGGCGCCTCCCTCGCCGGGGCTGGGACCACCGCTCCGGCTGCCGGCACGCTGCTCGTGCTGCCGGTCCAGGATCGAAGCGGAGATCCCGCGATCGCGCGCCTCGTCGAGCAGGCGTTCGTCGGCGAGCTGGGCGGCCGCCGAAGCGTGGTCGCGGGAGGCACGGTGCGCGACGTGGCGCGCACGATGCGGCTGCGCGATCCGCGGCGCGCGCCGCCGTCGGCGCTGCAGCGGCTGATCGATGCCACCGGTGCCGATGCCGTGCTCGCGCTGACGATTCTCCGGGCGGAGCGCGGGGCGCCGCCGCGCCTCGCCCTGTCCGCGTTCGAGCTGCGCTCGACCGGTCTCGAGGTCTCGTGGGCCGGCTTCGAGAGCGCCACCGGACTCGACGACAAGCGGCCGCTGGGACTCGGCCGGATCGATCGGCTCGAGGAGCTGGCCGAGCGCGCGGCACGGCGCCTTGCCCGGCGCTGCGCGGACCGGTCTCCGGGACGGCCGGCCGCGCCGCTGCGCGGCGAGCTGGCCGTGCAGGTCGTCGACGAACGCATGGCCGCGCTCGAGCAGGGACCGCTCGCGGTGGTTCCGTTCGACGCGATCGACGCCGACGACGCGTCGCTCGCCGCGGAGATCGCCACGGACGCGGCGGTCACCGCGCTGTGGCGGGCCGGCCGGCGGGTCATCTGGCCCGGCGCCGTGCGCGAGATCCTGCTCCAGCGCGGGCGTCTCGCGCGCGGAGGTCTCGCGCCGCTCGACCGCGCCGCGCTGCGCGCCGCGCTGTCGCCCGGCGTGCTGGTCACCGGCACGGTCGAGCGGTTCGTCGAGACCGGACAGGCCGACGCGCTGCGGCCGCGCGTGGCCGTCTCGCTGCGCGTGATCGCGGCGGACGACGGGCGGCTCGTCGCGATCGGCGGGATCGATGCCGACGGCCACGCGCATCCCGGCGCGTTCGGGCGCCGCACGATCCACGGTCTCGAGACGCTGCTGCTGCGCGCGCAGTCCGAGCTGGTGACCAGGCTGCTGCCCGCACGGCGGCATGCCGGGAGGGCCCCGTGATGACGACATCTGCGACCCGACGCCTTCTCCCGCTCCTCGCGGCGCTCGCCGCCGCCGTGGCCGGTCACGCGACCGCCACCGGCCCCGACGCGGTCGAGCAGACTGGTCCGAAGACGGCCGGCAAGGGCCTGCCCGTGATCCTCGTCGTCAACGGCGAGCCCGTCACGACCGCCCAGTTCGAGGAGGCGCTGGCCCGGATGCACGCCGACGCCCCCCGGACCGGCCGCGACGGGTTCGATCTCGACCGGCTGGTGTTCCGCGTCGTCAACGACGTGCTGATCGCGCAGGAGGCGCGTCGCCTCGGCATGCACGAGGAGGAGCCCACGCGCGGCCTCGTCGGCGCCTATCGCGAGCAGCTCGCGGTGGCGATGTTCCGTCGGCGCGAGATCCTCGACCGCGCCGAGCCGACGGACGAGCAGGTCCGCGCCGCGTTCGATCACGAGTTCGCGCGGGTCACGCTGCGCGTGCTGACCTGCGACACACGCGACGAGGCCGACGCGCTGCTCGAGCGCCTGCGCGCGGGCGAGGACTTCGCGGCGCTGGCGAAGGCACACTCCGTCGACAGCTTCTCGGCGCGCGGCGGTCTGATCGAGAACGCGACCCGCCGCAACCTGCGCCCCGAGCTGCGGCAGATCGTGTTCGCGCTCGAGCCGGGTGCGCTCGGCGGCCCGGTGCTGACCGACGCCGGCTGGACGATCCTGCGGCTCGAGCGGTTCGATCCGGCCGACCCTGCACGGTTCGACGAGGAGCAGGGCGTCGTCCGTGACCGCCTGCGCTTTGCGGCCGCCGAACGTCTCGAGAAGGAGCTCGTCGACCGGCTCGCCGCCGAGCATCCGATCACCATCGACGACGCGGTGCTCGCCGGGCTCGAGCCGAAGCGCCTTTCCGACGGGCGCCTCGTCCCGGAGGTGCCGGATCCCGCCGCGATCGTGGCGCGCATCGAGGGCGTCGGCGCGGTGAGCGCCGAGGAGCTCGCCGAGGCGCTGCGCCGCCGCTGGAAGACGGTGCGCAGCGCCGAGGCCGCCAGCGCGAGCCGCCGCCTGGTCCTCGACCGCCTGCTGCGCGAGCGTCTGATCCGCGCCGAGGCGCTCGCCCGCGGGTTCGACCGGGACCCGGTCGTCGCCGACCGCGTGCGCGCGCGGGAGAACGACCTGCTCGCGCAGCGCTACCTCGAGGAGGTGCTCGCGGCGGGCATCGAGATCGACCGCGCCGCGATGGAGCCGTGGTACGAGAACCACAAGGACCGGTTCCGCCGGCCACCCCGGCTGCGCCTGACCCAGATCACCGTCGCCGACCGCGCGACCGCCGAGCAGGTCGCCGAGCTGGCGCGCTCGGGCACCGATCCGGCGTGGCTGGCCAGGAAGCACTCGATCGACCGCTTCGCCGACAGGGGCGGCGACCGGGGCTGGTACGAGCCCCGCCCGGCGGTCTCCGAGTTCGAGCGCCGGCTCGCCGAGGCGCAGCCGGGCTCCGTGTTCGGCCCGGAGGGTGCCGAGGGCAACTGGGTCGTGCTGATCGTCACCGCGCGCGAGGAGCAGGGTCACTACGGATTCCGGGAGGTCTCCGGCAACGTGCGCCGGGCGATGTTCGACGAGGCGTTCCGCCGGGAGCTGCACGAACTGATCACGACGCTGCGCAAGGACGCGACGATCGAGGTCCGCGAGGACGAGCTGGCCCGGCTCCGGATCGACGGGACCCTCGACGAGGAGCCCGCGCAGGGAGGTGCGCATGGTCACGCGGGACACTGACCGCGCGGGGGCGCGCAGGCGTGCCGCGCCGTGGCTGATCGCCGCGGTCCTGCTGTCCGCGGTCGCGGGCAGCGCGGGGCTGGCGCAGCTTCGTCCCGGCCGGCGCACCGAGCGCGCCAGCGACTGCACGAAGTGCCACGCCGAGGTCGGGCGCGACGTCGCCGTGCGCCACGCCCCGCTCGCCCGGGGCGAGTGCGGCGCGTGCCACAAGCCGCACGGCCTGCGCGGCGCGCTGCGGCTCGTCAGGGACGAGCCGGATCTCTGCCTCGAGTGCCATGACGGGGACGCGCTCGGGCTCGGGGCGGCGCACGTCCACCCCGACGCGACCCGCTGCTCGTCGTGCCACGACCCCCACGGTTCGGCGCACCCCGCGATGCTCGTCGCCGCCAGGGACGCGCTGTGCCTGACGTGCCATGAGGACCAGCGGCCGGCCGAGGGCGCCCACCCGCCGCGCGACGCCTCGTGCACGACCTGCCACGCACCCCACGGGGCGGCGCAGGAGCGGCTGCTGCGGCAGCCGGAGGCGCCGCTGTGCGGGACGTGCCACGACGGCGCGGCCTCCGGCTTCGCGGCCGCCCACGGCCGACCGGTCGGCGACATCGCATGCAGCGCGTGCCACCGGCCGCACGGCGCGCCGCGGCCCGCCCTGCTGCCCCGCGCGGCCCATCCGGTGATGGACTGCGCGAGCTGCCACGATCTGGCCGAGGCCGGCGCAGCGCCGTCCTCGGTCTGCCTGGCGTGCCACGAGACCCCGACGGCGCCGGCGGGAGGCAGCGCGCATCCCCCGGTGACCGGAGGCGAGTGCCTGACGTGCCACGCGCCTCACGTCAGCCGCACATCCGGGCTGCTCGTCGCGCCGCAGCGCGAGCTGTGCACGCGCTGCCACGCGGACGTGGGCGACGCGCTCGCGGCCCGGGCGGCCCACGAGCCGGCCGCCTTGTGCACGAACTGCCACGGCGGCCACGTCGGAGCGTCGGCCCATCTGCTCGACCAGGCGCCGCGCGCGGTCTGCGTGACCTGCCACGAGGATCCCGCGGAGACGAACGCCGCCGGCGCGTTCGTGCACCCGCCGGCCGAGGCCGACTGCATCGACTGCCACGCACCGCACGGCAGCAACGTCGCCGGCGTGCTCGTCGCGGACCAGACGACGCTGTGCGCGAGCTGCCATCCGGAGCAGGGCCCCCAGTCCGGGCTGCCGGTGCTCCACGCCCCCGTGACTGCCGGCCGCTGCAGCGCGTGCCACGAGCCGCACGCAGGCGCGCGTCCACTGCTGCGCGCCGAGGGAGCCGACCTGTGCCGGACCTGTCACGACGCGCTGTTCGTCGCCGCGGAACCGCTCTCCCGCCACGCCCCGTTCGACGACGGGGACTGCGCCCTGTGCCACGTCCCGCACGGCTCGCGTCAGCCGGCGCTTCTCGCCGCGCCGCAGCTCGAGCTGTGCGCGACGTGTCACGACGTGGCGACGAGCGCCCCGGACGGCGGCTCGATCCACGATCCGGCCGCGGCGGGCGACTGCACGGCGTGCCACCAGCCGCACGCCTCGCGTCTCGCCTCGCAGCTCCGCGCTCCCGTGCGCGAGCTGTGCGGCGACTGCCACGGCGAGCTCGCGCGGCGGCTCGGGCAGGAGGTCCCGCACATGCCGGCCGCCGAGACCGACGGCTGCACGACGTGCCACCGACCGCACGTCGCCCGACAGCGCGCGCTGCTCTCCGAGCCGCTGGCGGACACCTGCCTGTCGTGCCACGACGGTGACAGCCGGGCGTTCCGCGACAGGCACCTCGGCTACGGGGGCCAGGGCCTCGACTGCGTCTCGTGCCACGACCCGCACGCCTCGCAGGTTGCGGGGCTGATGCTGCCGCGGCTCCACCCTCCGTTCGAGACCGGCGAATGCAACGCGTGCCATCCCGGCGCCGGGGAGGGACAGCGATGATCCGGCTCTCGCATCTCGCGGTGCTGAGTCTCGTGGCCGCCGGTCTCGCGCCGGCGCAGGCGGCGGGCGTCGCGCCGGTCGACCAGAAGACCGCGTGCCTGGCGTGCCACGCCGATCTGTCCGCGGCGCTTGCCGGTCCGGTCCGCCACCCGCCTGCGGCGCAGGCCCGCTGCACGGCATGCCACGCGCCGCACGCGTCCCGGTTCGCCGCGCTGCTGCGCGAGCGCCCCGGCCCGACGTGCACCAGGTGCCACGAGGCCGTCGCGGCCCAGACCGCCCGACGCGTCCCGCACGCACCGGCCGCGGACGGCCGCTGCGCCACCTGCCATCTGCCCCACGGCGGCCCGCGCAAGGCGCTGCTGGCCGAGGAACCGGCCGCGCTGTGCGCGACGTGCCACGGCGAGATCGCCTCGTGGAAGTCACGCCCCGTCCAGCACGCCCCGTTCCGGAGCGGCCGGTGCGCCCGCTGCCACGAGACGCACGGTGCCGACGAACCGGGACTGCTCGTCGCGCCGGAAGCGGCTCTCTGCGCCGGATGCCACGCGCCGGACGCCTCGTTCCGCCGCGCCCACCAGGGCTACCCGGTCGAGCGGGCCGGCTGCACCGGCTGCCACGACCCCCACGCGGGCGATCGCAAGGGCCTGTTCCGCAGCGCGCGGCATCAGCCGTTCGTCGAGGGCGCGTGCACCGACTGCCATGCCCTTGCCGGCTCGGACGAGCCGTTCCGGCTCAAGCGCCCCGAGGCCGAGCTGTGCGCGACGTGCCACGCGGACACCGTCGACGCGCTGCGCACGGCGCCGTTCCCGCACGTCGCGGGCGGCGGGACCGGGTGCACGACCTGCCACAACGCACACACTGCGCCGACCGACGGACTGCTCGTCCGGCCGGTCGAGGAGCTCTGCCTCGGGTGCCACGACCCGGGCGGCGGGCGCTCGGGGGCTGCGGGGCGGTACGTCAGCCACGGTGGCGGACTCGACTGCACGACATGCCACGCCGCGCACGGCGGACCACAGCCGGTCCTGTTCCGCGAGCCGCCCTCGGCGCTCTGCGCCGAGTGCCACGAGCACGAGCACGCGGTCGCGCACCCGATGGGAGAGGACGTGCGCGACCCCCGCAACGGGCAGCCGGTCGACTGCGTCTCGTGCCACGGGATCCACGACGCGCCGTACGAGAAGTACCTGCATCGGGCGCAGGAGCGGGACCTGTGCGTGTCCTGCCACACGCGCTTCGGGAGCGGACGATGAGGCACGCAGCGCTGTTTCTCGTCGTGGCCGGGGCCTGCCTCGCCGGTCCGGCAGCGCACGGCCAGGACAGGCCGGCCGCCGCGCCGGTCGCCCTCGTCTGGGAGGCGACCGTTCACGGATCGGACGGCGCGCGGCTGACCGCTCCGGTCGGTGTCGCCGCCCTCGACGGCGAGCGGATCGCGGTCGCCGACGCCGATCCGCCGCGCCTCGTGCTCTTCCGGCGCGGCGCGGCCGGCTGGTCGCCGGCCCGGGTCGTGCGGCTGCCCGCCACGCCCGCCGGGATCGCCGCGGTGGCGGGCCGCTACGCCGTCTCGGTGCGCGGGACCGGCGCGATCTACCTCGTCGATCCGCAGGACGGCGCCCAGCGGCGGCTCCCCCTGCCCCGCGGCACGTTCGCCGGCCCGCTCGCCGGGACGCGGGACGGCCGGCTCGCCGTCGTCGACCTCGCGCAGGGGCGGCTGCTCGTCGTGACACCCGACGGAGCGGAGGCCGGCGAACTCCCGCTGCCGCCGCTGGCCCGGGACGTGGCCGACACCGGAGACGGCTGGATCGTGGCCGTGCCGCCACGCGGCCGGCTCGTGCCGGTCACCCGTGACGGCGCGATCGGCGAGCCGGTCGAGCTGCCCGGGGTCTCGCCCCGTCCGTGCTGGCCGGCGGCCGTCGCCGTCGCCCCGGACGGCGCGCGCCTGGTGCTCGACCGGTCCGGAGGGCGGATCCTGCTGCTCGACGAGAACGCCGACGTCGTCGGCGACGCCGGGGGGCGGGGCTGGCGGGACGGCCGGCTGATGCTGCCCTCCGATCTCGCCCTCGCCGGACCGTCGCGGGTCGTCGTCGCCGACCAGGGCAATGCGCGGGTGCAGGTCTTCCGGCGCACCGACGGAGCCGCAGGACGATGAGCCGGTTTCTCGTCGCCGCCGCGCTGCTCGCCGGGGCCGTGCTGCCGGCGGGGGCCCGCGGGGAGCCGATCGCGAAGGTCCGGTTCGCACGCCAGCTCGAGATCCCGTCGGCGTGGGAGACCTTCCGCCGGCCGACCGCGGTCCACGCCGACCTGCATGCCGGCGAGGTGTTCGTCGTCGACGGCGGAGCGCACCGGATCGTGATCTTCGACGCCCGCGGACTCGAGCGCTACGTGATCCGCGGAGGAGCGACCTTCCGCGGCGGATCGGACGTCGCCGTCGACCCCGAGGGACGGATCCTGGTCCTCGCCCGCCATGAAGGACGGCAGGAGGTGATCGAGCTGGACTTCGACGGGGCCGACTCGCGGGTGCTCGACCTCGACCTGCCCGCGTCCGCCGGCGCCGGCGCCGGCGACGGCGACGGCGACGAGCGGCTGGTATCCCTCGCGCTGAGCCCCGACGGGGCGACGCTCTACCTGCTCGACGAGGCCCGACGCCGGCTGCTGCTGTTCGCGCGCGACGGACACCTTCGCGCGACGGTCGATCTCGCCGCCGACCTCGACGAGAGACGTGCGCGCGAGATGATCCTGACCCGGGTCGACGTCTACCTCGACACGGTGCTCGTTCCCGATCCGATGAGCGGGCGGGTGCTGCTGTTCGATCTGGACGGCCGGCCCGCCGGATCGGTCGGGATCCAGGGCGGCACCGCGTGCACGACCGGCTTTCCCGTCGCCGCGGCGCTCGCCGACGATGGCGTCGTCTACGTGCTCGACCGCCAGAAGGCGCTGATCTCCGCGTGGGACCGCACCACGAACCGGTGCCTCGGCGAGGCGGCGGGGATCGGCGAGACGCCGGGCCGGCTGTATCAGCCGATCGATCTCGCCCTCGACGGGGACGGTCGGCTCTACACCGCCCAGGGACTTGCGAGTCGCGTCCAGATGTTCGAAGGTGCCCTGCCCGCGGCCGGCGGCCGCAGCCGCAAGTTCGATCGTTTCGAAGGAGTCGAGCCGTGAGTTCCAGGACGAAGGGCCGTCGCCCCGCCCCCTCCCCGGCACCTGCCGCCGGCCGTCGCGAGCCGTTCGCCTGGCTCGCCGGCGGCGTCGTGCTCGGCCTGCTGGTCGGCGTGATCGGCACGACCGCGGTCCTGCGGCCCGAGGCGCTCGGGCTCTCGTCGCCCGGCCCACCGCAGGCGGCCGCCTCGCCTGCCGTCTCGGCCGAGCAGGCACTCGCCGCCCGGGTCGAGCGGCTGCGCGAGCGCCTGGCGGCGAATCCGCGCGACGCCGGGGCGCTGCTCGAACTGGGCGAGGTGTTCGCCCAGGCCGGCCGGCTCGACCAGGCCGCGGCCCACGGCGAGCGGGCCCTCGAGGTCGCCCCGGACGACGCGGAGGTCCACGTGCGGGCCGCGCGACTCCTGCGCAGCCTGCACCGGCCCGAGGAGGCGCTTGCGGCCGCGCGCCGCGCGATGGAACTCGACAGGCAGGCGCTCGCGCCGGCGCTGGCGGCGTTCGACGCCGCGCTGCACGGCGCCGGCGACATGGCGGCGGCCCGCGAGGCGCTCGACGAGGCGCGACGCAGGGCGCCGGACGACGCCGCGGTCGCCCGCGCCGGCGCCGAACTCGAGCGGATCGAGGGACTGATCGCCAGGGCCGAGGCCGATCCGCGCGACTACGACACGCTGGTCCAGCTCGGCAACTACTGGTACGACACGCACCGCTGGGAGCAGGCGGCCGATGCCTACGGGCGCGCGCTGGCGATCCGGGGCGACGACGCCAACGTGATCACCGACTACGGCACCAGCCTGTTCAACGCGGGACGGCACGACGAGGCGCTCGCCCAGTTCGAGCGGGCGCTGTTCGTCGATCCGCAGCACTGGCAGGCGGCGTACAACGGAATCGTGGTCAGCCTGAACCGGGGCGACACGACCGCGGCACGGCTGTGGCTCGACCGACTGCGGCAGATTCGCCCCGACCACCCCGAGATCCCGCGCTTCGCGGCCCAGCTCGGAGGTGGCGCCGGCTGACCTCCGGCGCGGACTCAGCCGCCGACGAGCCGTCCGAACAGCTCGGGCAGGACGCTGCTCGCACCCGCCGCATCGCATGCGGGCGCGACGACGGCGACCAGCGTCGTGCCGGTGGCCAGCAGTCGCCATACGCAGCCGGCGAGCAGGACCAGCGCGGCGACGGCACCCACCACGAGCAGGACGAGGAACTTCGCGTATTCGCCGATCATCCGGATCGCCTCCGGCGGCGCCTCGCGGGGTGCACCGCCGTCACACCCCTTCCAACGGCCGAACCCCGGCGACGGTTTCAGCCCCGGCCGGTTTTTTTCCGGCCGGCCCGCCCATCCCGGACCGGACTACGTCCCGGGGTCCTCGATCCGCTCGGCGACGGCAGCCCAGGACACCGGATCGCTGGCGGTCAGCGTGCGCAGGTAGGTCTCGACGTCCTCGGCATCGAACTCCTGCCGCAGCGTGTCGATCGCCCGGGACACGTCCTCCGCGGCGGGCGGCTCGAACGCGTGCTCGATCACGCCCTCGTCGTGCTCGATCCCGAGCAGGTCGAGAAACCGCTCGAGCAGGGGCCGCCGCCGCACCAGATGCCACGACATCAGCACCTGGTGCGCGGTGTCCTCGGGCAGCGCCGTGTCGGCCATCAGCTCGGCCCGGCGGGCGCGGGGCAGCCGGTCGAGAAACGCCGCCCGCATTCCCCGCGCGCGCAGCCAGGGCTCGAGCGCTGCGATCCTGTCGGCGCGACGCAGTCGCGGATCGTCCCAGAACGCCCGGATCGCCTCGACCCGCCGCTCGCGCGGCATCGCTGCAAGAACCTGCCTGGCGGTCCACCGGCCCATCGTCGGTCTCCTTTCCGTCGCCGTCCCGGGGCGTGACATTACGGCGCGCCCGAGGGCACCGGTCAACCGCGCCCGCGTCCCGGCACGGCGGGTTCGGGCATAATCGCGCGTGAAGGAGGAGACAGGACATGAGGCTCTCCCGCACCCCGGTGTCACTTCTGGCGGCCGCGGCTCTGGTCGCGCCGACCGTCGTTCCCCCGGCGATCGGCGCCGACACGCTCGTCGAGCCGTCCTCGGGAGTCGCGTTCGAACTCCGCCGCCCCGCCCCCGCCGACGACGCGATGACGCTCGAGCTGGCCGGCGTCGGCCTGCGCAAGAAGGCGCTGATCTTCAAGGTCTACGCGTTCGGGCTGTATCTCGACCCCGCCGCGGCGCGCGAGCACCTCGCCCCGTTCCGCGGCCGCAGCGCCGACGAACTGCGCGCCGATCCCTCCTTCTACGAGGCCCTCGCCGAACTGCCCGGCGAGCGGCTGTGCGTGATGCGCTTCCTGCGCAACGTCGGCGCGGACGCGATGCGCGAGGCTCTCGACGCCTCGCTCGACCGGACCGTGTCGAAGGACGACCCGGCACGGGCCGCGTTCGGCGCCCTGTGGACCGAGAAGATCCGCAAGGGCGAGGAGGTCGCGATCGAGATCGCCGGGGACGGCACGGTCACCGTCTGGCGCGACGGACGCCGCGTCGGCTCGGTGCAGTCGGCGCCGATCGGTCTCGCGCTGATGCTCTCGTGGGTCGGCCCCGAACCGGTGTCGGAGGACATCAAGCAGGGTGTCGCGGAGCGGATCCCGGACATCCTCGGCGGCTCATGACGCACTACGTGTAGCGCAGCTTGTGGGCGCCCGCCGCCGCCGCGAGTGTCCGGGGTGTCCGGGGGTGGTGTCCGCATGCGGACGCCGGCGGGCGCTGCAGGGGGGATCCGGCGGACGAGCCCGGGGGGCGTGTTGCACGGGCGGGAGGCGCATTCCCGCGCGGAGCGCGGAGTCCGGCGGACCGGCCGCCTGCCGGTGACGTGCCCGCGCCCGTCCGGCATCGCGCTTGCTCCGTCCGGTCCCCATGGACTGGCCGCAGCATCCGGTCGAGACGCTCGCCCGCGACGGCGCGTTCCGCCCCCCGCACTGCCCGTGGGCCGACTGCCCGTCCCGCACGCGGCCCGCGGACCATCCCTTCCGATGCATCCGGCACGGCTTCTACACGCGCCACGCCGCGCCTCGCCGCATCCCCCGCTGGCGCTGCCGCGTCTGCCGGCGGACCTTCTCGAGCCAGACCTTCGCCGTCACCTACTACCTCAAGCACCCCGAGCGCCTGCTCCCCTGCGCCTCCGGCGTCTGCATCGGCGCCTCGTTCGGACAGCTCGCCGAACACCACGGCGGCCACCGCTCCGCCTGGGCACGGCTCTCCGAGCGGATCGGACGTCATGCCCTGCGCCTCCACGCCCTGCTCCTCGACGAGATCGCACGCCGCGGACTGCTCGACGAACCGGTCGTCTACGACCACCTCGAGACCTTCGCCGGCTGCCAGGACTATCCCGTCGGCGTCGGCCTCGCCGCCGGCACCCGCTCGCGCTTCGTCCTGTCCGTCGACGAGGCGCCCCATGCCCGGCCCCGGCGCCATCCCTGGGAACGCCGACGGCGCGACGCCCGCTACCGCCGCTGGGGCCGGCCCCCGCGCGGCGGCTACCGGCGCGCCGCCGCCGCCACACGGCGCCGCCTGCTCGCCCTGCTCCGGCCCGGCGCCACCCTCGAGCTGGTCAGCGACGACCACCCCGCCTACCGCGCCGCCTTCGACCGCTGCCCCCGCATCCGCCGCACCGCCTACCCCAATCCCCCCGCCCGCCGGCGCGGACAGCCCCGCGATCCCGCCACCCGCGCCCGCGACCGCGCCTTGTGGCTCGTCGATGTCCTCGACAAGCTCGTC